>JAKOXM010000813.1 GCA_029781095.1 Bacteroidota bacterium
CGCCGCGCCGAAGGAGAATATGACTACAATGTGCAGTTTTTGATCGACTATTTTTCCACCTCGCCTCAAAAACCGCCCAAAAAGCCGAAACCCTTTTCCGTTCGGGTTCAGAACCTCCGCCTGCGCGACGTGACCTTCCTGAAAGACGACGAAATGAAAGGCCAGCGCATGGTTTTTCATGTGCCTTCGGCCACGATCCGGGTAAACAACCTCGACCTGCCCTCCAAAATTATTGACGTTCGTTCGGCAGACATCAACGGCTTTTCGTTTTCCATAGTGGACCGACCCGGGCATCCGCTACCACCCCGGATCCGGCCGGTCGCGAAGACAATTTCTTCCGCCATCGATTCGATGAAAATCGCCTTGCCTCAGGAACCCATGCGCTTTATCGTCGACCATTTTTCCCTGACGGACGGACGGTTTCAACTGGATAAGTTCGGCGACTCGCCCAATTACGTTTCGCTTCCCGATGTGATTGACTACAACCACATGCGGGTACAGGATATTAGTTTTCAGGCAGATAGTGTCAGGTTTGACGATGACCTCGTCTTTTACGGCATTTTGCGGAACCTTGCGGCCAAGGAACGCTGCGGTATTCAACTAAGCCACATGGAAGCCGCCCGGGTCATGGTGTGCGACACTTTGATCGGGCTTTATGACACAAGGCTGGAGACGCCTTATTCTTCGCTGGGCGATACGATAGCCTTCCATTATCAGCACTATACCGATTTCAAGCATTTCAATGACAATGTGCGTATGGAAATCCGCCTGGCCAAAGGCTCGAAGGTCCGGATTGCAGATATCAATCATTTCAGCGAAGGGCTGGCCGATAACAAGTTCTTTGCCCAGAACCGGGAAGAACTTGCCGAAATATCCGGGGTGGTGACCGGCAGCATCAACAACCTGCGGGGCAAGAACCTCGATATCAAGATCGATGCGAATACCTATATGCAGGGGAGTTTCATAGGCGACGGACTGGCAGGCGAAAAGGACCTGATGAAATTGGGATTCAATTTTGACAACCTGCACTCCAACCTGCGCACCATCAGTCGCATAATACCGGGCTTTTCGGCGCCGGATTATTTTTACAAACTTGGTAACATCGGCTTTACGGGCAAATATGACGTCATTTTTGGCAATATTCACATCCTGTATGGCAATATAAGAACGGATATAGGCGCAGGACGACTCGATATGGAACTCGATTTGTCAAAAGGGAAGGAAGAGGCCTCCTACGCGGGTAACCTGTACATGAAGGATTTTGACCTTGCTGCATGGACGGGTAATTCCGATTTTGGGAAAACGACGTTCCGGGTCAAAATAGAGGAACCCTCCAAGGGCTTGTCGCTGCGCACCATGAATACCATTTTGGCGGGAAGTGTGGACACTTTTTCCTTCCGCGGATATGATTATCAGAATATTACGTTGAATGGCCAATTCCGGAATTATGTTTTTCACGGCGACCTCGGAGTAGATGACGAAAATATTAAATTCGGTTTTAAAGGCGATATCGATCTGAAGGACAGCATCACCGTTTTCGATTTTAAAGCCGATGTAAACCGGCTGGACCTGGGGGCGCTGCACCTGATGGATGAAGACTGGATTCTTTCCGGCAATATCGAGCGTATCAATTTGCGCGCCCGAACCCTGGACGACCTTACCGGTTCGCTGCTGTTGCGCGACTTCAGGATTCTCCAGGATCACGAACGAACGCACCGGATCGACTCCATCAGTTTTTTATCGGATTACAATCCCGACGGATCGCGTGTATTCAGGATCAACTCGGATGTGCTGGATGCGGAATTGTCGGGCACTTACAGTTTGAGTGCCATACCGGCAAATTTCCTGCAATTGATCAGCAGGCAACATCCGGCAATTGCCGGACGTCTGGGGTTGCCGCCTGCCGATTCGAGCATTTTAAGAGACAACTACTCGCTGCGGCTTCATATCAAGGATACTTACGGCCTTACCAGCCTGTTTTTGCCGGCGCTCGATACGTTGCGCGATATAGAAGCCAATGCCTGGGTGGTAGCCGACAAAGGATATTCCCAACTCATGTTACTGGCGCCCCGTTTGCGTTTTGACGGCGTTGAAATCAGGGAGGCGGGATTGTACTGGCACGGCGAGCCGGATACCACGGATTACAGCATACGCATACCGCAAACCATCCTGTCCGGAAAGTATGTTTTGGCCCCGATCGGGTTGGCCGGCTACCTTACCCAGGATGAACTCCGCTTTCAAATAGACTCGAAAGACTCGACATCCATTGTGGAAAGCGTCAACCTCGACGGCGTCCTTACTACCGTTGATTCCCTGTGGCAGATCAAGTTCAATGCCTCTGAAATTGCCCTGTTCAACACCAATTGGTACATGGATGAGGACAATTACATTCGCTTTGGAAAGGACTACTTCGAACCGCGCAATTTTGACATGATGAGCGGAAACCTCCGGATAAACCTGGATGGCACGCCAAATGGCCGCGGACTGCGCCTGTCATCCGCCAACTTCAATCTGGATTTCCTGAACAATTTCGTGTCGGATACCACACTGAATATTCATGGTCGTATTTCGGCAATTGATTTGAGTATTCTGGAACTCTATCAATTGCGTGGTATCGAGACGAATATCGAGGTGGAAGAACTTTTTTTGAAGGAAAGATCCTACGGCAGTTTTTATGGTTTTGCCCAAACGGCCAATCTGGAGGCGCCGATCCAGTGGCGCTTTGTAACCCAAAAAGGCATCGAAGAACCGACGCTTCGTTTTACCGGCGCATGGCTTCCTTCGGGTAAAGAACCTCAAACCGTTGAATTGCCCGAAGAGATTGCCATTAAACCCGGTGAATTTTATTCAGCCGTCCATGCCAACGGTTTCCCTCTGGTTGTACTGGAAACGTTTGTGCCGGGTATCTCCAAAACATCAGGCCGGTTAAACGCCGATGCTACGCTGAGCGGAACCTTTAACCGGATTGTTGTGGATGGCGAAGCCCGTATCCCGGAGGGCCAGTTTCAACTGGACTACCTGAAAACCATGTACCATCTGCACAACCAGAAGATAGCCTTGTCCGAGTACAAGATATGGGCGGATGGAGATACCATCTGGGATGCTTCCCAAAAGAATATGGCCCTGATCAGGGGCGGACTGAAACACGACCACTTTAAAAACTGGACCCTGAATTGCGAAATAGAGTCAACAAATTATGACTTTATGGTCCTGAATACCTTGCCTGAAGACAATTCTTTGTACTACGGCCAGGGCATCGGCAAATTCAAGGCGACCTTCAGCGGATCGTTCAGCCGTACCAATATTATCATTGACGCCACCACCGGGCGCGATACACGACTTTATATACCCATTACATCGGTGACAGATGCGCCGAAGACAGACTTTATCAAATTCAGGAGTAAATTACAAGATACGCTTTCGACAAACAAAACAAATAGTTTTATTGTCGATGAAATAAAAGGGCTCAACCTGGAGATGAACCTGTCGGTTACGGAAGACGCCGAGATTCAATTGATTTTCGATGAGAAAGCCGGCGACATCATTAAGGGTAGGGGAGAGGGCGATATTACCCTGACCATCAACCGGGAAGGGGAGTTCAAAATGTACGGCGGCTATCGCATAAAAAAAGGCGAATACCTGTTCACCTTGCTCAACTGGGTCAATAAGCCCTTTACCGTTGTCGAAGGCGGCACGGTCAACTGGTACGGCGATCCGTACGGCGCCCAGATCAGCCTCGATGCCACTTACGAGGAAAATACATCGCTGTACAATTTCCTGCGCGACGAGGTGGAACTTCTGCCCTCTGTCACGACGGAAGCAGGCAAAGCGACCAGAGTCGTGGTTACGATGCACCTGAAAGGGGACCTGCTCAAGCCGAACATTACGTTCGACCTCGATTTCCCGAATATTTCAAGTCAACTTAAATCATTGGCGGAGAACAAGTTGCGTCTTCTTCGATCCGACCAGAACGAGCTCAACCGGCAGGTTTTCGGCCTCGTTGTCGTGGGTTCTTTTTTGCCTTCCAACAGCGGAACATTCATACAAAACTCCAATTACCTGGCTTCGGCATTCAATACCCTGACACAGGTCTTGAGTAACCAGCTCTCGAATTACCTCACGGGGCTGGCGGCCGAGTGGTTTGGCGGAGCTGTGTCCAGCATAGACTTTGACATTGCCTACAATGAATATCAAAATGTACTGAACGATCCCAGCCAGCCGAACATCAGCCAGATCGGTCGCGAGCTACAGGTCCGTCTCAGCGGCGGTTTCGCCAACGACCGCGTGACTATTCAGTTTGGTTCGCAGTTTGGATTGGGTCGACCGGGCACCACCGTTCAGGACGGTTTTCTGGGCGAGGACGTGACGGTCGAAATACAACTAACCGAGAACCGGCAATGGCGGCTTAAAGTATACCAGCGAACGGAACCGGATATCGCCGGCGGGCAACGCCGGGCGCGATACGGATTTGGTATCAGCTTCCGGAAGGATTACGATACGTTCGATGATATGATGGCCGGTTTGACAGCCTGGTTCAGAAAGAAAACATGATCTCCGAACGCTATTTTACGGGAAATGAACAGGTAAAACGAGCACTGAAAATATCGATATTTAAATTCGGCATTTTAAATATCGCAGAATAAAAGCAGTAATTTTATGTGTATTTAAAATTATATACTTAATTTTTATATTTATTTCCAATTCAATGAGAAAAATTAATAGATTGCGACCGGTTACTTAAGAGAAAAACTTTAAACCACCTTCGGATCGATGAAAACGTTACTGCTGGTACCCATCCAGACGGATGGCCTATTTCTGTCAGAAGATACCCTGGTGACAGAAGCTTCGGCGGACTTTTCCCGCCTCCCTTACTTCAATGGAACGCGTGACGTAAATGCCGATGTGGCCAACATCAGCGAGAGCATTGTGTCGCAGCCGCTGCAGGACCAGAATCTGCGCCTGAAAAAAGGTTTGCACCTGCATTGGGCACTGCCCGACGCCCTTAACCGGGGCACACACCTGGATAACGGAAGAACGGAATTCCCCGTGGTGCCCAACCGTTGGCTGGTGACCCGAAGGGGGCTCGGTGCAGAAAAATCATGGGTGATCGAGAGCGATTACCTGTTTCCGGAGGAAAAATACATCCTGGCAATGCCGGAAGACGATCCGATCCGGGTTGCCCGCCGGGAAAGCATTACAGTGCCGGTGCCTGTCACCGATCCGGAGAGTGGAAAGCAACCCTTTCGGTACATGGGCCGCAAGATTGATGCCGTCAATTATCCGCCGGCCGATATTCCCAACCCGCTCAGCGACACGCCATCGACCCTTCCCACCGAGTATTACCCCAGGCTCACGACCGTCGGGTACGGTGAGCCGAGTTTTGCCGCATTTTACCCCAATTGCCATAGTGTATTCGGTTTTCACGACCCGGAAATCGCAGAGAATATTGGTCAGATTGAATATAATATTATAGGCTGGTACAGCGACACTGCCGATGAGTTTTACGACAACCTCGTCAAAAATATTCCGACCAATGAGATCGAACAATATTTGAAAGAACAGGCTGGCTGGATATTGTTGCCCACGCCCGCATTAGCCACCCAAATGGCAGTTCCTGACCGAACCTTGCTCTACACACGTTTTGTCATGGCCTCTAACGGTGCTGTCGGCAAATTGCCCCGGGATGAAGTCGAAGGAATTGCAGTTGTTTTGGGCAATACGGGCACAGAGGCACTTTCCGTATTCCTCTCCAAAGCCCTGGAAAGCACCCTGGCCGGCGCTTCCGGCAAAGCTATGACCATGGAAGAGCAACTCGAAGCCCTCTACCTGCTGG
>JAKOXM010000627.1 GCA_029781095.1 Bacteroidota bacterium
CTGGAGGAGGCTGGCCAACCAACTGGGCTTTGACTTTTCGGCTGTGCAGCACGAAGAGTTACGCGGACTAAGCCGTATGGCAAGTCTGGAAAAGATACTCGAATGGGGCGATATTTACATGACGGAGGCTGAAAAACTGCATTGGTCCGATGTAAAAAACAACTGGTATGTAGCCCTGATTTCGAATCTCAAGCCGGGGGACCTGCTCCCCGGTGTTTTACATTTTATGCGTCAGGCGAGGGAGGCAGGCATGAAAATTGCACTGGCATCGGCCTCAAAAAGTGCCCGCCAGGTGCTCCGGTCTACCAGAATGGAAACATTTTTCGACGCTATCATTGACGGAAACAGTACCAGAAAGGCAATACCTGACCCCGAGTGTTACATGCTTGCAGCGCAGGCAATTGGCATGCATCCCTCCGAGTGCGTCATCTTTGAAGACGCCGCTTTGGGGGTACAGGCCGGACTGGCAGGCGGGTTTCATGTGATTGGCATCGGCAACCCGGAATATCTTCCCCTGGCGCATTTTGTTATTCCGGGGTTTGAAGACCAGACGTATTCAGGTTTGCTCGCCCGGTTTTCAGAATCGATGGTATCGCATTCATAAATTGTGGAATTGCAAAACGTTTTATATATATGAGAATTAATATTTTACTGGGAGCGCTTGTCGTTTGCCTCGGTTATCTCACCTGCAAAAACCTGCAGAAAACCACTGTGACACCCGCAAATCTCGCCGAAACCGCCGCCCAGCCACAGGAAGACGAGTCAAGTGGCTATGGCTGGAAAGCATCGCATGTTTTCCACAGCGAAAATCCGGATTCCGCTCCGACGGTGCAGGTATCCGCTCCTCCGGCAAGGGTAGAGGTGCCGATCGATGCTTTACCCCGCGCCACGGCCAGCCATAAGGCTTATCTCAGCAGCGGCTGGTGGAATTTGAGCATGGCTTACCAGCCGAGTGATACTTTGGTCCACCTTCATTATCAAGGCAAATGGCTGCACTTCCGCGAAGACCAGACTTTCGATATTCTGATCAAAAACAAGGTTGTAGACACCGGACGCTGGAACTGGGATGAAGACAAAAATGAAATTTACCTGTCTTGCAAAGACCCCTATATCAATAATACCTGGCACGTGACCGACCGCGGGTTTTTAATGATCTGGAAGGGAAATACGGCTCTCAATGTCACCGGTATTCAAGTCAGGGTAGTAGGATCCGGGACACCGCCCCCGGAAAACTAGGCGCCCGGAACCAGTCAAAATGATCTGATATGAGAAATCTGTTCCTGATGACTCTAACGGTGGTTTTTTTCTCCTGTCAAAATCCATCCACTCCAGCCGTGCAACAACCAGCCGCCGCCCCTGCTCCTCCGAAAAGCGACCGACCCGGCGAACCTGAATGGGCCAAAAACGCCGTATTGTATGAATGCAACATCAGGCAATTCTCAAAAGAAGGCAATTTTATTGGCGTTCAAAAACAACTTCCGCGCCTGAAGGAACTGGGTGTTGATATCTTGTGGCTCATGCCGATACACCCGATCGGCCGCGAACGGCGAAAGGGGAGGCTGGGAAGCCCCTATTCGGTTCAGGACTACTATGCCGTAAATCCTGATTTCGGAACTGCCGGCGACCTGAAAAACCTCATAGGGGAAGCCCATAAAACCGGACTGAAAGTCATCCTCGACTGGGTACCCAACCACACCTCCTGGGATGCCGAATGGAAAAAAAGCCATCCGGAATATTACACCCGATATAACGGCGACTTCACGGTGCCGCTCAACGAGCACGGTGAACCGATTACCGACTGGACCGATGTGTGCGATCTGGACTACTCGAATCCCGCGACCCGGCGCGCCATGATAGATGCCATGCAGTTTTGGCTGAAAACATGCGATGCTGACGGCTTCCGGGTGGATATGGCAGGTCTGGTGCCCAATGAATTCTGGGAAGAAGCGCGTCCGGCCCTCGACTCCGTCAAACAGGTATTTATGCTTGCCGAATGGCAGGATGAGCCGAAACATTTCCGGTCCTGTTTTAATGCAAACTACGGCTGGAAATGGAAGGATATCACAAAAGACATCGGTGCCGGCAAACAGGACGCCCGCTCACTCGATACTCTGCTCGACTATCTGAACGACTTTTACCCGGAATGGTATTATCAGTTATATTTCACGCAGAACCACGACGAGAACTCGCATAATGGAACCGAAAGCCAGTTGTATGGCGCCTCTGCCGATGCTTTCAACGTGCTGATGTTTACCTGGCAGGGCATCCCGATGATCTACAACGGACAGGAAGACGGATTGTCGCAACGGTTAAATTTTTACGAAAAAGATCCGATTCGCTGGAAAAAATACGCCAAAAAGGAATTTTTCCAGAAACTTTGCGGACTTCGTCATGTCAACAGGGCGATTTGGTCGGGTCAACACGGCGGCGAACTTGTGAAAATAGGGACGGATGCCGATGATTCCGTTTATGCATTTACCCGTGAAAAAGAAGGCGATCGCGTAATTGTTATCATAAACCTGGGCAAGCAAAGCAAGACCGTTAACCTGGGACTTGACAGTGAAATGCAAGGCGCGTATGCCAATCTTTTCGGTGAAAGCACCGTACAGGTCACAAAAGACATGACTCTCAACCTGAAACCGTGGGAGTACCTTGTGTTGACGAATAAATAATTGATATTGAAGCATTTGCTGGATATTTCGGAAAAAAATCCGTCATAGCCTGCCGACAAAAGTTACCGGAAAATGTCCCCCAATACGGAACAACATGGAAGCCACCATCGGCTGACGATGGCAGGCTTGATTATAACCCTGGGTATTATTTATGGCGACATAGGTACTTCACCTTTGTATGTTATGAGGGCCATCGCCGGATCAGGTCCGGTGGAAAGAGAAACTATCCTGGGCGCTGTTTCGCTTGTCTTCTGGACACTTACCATACAAACGACCTTCAAATACGTCACACTGGTATTGCGTGCAGACAACAACGGTGAAGGAGGCATTTTTTCGCTTTATACCCTTGTGCGCCGTCGCCGCAAGTGGCTGCTTTTTCCGGCAATGATCGGAGGAAGCGCCGTGTTATCGGAAGGTATGATTACCCCGCCGATCTCCGTTTCCTCGGCAATTGAGGGTTTGCAGACCGTTGAGAGCCTGCATCATATTCATATACCCACCGTGCAAATTACGATAGGTATTATTTCCGGGTTATTCCTGTTCCAGCAATTTGGCACTGCAGCGGTCGGACGGCTTTTTGGCCCGGTGATGCTGATCTGGTTTACCATGCTTGGTATCCTCGGCTCCATTGAGGTATTCGGCCATTTGCCGGTTCTGGGTGCGTTGAACCCTGTGCACGCCGTAAAAATGCTGATTCACCATCAGCATGCCCTCGTGTTGATGGGCGCTGTTTTTCTCTGCACGACGGGCGCTGAAGCCCTCTACGCCGATCTCGGGCACTGCGGAAAGCAAAATATCAGGGTGAGCTGGGTATTTGTTAAAACCTGCCTCGTATTAAACTACCTGGGGCAGGCTGCGTGGTGCCTTCAATTTGAGGGGCATCCGCTTCCGCTGGTCGGCGACGAAGCGCTGAACCCGTTTTACGGCGTTATGCCCCGGTGGTTTTTGCCAATCGGTATTACAGTGGCCACCATGGCTGCCATTATAGCCAGCCAGGCCATGATTTCAGGCTCGTTCACACTGGTGAGTGAAGCCATCCGCCTCGGACTGTTACCCAAACTCACCGTGGTATTCCCGACACACCTGAAGGGACAATTGTATGTTCCCGCCGTGAATTCACTCCTCTGGGCGGGTTGTGTGTTTGTGACGATTTATTTCAAGGAAAGTAAATTCATGGAAGCCGCATACGGCCTGTCTGTGACCATCACAATGCTGATGTCTACGATATTGCTTTCCAATTTTTTTGTCATGAACAGGGTCAAATCCGTGCTGATCTGGGCTTTTCTGGCCTGGTATCTATGTTTTGAAGGAGCGTTTTTTACGGCCAACCTGTTGAAATTCAAGGACGGTGGTTTCATTACGATCGTAATAGCTTCCGTCTTGTTCTCCCTGATGTATGTTTGGGTACTTGCCAAACAGATCAAGGACCGGTTTATCCAGAATGTCAGGATCAATGATTACATCGACCAGTTGATTTCCCTGAGCAATGACGAGGATGTGCCCAAATATGCAACCAACCTGGTTTTCCTGAGCATGGCAAAATCTCCCAAAAAGGTGGAAGAAAAGATACTGTATTCCATCCTGCAGACACAACCGAAGCGGGCCGATATTTACTGGTTTGTGCACATCGAGGTGACGGACGAGCCCTACACCATGGAATATAAAGTCAACGCGCTGGCGCCGGATGACGTTTACAAAATCACTTTCCGGCTTGGCTTCCGGGTAGAACAGCGCATGAACCTGTTCCTGAAAAAAGTTGTGGAAGATTTGATCGAAAACGGCGAAGTGAATATCGCATCCCGGTACCACGTCAGTCTTGGCGAACTGCCGACCGGCGATTTCAAATTTGTGATCATTCAGGAATTCCTTTCCCACGAGAACGACTTGCCGGTATTCGAACAGATCGTCATGAATGTTTACCTGGCCGTTAAAAGCATCACCGCTTCGCCGCAGAACTGGTTTGGTCTCGACAGCGATTCCGTGGTGATCGAAAAAGTGCCGCTGGTGTTGCGTCCCGTCAAAAACTTCCGGTTACGGCGGATTCAATAATGCTGTATGAAAGTACTGGTACTGCGTTTTTCATCCATCGGCGATATTGTTCTCACTACGCCGGTCGTCCGATGTCTGAAAAAGCAGGCGGATGCAGAAGTGGATTTTCTGACAAAAGAGCATTTTAAGCCCATTCTGGAGCCCAATCCGTACATAAACCGGGTGTACACGTTTAAGGAAAGTATATCCGAGGTGCTGCCTGCCCTGCGGTCAAACAAATACGATCTCGTCATCGATCTGCACAGGAATTTACGCAGCCTTCGCGTAAAATGGGCTTTGCTTCGCCCTTTCAGGTCATTCGACAAACTGAATTTCAGGAAATGGCTGCTGGTAAACACTGGTATTGACCGGCTTCCGGATATTCATATCGTCGACCGGTATATGGACACCCTGCGGCACCTGGGTGTTCAATACGACGGATGCGGACTTGACTATTTTATCCCTCCGGAAGAGGAGGTTTGCCTCTCCGATTATTCATCTTTGCTCTCGGAAGGGAAATTCATCGCCTTCGTGCTGGGTGCGACACACGCAACCAAACGGCTTCCGACAGAAAAAGCGGCGGAAATTTGTCGGAAAATGGACCAACCCGTTGTCTTGCTGGGTGGTAAAGCGGAGGAACAGGCGGGCAAAGCAATTCTTGGCCCAAATGTTGTCAATCTGTGTGGGCGGCTTTCCCTCCACCAATCCGCTTCCGTGATCCGGCAGGCGGCTGTTGTTCTGACACACGATACCGGGCTGATGCACATTGCCGCAGCATTGAGAAAGCCAATTGTATCGGTCTGGGGCAATACGGTTCCAAAATTCGGAATGTTTCCGTTTTATCCAACCGGAATAACGATTAACACGTCTGTAGAAGTGACGGGGCTGGCCTGCCGTCCCTGTTCGAAGATAGGCTATGCGGAATGTCCTCAAAAGCACTTTCGCTGCATGAATGATATTCAGGTAGCGGCAATTTTGTCGGCACTGAATATACCTAAATGACAGTAAACTACCAAAAAACTGTTTTTAACAAATTCCGGTACCTGGCGGAGGCATGGATTCCTAATTTTACTCTAATTTGCGCCGGTGTTATCTGACAAATCCCTTTTTTGCTAAACAAACTGAATATGCACGTTAGAAAACTACTCTATCTCTCGGTTGCGCTTTTCCTTGCAAACAGTATCAGTGCGCAGGATATCCACTTTACCCAGTTTTACATGTCGCCTCTTACCATGAATCCTGCCATGAACGGCAAATTCGAGGGTACTGTGCGTATCGGTGGTATTTATCGCGGCCAGTGGGCAAGTGCCCTTACCAGTTCAGACAGTTACAAAACGCCTTCGGTCTGGGCAGATGCGCCTATTTTTCGCGGTTTCCGCAAGCGCGACTGGATCGGCGTCGGGCTGATGTTTTTCTCGGATAAAGCCGGCGAAATCGGTCTGAAACACAGCGCTACCAAACTCGGCGCCACCTATCACCTTGCATTTGACAAAAAGGGCAACACAATATTGTCAATCGGCGGCCAGTACGGGAAGGGCAGCCGCAAACTGGGCGACAACCGTCGCTACGAAGACGGATACGACGGGTCGGGACAGTACAGCCAAAGCAACAGTAAAGAAGGGAATGTGGCAGATGACGCAAATTACACGGACATCGACGGAGGCGTCGTCCTTACGGCGAAATTGAACAAGCGCATGGATTTTAATATCGGATTCGGCATGTTCCACATCAACCAGGGCAAATATAGCCTCGCAGGTTCTTCCGACCCCAACGGCCCTGTTCCGACGAACCCGACACCCGGCAGTACAAAAATTCCACGCAGGATGGTCATCCACGGGCAGTTCAACGCCGCCCTCGACGACCGCTGGTCCCTGAACCCGGCTTTCCAGTTTCAAAGCATGGGCGGCGCCGACGAGATTCAGATCCAGGGTATGCTGGGTTACCTGTTTGATCCCCAGAAAGACATCACACTCAATTTTGGCGTGGGCTACCGGCTTCGCGATGCCATTCAGGCTATCGCAGGCATGAAATACAAGGACCTCCGGGTGGGTTTGGCATATGATATCAATACCTCCGATTTCAACACCGCCACCAACTACCGCGGCGGTTTCGAACTGGCAGCCAATTATATCATTCGCATTTACAAACCCGCCATTATTAAACCGAAAGTCCTTTGTCCTCGTTTCTAAACCGAATACCCTCTCGTAATATGAAAAAACTTGTCTTCCTCCTAACCCTCTGCGTTATTTCGATTGCGGTTGTCAAAGCGCAGCCGCTCAACCGATCCACCCCGGAAGCCAACCGTAAGTCTGCAGAAGAAGCGGAAGCTGCCAACAATCCGTACGAGGCACTTGAACTCTATGATAAGGTGTACGACGAAACCAAAGACAAAGCCGTCGCCGTTAAAATTGCCCGTCTGGAATACGATTTGCGCGACTACCAGCAGGCAGAGCGCGCCTTTGGCCGCCTGGTGCTCCGCGACCGGAAAAATGAATTGCCCGAGATGAAATACTGGTATGCCATGAGCATGAAATACAATGGCAAATATGCCGAAGCCATTGACATGTTCAACCTGTATATCAACGATCTGGCTGCCGACCCCGGCCTCGTAAAGGCATCAAAACTCGAGATTGCCGGATGCGAATTGGGAAAAAAAGCAAAGCAGCCCGAGAATCTGCTCGTAAACAACATCGGCAAAAAGGCCAACAGCCCGCAGACCGAATCATCTCCATCATACAGCGGCGGCGAATTGTATTATACTTCCCTGAAGGGAAAGGATGTCGTGGTGATCGATGGTAAAGAAGGCGACTGGTATTCGAAAGTATACACGTCTTCAAAAAGCGGCGCCGAATTTGGCGATCCTACACCACTCGGCCAGCAGATCAACCGGGAAGGCTGGCACCAGGGCAATGTAAGCATCGCGCCCGACGGCAAAACGATGTATTTCACACGCGTGCAGTTTGCCGAAGGCGGACAAAGTATTGGTGAAAGCAAAATATACTATTCACTTAAAGGATCTGACGGCTGGGGAGCCGCCAGTGAAGTAACGGGCGTTAATGGCGACTACATCGCAAAACATCCCTGCGAAGGCGAACTTTTCGGCGAAAAAGTACTTTTTTTCGTGGCCAACATGCCGGGCGGCAAAGGCGGATACGACATCTACTACGCACCTAAAAAAACGGACGGGGTATTCGGAATACCGGTAAACCTCGGCGAGGTTATCAATACGGCTGGCGATGAGGCGAGCCCGTTCTACCAGGATGGCAAACTCTATTTTAGCAGCAATGGCCTGCCCAACATCGGCGGCATGGATGTTTTCGAAAGCCAGTGGAACGGCTCTGTCTGGAGTACGCCCAAAATGATGCCCCTGGGCATCAATTCCAGTGTCGACGATCAATTTTATACGCGCGCGCCGGATGGCATGAGCGGTTTTCTGGTAAGCAACCGCCCGGGTCCCAATAACCTGAAAAGCAAAACCTGCTGCGATGATATTTATGCCTGGGAAATCGAACGTATAAAAGTCGACCTGATGGCCAAAACATTCAGGTTCAAACGCAAAGGTGAAAAGGAAAACCAGCCGCTCACTGGCTGCACCCTTCAGGTATACGATGTGACGGAGAAAAACCCGGCCCGGGTCGAAGAAAAATCCAACGCGGCTTCCAATGATTTTGGCTTTACGCTTTTGCCGGACAAGTCCTATCAACTGGTCGCTACCCGCGATGGTTATGTGCCCGATACCCTGAACTTTAACACCGTGGGTGTCAAAAAATCTACCAGTGTCGATAAAAAACTGACTTTACGCCTGCTTCGCAGAGAGCCTGAATACGACACCATCCGGATCAACGAACCGATCCGCCTGAGCAATATTTACTACGACTTCAACAAATGGGATATCCGGCCGGATGCCGAACCGGATCTGCAGAATCTGACCGATCTGTTGAATAAATACCCGGACATGAAGATCGAATTGTCTTCACACACCGATGCGCGCGGCAATGACCAGTACAACATGGAATTATCGCAAAAACGCGCCGAAAGCGCCAAAACGTGGATTGTTGCTAAAGGCATTTCTGCCGACAGAATCGTCGCAAAAGGGTATGGCGAAACAAAACTGCTCAATGAATGCGCCAACGGTGTGGAATGCACGGAAGAACAACATCAGGTAAATCGCCGCACGGAATTCAAGATACTTTCCGGACCGACCAGCATTGTCATCGAGCGCGTTGAGAAACGCGAGCCGGGCAAGAAAGGCCAGCCGCCGGGAGGCAAGCAATCCGTTCATCCTGATTTTTTTTTAAACAATTAACATCTTCCTTCGGCACCGCGGATACTGTTCCGCCCGTGGAAGAATGGGCAAACCCTGCGGATGCAGAGATGAAATTTCTGCATGAGGTGATGCTGTTTACCGGTGTGGCGGAAGGAGACCAGGTCGAAGCGCATTACGAATTCGAAAACACGGGAAGCCGGGATCTGGAAATAGAAATTGTAAGTGTCTGTAATTGCATGGAGGTCGACTGGACGCGCGGCGCCATCAAACCGGGTCAAAAAGGGACAATCGATGTGGTGTTCGATACCACCGGACTTGCCGGTTACGTCTATAAAGACATCGATGTGATCTTTAAAAACACCGACCGGGAGGATTATCCGCTTGTAAAGCGCGTGATGTTAAAAGGAAATATATACAAACGCATATAAACCCTTGTGGCCAAAGCGGGCACCCGGTCCATCGGGCGAATATTATCGCACGAGGCTGAAAGTGCCCGCTTTGGTAAATTTGCTGCCATCCAGCCGCTCTATTAGCGCCCAGAAGGTATAAACGCCAATCTGTGCCGTCTTTCCCCGCGACATCCCATCCCAACCGGTATCCGGATCGTCCGGCGCAATGTCCTCCCTGTCATACATTGTTTCGCCCCAGCGATCTGCGATAAGCAGCCGTTTGATGGAGACTACGCCATTGTCAGCGCTCAGGAAAAAACGATTGTTGGGCCACGAGGCATCGGGATTGAATACGTTCGGCGCGAATACCCTGTTTTTGTCGGAAACAGAGATCAAAATCTCGTCGCTAACCGTGCAACCGTATATATCCGTTGCCTTCAGGGTGTATTTTACCGAAGAAAGCAACTGAATGCAATTCGTCAGACAGTCGGGATCAGCACAGGGTGGGGCAGGGGACCACTCCAGGGTTTGCGGGATCAGGTTATATTGGGGCACAATGCATACCGTATCGCCCTGCACGATTTCTTTATCCTCGCCGAGATAAACCCAAAGTTCCCGGAAGTTAAAATCCAGGTAAAGCAGGGAATCACAGCCGGACGAAGCGGCTCCTTTTAAAATTTCAAGACCTGTTCTGGTATTTCGGTCGTAGCGATGTCCGTTTATCATCCTGAATTCGTCGGGACAGAGCGTATCCCGGAGGATATAGTAGGGTGGTGTGATCACTTCGAGGTTGACCCGGATGATGCTGTCGCATCCGGAAACACCTTCGCCGGGCATCACCTCTTCTCCCTGCGGATGAAATGCGCTGTAAGGATTGCCGTTGATATACACGGTATCCCCTTCGCAAATAGTCGCGTTATAATTCAGAACAGTCGGGTAAAAACTGAGGTCGATATCAATGATGCTGTCACACCCGTTGGAAGCGCCACCCTCCACGGTCTCCTGTCCCAGGTAAAAACCGGCGTGATAAGCTGTGCCATTTACCCAAAGCGTATCGCCAATGCACAGATTTTGCTTTAAAAAGACGTGTACAGGTTGCCGGAATACAAGATTTACGACGATGATACTGTCACTTCCATCGGAAGCGGCGCCGGGAAGCACTACCGTCCCGCCCGGGTTGGAGGGATCGAAGAGCTGATTGCCGATAAGCAGAATCTGGTTGGAACAAAAGGTATCCCTGACATAGGCTGTGTCGGGCGGCATGACGGTCGCGGTAGCAGATTGGCATATCAGCAAAAATATGGCGATCGGCAACCCGAACTTTATTGGTCGGAACATTACTGTGTTTTCTCGATTAAAACTGGAGGTGAATTTAAAAAGAGCCACAGCAGCGACCCCTTTCGCTACTGTGGCCCGATATCGCAATTACCAGTCCAATTCTGTTTATTCTTTGGATTTTTCCAGTCTTTCCACTCTCTTTTCCAAAGATTCCAGGCGTTCTGCCAGGGAAATATTCTCTTTCTTCAGTGTTTCAATCTGTTGTTGCTGTTCCTGGATGGCCTTGATCGCCAGAACACCGAAACCGGTGTAATTAAGTGAAAGATAGCCGCCCTGTCCGTTTCGAACGGGACTTACACCTACCAGATCGGGGAACAAGGCCTGCACATCCTGCGCGAGGAATCCAATTGATCGTTTGGCAGATTCATCCTCCACATTGTAATGGTAGGAAACCGGTTGCAGTTTCATGATTTTATCCAGAATGCCCAGCGGGATTGCCGCGATGTCTTTCTTCAGGCGGCGATCGGAAGGGAGATAAATGCCTGTGGTAGCCGAAAATGTGCCTGCGGGTACGCCGGGGCCCAGTTGGCTGTTGTACAGAACCAGATCGCCGTTGCCGGAACTGACCCAGAAATCCCAACTGCGGTTGTTATCGGTGTTTTCCAGAGACAAGCCAATGTCTTTTTGAAAAACCTTGAGCCTGGATGTTCCGCCGTTTACGCCGCCTATGCCGACGTTTGAAGTCGCATTGGAAGTAAATGCTGGAACCGGCGAAATAACGGTTCCGCCTACAAAATCGATTGAGAATTTCGCGCTGCCGCCACCGCCGCCGGAAATCTGCCAGCCGCCTGCTCCGCCGTTTTTCAGCAACATCCTTGCCACGTCGGCGCTTCCCTGCTCTATGGTCAACTGGGGAGTAGCGTCTTTGGTCAGAAAGTGCCCGTCGCCGTTTACATCGAGCCGGAATCCGGGTGTCAGGTTCCGGATACCCACATTCCCGTCGCCCGTAACAAGCGCCGGCCCTGCGGTTGAATTAAAATACCCGGCGATGCCGCCGTCGCTTTCTACCTGCAATTTCCCATGTGTGCTGGCATTGGTTCCGATGAGGACATTTTTGGGATTGGAGTTGTAAATATTGTCGTTATCAAGTATCCAGTACGATCCTGCGCTTGTGAGGAGGTCGGTAAAATTGACCGTGCTTCCCGAGCCGGATATTTCGAGTATCGGGCCTGTGAGCGAAAGCGTTTGAAGCTCATTTGTCGGGTCGCTATCCGGGTCGCCGGTATTATTGACGACAAAGTTCGGCGCCGAACCGGTAATGCTTATGCCCGTTCCGGCTGTATAGGAATTGCCAGCAGGCAATGTAACCGCGCCGCCGCCATTCGAAAGCGACAATTGGGAGCCGGCCAGACTAAGCACCTGAATTTCGTTGGTATTGCTCAGGTCACCGATGTTATTGATAACGAAATTAGGCGCCGAGCCAGTGATGTTGATACCGGTGCCCTCATTATAATTGTTACCCGAGGGAAGTGTCACGGTGCCGCCGCCATCGGAAAGCGTCAGCTGGTTGCCAACGAGTCCAATCGTTTGCAATTCATTGGTATTGCTGAGGTCGCCGGTATTATTAATCACGAAATTGGGCGCCGAGCCGCCTACACTAATGCCGGTTCCGCCGTTATAATTCGGGATTGTCACGGTACCGCCGCCGTCGGAAAGCGTCAACTGATTGCCGACGAGTCCGATCGTCTGTAATTCGTTGGTATTGCTCAGGTCGCCTGTGTTATCGATAATGAAATTGGGGGAAGAGCCTCCTATGCTGATCCCGGTGCCGGCATTGTAAATATCGCCGGTTCCGCCTACTGCATCGTTTCCGGGTATCCAGCTCGAGCCGTTCCATTTGAGCACCTGGCCTGCGGATGCGCTTTGTGAGGCAAGTTCCAGAGGGCTGCCCACTGTTCCGTCACCGTCCAGCGTAGTGCCTGTAACAGCAGCCTGGGTGCCCCAATTGTCGCCGGAAAGCGTGGCGGGGCCCCAGGAAGAACCATTCCAGCGGAGCACCTGGCCGTTAGCGGCTCCCTGTTGAGCAAGGTTAAGGGGGTTTCCTGCTGTTCCGTTTCCACTGAGCGTTGCGCCTGTAATTGCCGATTGCGAACCCCAGTTATCACCGGAATCATTGTCGTCGGCAGGCGTCCAGCCGGTTCCG
>JAKOXM010000632.1 GCA_029781095.1 Bacteroidota bacterium
GCGGCGCCTCCGCCGACCAGAATGGCGCCAAGAAGGATCCGGTAAATAGTGCGCATAAGCCGTTGTTTTGCAAACAAACAATTATCCGGTCAAAGTGTTGACCGCAGCGCTTTTGTGCTTTTGCGTTGAGCATTCCCGGCAGCGCGGCCCGGGTTATACGTCCGACGTGAAATGGAATTGAATTTTAGGAAAATTCTCCTGGGCAGTTTGTAAAATCCACGGCGTTTCGGCCAGGAAAACCGTTTGGCCTTCGCTGTCCCGGGCTATATCCCGTTTGCGGCGATCGAGGAATTCAAGCATCGCCTTCGGGTCTTCGGAAGTTACCCAGCAGGCTTTGTAGAGGTTGACCGGTTCGTAGCGGCATTTGGCGCTGTACTCGCTTTCCAGACGATGCTGGATGACTTCAAATTGCAGCTGCCCTACCGTACCGATGATACGACGCCCGTCGCTTTGGCGTGTGAACATTTGGGCCACACCTTCATCCATGAGCTGGTCCAGGCCTTTAACGAACTGCTTCGATTTCATGGGGTCGGCGTTTTCCACATACCGGAATTGTTCGGGCGAAAAGGATGGTATGCCCTTGAAATGAAGTATTTCACCTTCGGTAAGCGAATCGCCGATCTTGAAATTGCCTGAGTCGTACAAACCCACCACATCGCCGGGATAGGCCTCTTCCAGCAGCGTTTTTTTAGAAGCCATGAACATGGTGGGGTTGGGGAACTTCATATCGCGACCGAGGCGGATATGGCGGTAATTCTTGTTTCGCTCGAATTTGCCCGAGCAGATGCGCAGAAAAGCGATCCGGTCGCGGTGTTTAGGGTCCATGTTTGCAAATATCTTGAACACAAAACCGCTGAATTTGCCTTCTTCCGGCTTAACCAGGCGCTCTTCTGTGATGCGGGGCATGGGCGTAGGGGCAATTTCCACAAAACAGTCAAGCAATTCCTTGACGCCGAAATTGTTGACGGCTGATCCGAAAAATATGGGGCAGATTTTTCCGGCGAGGTAATCCTCTTTTTTGAATTCAGGATAAACCGTCTCCACAACTTCCACGTCATGGCGCAGTTCGCGGGCGGCGCTTTCTCCGATATGTTTTTCCAGCTCGGGGCTGGAAAGGTCTTCAAATACAATGACCTCCTCATCTTCCTGTTTGCCGTGCGGATTGAACAGAACAAGTTTTTTTTCGTACGAATTGTACACCCCCTTGAAACGCTGCCCCATGCCGATGGGCCAGGAAAGCGGTCTTACTTTTACGTCCAGTTTTTGCTCGATCTCGTCCAGCAGATCAAAGGCGTCTTTTCCTTCCCGGTCGAGTTTGTTGACAAAAAAGATCAGGGGCGTATCGCGCATGCGGCAGACTTTCGTCAGTTTTTCCGTCTGTTTTTCCACGCCGTTGGCCACGTCTACCACCACGATTGCAGAGTCCACGGCGGTGAGCGTGCGATAGGTGTCTTCGGAGAAGTCTTCGTGGCCGGGTGTGTCCAATATATTGATTTGCAGGTTTCTGTATTCAAAACCCATCACGGAGGTGCTCACCGAAATACCGCGCTGCCGCTCTATCTCCATGAAGTCGGACACCGTGCTTTTTTTAATCTTGTTGCTTTTTACCGCCCCAGCCGTTTGAATGGCTCCGCCAAACAGCAGGAGTTTCTCGGTCAGGGTGGTTTTGCCCGCATCCGGGTGCGCAACAATAGCGAATGTGCGGCGGCGATGGAGTTCTTTCAGAAAAGTTGACATCAAAAAATTGTGTATTAAATTAACAAGTGTTCCTGCAAAAACGGGCGCAAAAGTAGGCATCTGTAAGCAGTCCGGTCACTATTTCTTTAAATTCCTGCTTGCGAAGCAGCATCCCGTTTGGTTGCAAGGTCTTCTGATGTGATAATTTGAAAATTCTATTACATTAGCCGGCGATATGAAACGCCTTGTATTACTTTTTTTACTCCTTTTTTCTGCTTTATACCGTCTTTCCGCCACGCACATAGTCGGCGGCGAATTGACCTATAAATGTCTCGGGAACGACTCCTTCGAGATAACCCTGACTGTATATCGCGATTGCTATACGGGTGTTCCGTGGTTCGACGACCCCGCGTCCATCGGTATTTATGATGTTAACTGGAACCTGATCAAGGAGGTCCTGATTCCCCTCGATCCCAATTCGAACGACACCTTGCCGATCGTTCTTGCCAATCCCTGCCTGACGGTACCGCCCGATGTCTGCGCGCACGGTACCCGTTACGTGGGAATTGTGGATCTGCCGTTTCAGGCCGGCGGCTATAATATTGTTTACCAGCGATGTTGCCGCAACCAGTTGATTCGCAACATC
>JAKOXM010000642.1 GCA_029781095.1 Bacteroidota bacterium
GACCCAGAACATCTGATTATTAAACTCGTATTTCGAGCCGCTAGCCGACGGTTCGAGCGGCAGCTCGATGTCCTGTGTACCAAAGCGAATGCGCACCGTCGGAGGCTTACCATCCTTAAAATCCGCGGTTAAAGTCGAACTCTCGCAATTGTAGATGACCTGCTTTCCAGCGTTTGAATCATTTTTGTGATTGACCTTGATCGTTAAACGAAAGGTTGAGGTGCGGTTCGCCAAACGAGCGGATTTCGGCAGGTACACGCGGATCACATAGACGTCGGTCGAATCGACCGTCCCGCTCCAGCTCATCACCTCGCGGGCATCGTCGGCGATGGCCACCTCAGATCCCTGTCTCAACACATTAAAATATACGTCTGTTCCGGTTTTCTTAATCAGAGTGGCGGATATAGTTTGTCCTTCGAAAGCACTGACGGCGTAATCGACATACCGGGCGCCGCGCGTCGAGCCGTTCAGGGTTGTCGAAGTCGTTCCCGCCTTAATTTTTACGTTTACCACTTTTTGAGCTGCCGCTGTTGAAAAAATTCCCGTCAGCAGAGCCACGCAAAATAAAAAAATAATCCGTTTAAACATTGACTTTTACTCCTTGAATTTTTCGGGATCCTTTTTCCTTGATCGATCCTTCTTTACTTCGATAAATTCTGCCCAAGCAGGATTTTCGCCACTTGGACAGCTGCAATACGATTTGTCGCGCCGGTAGCCCGGTTGCTCCACATAACGATGGTAACGTCCTTTTCGGGAAGATAACCGCCATCGCTTAAGAATCCGAGAGTCTGCCCGCCGTGACCGAGAACGCCGTTGTTATTGAGCATTCCGTGACCGTAAAAGGTGCCTTCGCCGAGTACGTTTTTTCCCGCCGCAGGAGATGAAAGCATCAAATCGAGCGTGGATTTTTTCTTAAACAACTTTCCGGTGAACAAGGCTTTCAAAAAGATCGCGAACTCATCAGCCGTTGAAACGACGGCTCCGGCCGACCATCCCTGGCTCGCGTTCCACTCATTGGTCGTAAAGGTAAAGGGTTGCTGATAATAAGCAACAGGAAGTGCATTCAACGCCGGCTGACCTTTTTGCAAAAAGGTGTTTTTCAAATGAAGCTTTTTGAAAATACACTCCTGAAGATTCTTTTCATAGGACTTTCCGGTTACCTTCTCGATGATCAAACCGAGCAGGATGTACCCGGAGTTGCTGTATTTCCATTTGCCCGCTTCGCCGGGCGCAAAGTCCGCCTTACCGGAACGCACCGCTGTTTTGATCAGTTCCTGCGGGGAAAAGCCCTTGGTCAGTATTGCTTTGTTGTTGACGCCGCCGGCAATGTCATCGGCGTTGGCTTCCGAACCGAAGTAATCGGGAATTCCGCTGGTGTGCGTCAAAAGCATTTCGATATTGATCTGATTGCCGTTCGGGATTTGGGCAGCCAGATCAGGCAAATATTTGCCGATCGGGTCTGTGAGCGATAATTTGCCTTTTTCAATCAACTGAAAAATAATGGTGGAGGTCATCAGCTTGGTGTTGCTGCCGATCTGATATGGCGAGTCTGCGTGCAAAATATCGCATTTTGCCACATCGGCAACGCCGACCGATTTGTAATAACGTCCCTCCGGCGTGATGACCAGCAAAGACGCACCCGGCGAATTGGCGTAATTGTCCCAGATCATGCGGCTCAAAAAATCGTCCAATTCCGAG
>JAKOXM010000648.1 GCA_029781095.1 Bacteroidota bacterium
CGACACGTTGCCGCTGACAGCAGTCAGGTTATTCAGGCCGGCCAGGCTGGTTAGCGCGGCATTTCCTTCAATGATCGCGTCGCCATTCAGCATCGTTATGCTTTCCAGACCGTGCAGGTCGGCCAGCACGGGATTATCCGACACCGATATGCCCTGGACGGAAGCGATGTTATCGAGGCCGCTCAGGTGGGTCAGCGCTATATTTTGGCTGATGTCGATTTTTCCCCCGATGGCGGTGAGTTGGGACAGCCCGGCGAAGGATTCCAGTTTTTCGTTTTGCCGGAAAACGAGGTCCCCGCCCACAGAAGTGATGCTTTCGAGGCCGGTCAAATCGGTCAGCATGGGGCTGCCGTACATCCGGATATCCCCGCCGATGGTCTTCAGGCTTTTCAGTCCGTTAAAAGCGGTGAACTGGGCGTTTGAGAGCCAGAACGCCTGCCCGATAAATTGCAGGCTGTCGAGGCCATGCAGGTCCAGCGATGCCGATGTGCTTCCGAAATAAAGGCTCCCGTTGATGGCGGTCAGACCGAGCAGGGAGTCGAGGTTGGAGATAAAGCCGTTACCGATTGAAACGTCCCCTTCGATGACCTTGCATCCGGGATAATCGGTTCTGAAATGGTCGACTTCATCCTGGTACTGGAAAGAAATGCCGTTCGGCAAACAGGATTGTCCTTGTGCCGAAAAATAATAAAGAAGAACAGCGAGGGTGGTCAAAAAGGTCGTTTTCATTGGTCGTTTAATTTGGGGTTAAATATAAATGCAAAATAGATCGCCACCACGACGGGACACGATGTAATTTATTGATAGTGCGAATCACGGGTTAACCTGCGAAAGACCACGGAGAGGTTAAATATTGGTAGCTGGCGAAAATCAAACATTTCACGACCTCAGAGAGGTCGAATGAAGCGATAAATGGTACCATATTCGACCTCTCCGAGGTCGTTTTTTTTGGGAAATTGATTTCTACAAAGATGCGACTTCTCCGAAGTCAACCCGTGTTATACGTCGTGTTTCGTCGTGTCGTCGTAGTGTTAATTTATCGTGCCCACGTACCTACTGACCTGGATGGGCACCATAAGCCAGCAATGCCTTGCGCAAATTGATCAAACCCGATCTGTTCATTCCCGGCAGATCAATGGTTGCCCGCCCTTTCGGAGTTGAACCAAGCAAAAGTGTCAGGTCTTCATTCCAGGAAAAATGTTCCTTCCACTTGTCATTTCTTGGATGGAAAAGCGGCGTGTGCACGCCCGTTTCTGGATCGTTCCAGGCAATATGGCCATGTTAGTTCCCATTACAACCTCCACAGGCATAAGCCAGGTTGTTGTCTTCATCGGTACCATCGTGTAAAAGCGGAATTACGTGCTCGATATTGAACAAATCGGGCGAAAAATCCTCGGGCGTATGACAGTATTCACATACGAAATCGGCCCGGGTTGCTATGAAAAGCCGCTTTGAAAGCGCAAATTTACGCCTTGGCACTGCCATAGCGTTTTTTTCGGAGTTGTTCCATGACTACTTTCAGCGATACTTGCCGCAGAGCAGCCAACTCTGCCATCAAGTGGAGGCGAACAACGGCCATTTCCTCCATAAATGCAACAATTTGCAATAGTTCCTGATGCTCGGCCTGCGAAATCTTCTCCTTTTGGAGTTTTATATGAAGCCGCTTGTAACGTTCCCGGACAAAAGCGGGGACGACAGTTTCTATCCGCTCCAGCAATTCCTTTTCCCGCTCCGCCGGCGACGGATTTTTCCGCCCGGCCAGGATATGCTCCGCTGTGTCCATCAACTTTTCCAATACGGAAGTGTCCATCCCGGACATTCCGTTTAACAAGTCCTCAAAACCGACACGGACACCTTTCTGAATTTCTATCGTTTGCATAAAATGCCGCTTTTTTCAAATTTCAGGATAAATCGCGAAAAAACAAAAGTCAATACTGCATCTATGACTTCATCTCCTGCAGGGCGCTCCCGTTGTCGCCCACCGGGAGGGTGAATAGTTTGATTTGCATAAAAATTTACCCGGTTGCGAATCCTGGGGTTGTGGAATAAGCGAAAACCATAATCGAACTTTTGACACTCCCCCGGTACATGAAAAAAATTCGACTGCCGAAGGCTGTATATAAAAACGAGTGTAGGTTCAAAAATTTTTGGGGCTACAGCCCCATCTTTCTCCGCTTGCGGTTTGCTCCGCACTGCCACTACGCTTCGCAGTCGGTCGTCCCTCCCTCCTCGCTCGCTTCGTTGCAGCGCTTCGC
>JAKOXM010000649.1 GCA_029781095.1 Bacteroidota bacterium
CAACAGCTTCGGCGGCTATCTGCAACAGTATGAAGTAGCCGTATCGCCCGAACGGCTGCGCGCAGCGGGTGTCAGTATCGGGGAGGTATTTGCCGCGCTGCAAAACGCCAACGAGAATACAGGCGGGGCCTATATCGAAAAAAATGCCGCTGCCTACTTTATACGAAGCGAAGGCATTGCCCGTTCGCCCGAAGATCTGCATCAGATCGTGGTGCGCAATGACCACGGTACCCCGCTGAAAATAAGCGATATTGCAGATGTCCGTATCGGCCACGCCCTGCGTTACGGAGCCGTTTCACACAACGGCGAAGGGGAAATTGTACTCGGCATCGTGATGATGCTCCGCGGCGAAAATGCGGCGCAGGTCATCCGGAGGGTCAAGGACCGCCTTGCTGAAATAGAGCCGAGTCTGCCCGAAGGCATCGCCATCACCACTTTTCTCGACCGCGAAAATTTTGTGAACCGCACTGTCAGTACTGTCCGGCAAAACCTGATCGAAGGCGCCCTTATCGTGGTATTCGTACTGGTGCTACTCGTCGGCAACCTGCGTGCGGGCATCATCATCGCTTCGGTTATCCCGCTTTCCATGTTGTTCGCCATTACCATCATGCAAATGACCGGCCTGACCGCCAACCTCATGTCGCTCGGCGCCATCGATTTTGGCCTGATCGTGGACGGAGCCGTGATCATTGTGGAAGCGACCATGCACTTTTTACACCACGAAGCCCTGTCGCGACGCACCGGCAACAGCCCGGTTGTACAATTCTCGCGCGAACAAATGGACGCCGGGGTGCTCAACTCCGCCCGGCGGATCATACGGTCGTCGGTGTTCGGGGTATTCATCATCCTTATCGTGTACCTGCCGATCCTTTCGCTGGAAGGCATCGAGGGCAAAATGTTCAGGCCAATGGCGCTCACCGTCTCGTACGCGCTCATTGGCGCGCTCCTGCTATCCGTGACATACGTACCCGTTGCGTCCTCGCTGATCATGAGCAGGAAAATCGATCTGCGCCCTTCCTTTGCCGACCGCCTGATTTTAAAAATTCAAAAACGGTATTTGCCCCTTTTAAAAGCCTCCTTGCACGCGCCGCGTTTGGTGGTGGGACTCACCCTTGGGCTTTTTGCCGTTTCAATGGCCGTTTTTTTGCGCCTCGGCGGCGAGTTTCTGCCTACTCTCGATGAAGGCGATATCATGATGCACGGGTTCTGCAAACCGGGAACTTCCCTGACACAGACCATTGCCAGCCACGACCTCGCCCAAAAAGTTATCCTCGAAAATTTTCCCGACGAAGTGGAGCAGGTAATTTCCAAAATCGGAACGGCCGAAATACCGACCGACCCCATGGCGCCGGAGACCGCAGACAATATTATTTTATTGAAAGAGAAGCACTTGTGGACCAAAACGAAGTCGAAAGCCGAGCTGGTCGAGATGATATCCGAAAAAGTGCGCGAAGTGCCCGGCATGGCCTATGAATTTACACAACCCATCAAAATGCGGTTCGACGAAATGATGACCGGTGTCCGTTCGGATATTGCCATCAAGGTTTTCGGAAGCAATATGGATTCCCTGGCAGCGGCCGGCGACCGCGTCAGTCGCCTTATTCGCGAAGTGCCGGGCATAGCCGACCTGAAAGTGGAGCAGGTAGAAGGGCTTCCGCAAATCGCCGTCGTGTACGATTACAGCCGTTTGGCGCGGTACGGCCTGCAGGCGCGCGATGTAAACAGCGCATTGCGCACGGCTTTTGCCGGTGAAACGGCAGGTATCATCTTCGATGAAGGCCGCCGCTTCGACCTCGTGGTCCGGCTCGACAGCGCCCGCCGCCGCGATCTCAACGACGTCCAGCAACTGCCTATCGCCACAGCAGGAGGCCAGTTGGTGCCGCTGAGTGAAGTAGCCCGCGTGGAATACAGGCTCGGCGCCGCCCAGATCAGCCGCGACAATGCCCAGCGCCGTATTGTGGTCGGCGCCAACGTACGCGGCCGCGACGTGGAAAGCGCCATGGGCGACATCCGGCAGATACTGACCGACAAACTGAAATTGCCGCCCGGCTACGTCGTCACCTACGGCGGCCAGTTCGAAAATCTGCTGGCGGCCAAGGCCCGATTATCGGTGGCTGTCCCGGTTGCATTGGGCCTTATACTGGTGCTTTTGTATTTCGCGTTCGGCTCCATCAAGGAAAGTCTGCTGATCTTCACGGCCATACCCATGTCGGCCATTGGAGGTGTGTTCGCTTTGTGGTTGCGCGACATGCCGTTCTCGATTTCCGCGGGCGTCGGTTTTATCGCCCTGTTCGGCGTAGCGGTGCTCAATGGTATCGTGCTGATTGCCTATTTCAACGAACTGGGCAAGGAGGGCCGGGACAGCCTGCACGATCGCATTCTTTTCGGCGCATCGGTACGGCTCCGGCCGGTCCTGATGACCGCAGCAGTGGCTTCTCTTGGTTTTTTGCCGATGGCCATTTCCAGCGGCGCCGGCGCAGAGGTGCAACGCCCGCTGGCTACCGTGGTTATCGGCGGACTCGTCACCAGTACCTTGCTGACCTTGCTCGTTTTGCCCGTTCTATATGCCATGTTTTTCAGGTTTGGCAACAAAACCGGTGGGGCCGCAAAAGCCGTCGCGGCTGTTTTGCTCCTCGTCGGAGCACCCGTTTTATTGCCGGCACAAAAAACCATCACAGAAACGGAGGCGCTGCAAATCGTCAGGGAGCAGCACCCGGCCGTGCAGGCAACCAACGCGTCCATCCGAAGTGCAAGAGCCCTGCGCGACGGCGCGGCGCGGACCTGGGAACCGGCAGAGATATACCACAGCATTGCTGCCGATCCCGATCTGGGGATGTTCGGCACCTCCACTTTCGGCATGAGCCAGGCTTTCCCGGCAGCAAGGCAAACGAAGGCTTCCCGTTCCCTGTTCGAACACCAGGCACAGGTACATGAAGCCGAACGCAACCTTGTCCGGCACCAATTGACCCGTGAGGTGCGCGATATTTTTCAACACCTGAGTTATCTGGGCGAAAAAAGCGCCCGCCTGCAGGCGCTGGACAGTT
>JAKOXM010000656.1 GCA_029781095.1 Bacteroidota bacterium
CCTGAATTCAAGGATAACCCGTTGCATGTCGGTCGATATCACATCCTGTATCCGTATGTCGGGCGTGGCGTAGGTGTCGAAAAAGGCTTCGAATTCGGGCAGCAGGTTGTCGCGCACCCGGCGACCGCCTACGAGGTGGAATGCGCGTTCGCTGCGGCTCAGGTACTTGCGGTACGCGTCGGGCAGCATGAGCACTCCGCCGTGGAGGTCCCAGCGTTTGTAGTCGCCGATGAGAAAGATGCCGCGAAAAATATAGTCCAGTTTGTTGCGGGTAGGGGAGAACTCGCGCACCCGCAGTTCGCAAACTTCAAACGGTGTTTCGCGCACCTGCCCCCTGATGAGATCTTCGCCGGCATAATCATCGGCTGTTGTAAAAATCCGGCTTTCAAAAAAGTCTTTTTTGGCAATAAAGCCTTCAGGCTTGTAGCCCTCGAAGGTAAAATTGACGTCGTTGTCGATAAAATCGAGCAGCAATCCGACAATACGCGGCTTGAACTCCTTGAAAAACACACGGATGCGAAAACCAAGATAAGACACCCAAATTGCCACCGGTATCAGCAGCAGTAAAGTGAATGCAAATATGTCGATGTAAACCTGGAAAGCCAGTACGCCTGCCATCAGCAGCAACGAGAACCCGAGCAACCGCACCAGCCGCCGCCGCCGTTGTTCGAGGTGCAGCAGTTCCGGATGTATATTCTGGTTGTAAAAAAGGCGGAAATCGTGGTAGGCGTTCATACAGACGCGTGAGCCGGAAATCTTTTTAAGTGATGAACGATGAACGATCAGTTTAAAACTGGCGTCAATATATTTTTCCCTTGTTTATCAACAATCTATAACTTGTTTATCACTCATCGTTCATCACTCAAATTAAAGGTCAATTCCTTTTTGCTGCCGGTAGTCTTCGATGTACTCGTCGATGAGGTTGACGAGCAAGTCTTTCATATAGGCATTTTCCAGCCGGGCGATGGCTTTGAGTTTTTCCAGTTTGCTTTTGTCCACTGCTACGGTCAGGCGTTTTTTGCCGGAGACTTCGTCAGATGTAATCTCCTGTATGTCAACGGTTTGCCGGATCAGGGCATCGAGGCCACTGACTGGTGCGCGATAGGCGCTTGTACCGGATTTCGATTTTCCGCTCGGTGTGGCGGCGTCCGGCTGACTGGCCTCGTATTTTTCAAGGCTTTCTTCCAGTGCTTCCTGGAGGAGGGTGTCGAGATCGGACATAAAGTTCTTGTGCGCGGACTTGCGTTCCTGCACACGGGAAGTCGCTGTGTCGCCGCCAAACAAGGCTCCGTGCCCGGCGTGGGTATCGCTGAAAAGGTCGTCGAGACCTTCGGAGAATCTTTTCTTGCTCATAGGGTCAATGTTCAGGCTTCTTGTTGTTGCGTAGGCGTTGTGGTGCCGATGCCTTTTTCCACGCGTTCGAGGAATTCGCGGCTCAAAGCCAGATAATCCACTGCTCCCGGGCTTTTCGGGCTGTAGTCAAAAATATCCTTGCGCTGTGCGGGCGCTTCCGCAAGGGCCACGTTGTCGCGGATATAGGTGCTGAATACCTTGTCGCCGAAGTATTTGTGGATTGTTTCCACCACATCGCGGTTGAGGACGCGGCGGCTGTCGTACATGGTAGCGATTACGCCTGCCATTTCCACCTGTTTGTTGAGGCGGAATTTTACCTTGTCGATCACCTGTTTTATCTTCGCAAGTCCCTGAACAGCAAGGAATTCCGTCTGGAGCGGTATCAGCACGTACCGGCTGCTCGTGAGCGCGTTGAGGGTCAGCAGGCCCAACGACGGGGGGCAGTCGATCAGGATATAGTCGTAATCGTCGGATACCTGGCCGAGCAGTTCACGCAGGATAAACTCGCGTCCCGCTTCGTTGATCAGTTCCATTTCCGCGCCGGAAAGGTCGAGCGAGGACGTCACGATATCCATGTTTGGTTTATGCGTATAGGCAGTCAGTTCGCTTTCTCCGCGCAAGGCCTCGTATATCGTGGACTTCTGGCGCGGAATGCCCAGCGAGATCGTCAGGTTGGCCTGCGGGTCGAGGTCGATAAGCAGCACCCGTTTGCCGAGTTCCACCAGTCCTGCACCTATATTAATGGCGCTGGTCGTTTTGCCGACGCCGCCTTTGTGGTTGAGAAGAGATACGATGATGCCCATTATGCAGAGGTTTCGGGTTTGAAGGTTTGAAGGTTTTGGGGTGCAGACTTCGGGGAGCCGAACCGGTAACTGGCGAATGACGAAAAGATGTTAAAAATGATTCAGAAAAATTCATGCCGATCGCCGGCTTGTGCTCCCTTATCACCAACAAAAGTACAAAACTTTATCAAACAACATCTTTACCCGCATCCGCGCCTTTGCCGGCTTTCACTTCTTTGTTTCATATGACCGATACCGCAATGTATGTAGTAAAAAGTTGATTTTCAGGTAAGAAAACGCCCTGTTTTGAAAAAAATGTTTTTTTGCGAAAAAAAATCTTTGACATTTTTTGTTTTTAAAAACTCTTTGTTTTAAGTTTGCAACGTCAAATAAATAAAGAAGCGGATTCACCATTCACCACTTCTCAAAAATCACGCGTTATGATTAAGGAAGATCGTATAGAACTGAACAAACGTTTTATCCATGCTTTTAAGTTGCTGGAAGAGCGCGGCGCCATTGTCAAAAACGACCGCAGCGGCAAGGGTGTGGGAGACGTTGCCGATAAAGTGCTCGGCAATAAAGCCTATGGCCACATCGTCCGGGCTTTTCTCAATCCCGACAGCAAGCGCGTAATCGACTATGGTCAGGCGCAGTCGTTCTGCCGCTCTTACGATATCAACGAAGCGTGGTTACTGCATGGTATTGGCAACCCCTTCGGGTTCGAAGCGCCGGGCGATGCATTTGTCCACGATAAAGTCGGCCTGACAGGCGGTGGCAATATCCTGTTTACCACGGCCCGCGCATTCGCAGGCAGCACGATCGGCGCCGACAGCCAGGAAGATAATACGTTCTTTTCCATCCCGGGTGTGGCCGGAACCGGCCTGGTGGCCTTCCAGATCGAAGGTAACTCCATGGATCCTGTTATCCGCCACGGCGACATTGTCGTCTGTAAATCGGTGGAGAACCTCAACGATATCCGCGACAACGAAATCTACGCCGTGCGCAGCAACGGCAGCGTCTGGGTGAAATACGTCCAGAAAATATTCAACAACCGCGGGCGCATTACCCGCCTCAAAATGATTTCTGCCAATTACTTCGACAACGATCCCTTCGAAGAAGAAGTGAATGAGACCACACGTTTGTATAAGGTGGTTCGGAAGATCAGTAATGTCTAGTCTGGTTAATGGTTACGGGATTTTGGTTAATAAGTTTGGACTCAATCTGATATTATAAATCAGTGCTGTCAATTACACCCCGATAGACAACCGAAAACCCATAACCATTAACCACACCCAACAAGAATCTATCCTGCTGTTTATTGTTTTCGGAGCCTCCCGGCGCAACTGCCGGCGAGGCTTTTTTGTATGCAACAGCGCACTTGAAACCGGTTTCGGCCATGCGTCGAGCGAAGCTGCACCGGAAATATTACCTGATTACTTTTTCTGTACGCCCTCTAAAAACGGTACGAACCGGAACGCATCCAGAACTTCTTCTTTGTATTCCGTTTCTGAAAGCCTTGTGATTTTATACATATATTGCACTTCTTCTCCGACGGGTATTACGAGCATTCCGCCGATGGCGAGTTGCTGTTTTAACGGCTCCGGTACCACCGGCGCGCCTGCGGTGACGAGTATTTTGTCATAGGGAGCAAACTCGGGCAGACCTTTCGATCCGTCGCGAAACAGGCAACGGATACCGGAGAAGCCCATTTCATCCAGCAGCATTTTTGCCTGCTGGGAAAGTACTTCATGTCGCTCTACAGTATATACCTTGGCCCCCAATGCCGCCAGAACGGCTGCCTGATACCCCGACCCGGTGCCGATTTCGAGGATTCGGTCGCGCGCATGCACGTCGAGCAGGCTGGTCTGGTAGGCAACCGTAAATGGCTGGGAGATAGTCTGTTCGTTGCCGATCGGGAAAGGTTTGTCGTCATAGGCATGCTCCTCGAAGGCTTTGTCCAGAAAGAAGTGCCGCGGAATAGCGGCCATAGCCGCCAATACGGCCTCATTGGTAATCCCTCTCCGGCGCAGAGTGTCTACCATACGTTTGCGCAAACCCTTATGGCGGTATGTGTCGGTTAACTTCACTTGCAGAATTTTACAATTAGGTCTCAAAAGTACGCTCCGAACGAATAATTTTGCCCGAAACCTGAAACTTCAATCTTCAATCTTCAAAATAAAACTTTAGCGAATGGCAACTCCTATTAAGTTTGGCACCGATGGCTGGCGCGCAATCATCGCCGATGATTATACCGTGGACAACGTAATGCGCGTAGCGGAGGCGACGGCCCGATTTATGAAACAACATAAAATGAAAAAGGCAGTCATCGGTCATGATTGCCGGTTTGGCGGAACGCTTTTTGTCTCCACAACCGCGCGCGTGCTGGGCGCCTACGGGATCAAATGCCATATCGCTACTGACTTTGTCAGCACACCGATGGTGAGCCTGGGTGTAGTCAAACTCAAGGCCGACCTTGGCGTGGTAATCACGGCCAGCCACAATCCGCCGTCCTACAACGGCTACAAACTCAAAGCATCCTACGGAGGACCGATGATCCCTTCCGATATCGCAGCCGTTGAGGCTCATATTCCGGATGTCTGTTCTCTGACCCATCTGCCCTCGCTCAACGAACTGGCCCAGAAAAAACTGTTGGCAGAAGTCGATCTGGAGACGATGTACCTCCGCCATGTGAAGAAAAATTTTGATCTTAAAGCGATCAAGCAAAGCGCCGGCAAACTGGCTTATGACGCAATGTATGGCGCCGGCCAGCGCACGATGCGGAAATTGTTGCCGCGATCGGTGTTCCTGCGCTGCGACTACAACCCGGGTATGCATGGCCATGCCCCCGAACCCATTCACCGCAACCTGCTGGACCTGAGCAATACCATCAAAAAGAATCCCAAAATCACAGCGGGGATCGCCAATGACGGCGACGCCGACCGCATCGGGATGTACGATGAAGACGGCAACTTTGTTGACAGCCATCACCTGTTGCTTATCCTTTTGCTGTACCTCTACAAGTACAAACACATGCGCGGCAAAGTGGTATTCACGTTTTCAGTGACTGACAAACTGAAAAAGATGGCCGAGAAATTCGGCCTGCCCTATGAAATCACCAAGGTCGGTTTCAAATACATCGCCGAAATTATGACTAAGGAGGACGTGCTGGTAGGTGGCGAGGAGTCCGGCGGCCTGGCGGTTAAAGGCCACATCCCCGAACGCGACGGCATCTGGATGGGCTTGCTCGTGCTCGAATTTATGGCCAAGACCGGCAAAACGGTGAAGGGGCTTGTGGAGGAAGTGTATCGGGAGGTCGGCGCATTCGCGTTCGATCGCGACGACCTGCACATCACCGAAGCACAGAAACAGGCAGTCATCGCTGCATGCAACAATCGCTCCTACAAGGCATTCGGCTCGTACAAGATACAGGGAGTGGAAGACCTCGACGGCTGGAAATTCCTGCTGGGCGATGAAAAATGGATCATGATCCGCGCTTCGGGTACCGAGCCGGTGTTGCGCGTGTATGCCCAGGCGCCTTCGCAGGATGAGACGCGTGTCATGCTGGATGCGGCGAAAGCGACGATTTTATGAATTTTTCCCTGCTCATCGCCCGCAGATACCTGTTTGCCAAACGCAGCACCAATGCCATCAACATCATCACCGGTATCTCGGTGTTTGGCATAGCCATTGGTACGGCCGCGCTGCTGCTGGTGTTGTCTGTATTCAACGGATTCGAGGACCTGCTGTCGGGGCTATTCGGGCATTTCAATCCGCAGGTAAAAATCACACCGTCCAAAGGCAAAACCTTTGCGCCGGACAGCCTGACATTGAGCCGTTTGCGGAATTTGCCCGGTATATTGCTGGTGAGCGAAACGCTTGAGGAGATCGCTTTTTTCGAATATGAAGGCTCACAGGATTTTGGTGTACTCAAGGGCGTCGACGAACTTTTTGCGCGCGTCAATGACATTGACTCAACGGTGCGGGAAGGACAATATCAGTTGCATATCGACGATCGAAATTGTGCGGTACTGGGCGCAGGTATGCGCAATAAACTCAGTATCAACGTTGAAAGCGCCACCCAAACCCTGGCAGTATATATGCCGACCAGTGAACAGAAAGGGGTGCTTGACAAACCCTTCAAAACACGGTATCTGTATCCGGCCGGCACTTTCGCCATACAGCAGGATTTTGACAACCAGTATGTGTTGACCAACCTTGATTTTATGCGCGATATTCTCGATGCACCGCCCGGGACGGTGTCTGCACTCGAGATCCGGTGCAAACCGGGCGCGGCGGTTTCATCCGTAAAAAAACAGGTTCGGGAAGTAATGGGAGAGGGCTATACAGTGAAGGATTCCTACGAACAGAACGAGGCTTTTTTCAAGGTCATGCAACTGGAAAAATGGATGGGATTCGCCATTACCAGCCTCATGCTGGTCCTCATGGCTTTCAATACCATAGGTGCGCTTTGGATGATCGTGCTGGACAAGCAGAAAGACATTTCCGTTTTGAAAAGCATGGGCGCCACGGATCGCATGGTACATCGCATTTTCCTGTTCGAAGGATTGCTGCTTACGCTGCTCGGCATGGGAATAGGCCTGTTATTGGCCATCGGCCTGTATGCCCTCCAGAAAACGTACGGCATAATCACGATTCCACAGGGATTTCTCGTTGAAAGTTACCCGATCGCCATGCGCATAGGCGATTTTTTGCCCGTTATTGCCACTGTTATCGCCATTGGTCTGTTGGCGGCGCTGCCCCCGGCACAGCGGGCAGTGCGGGTGCCTGCGTTTTTACGGGAAGAGTAGGCGGGTTTTTTGGACAGGATTTACGGGATAACCAATCCTGCAAATCCTGTCCAAAAATTCTGACTGAGCGGTCCAAACCTAGTTCCGCACCGTTTTATATCCGTCGAAAAAATAGCTGTATCCCCTGAAGATGGGTCCGAAAACACGGTGCTGGGTTAGCATAAATGCGTCTTTGTTGACCTCTGTGAAATAGCGGTCGACGTATTCTCTGCCTTCGCGACTTTCCAGCACATCCACGGGCCAAAAGCGCACCTGCCTTTGTTCACCGTCCGTTTTTTGCAGTGTCACAATGGCAAAAGGCACGAGAGCGGTCACGGAGTCGCGCAGCGGGTTGGTGGTCTCGTATCCTTCCGCACCAAGGCTTTCAAATTGCAGGAGGTAAGCCTCAGGCACCCCTTTTCGCTGGGGTTGTTTGATAACCGGTGTGACGCTGTAAAACGGTTTTACAGTGTACGCCGCCGTTCCGACCTTCTCCAGCCGGAACGACTCGCTTTTCAACTGCGGGTATTCAACAGAAACCGATTGTATTTCCTCCGGTTTTTCGTGAAAAATATCGCGGTCGAGCCAGTTGTCGTCACCCAGCATGTATCGTACGCGCACCTGCCCGACGAAAGATGGTATATGGACAATGTAGGGTTGTTCGGCGTTTTCCATGATCATATAAGTCCCCCGCTCATCGTTTGTAACACCACCCACGTAATAGCCTTTCATCTTCTTGCCGGCTTTGTCAAATATCTCCACCTTGACGCCTTCCGTCGCAAGGCTTTTCACCATACTTTTTTCGGATGCATCCGGCGGAATAAACCACACATTGATCTTTCCGATTGTTTCGAGCAAGGTGTTGACTGCCGTGAGGCGGGCGCGGCTCTTGCCATTGTAGAGCCAGTAACCATCCTTCCGTTCCAGCGTAACCGTTCGTCCGCTGCGGTCGGCAAGAAATATTTTGTAAATGTCGCCGGTGTTGGGTACGGCAAAATCCATGTCCCAGGAGTTCCGGCTGCCGGATTCCGTACTCTTTTTATTCAGCGCGTACCAGGCGCCGCCGCCCAGCAGCAGAAAAAGGACTGCCAATAGCAGGGTTCTTTTCATAGATGCAATGTGTTGGACCCTCCGGTTCGCCGCAATAAAAGACAGACGGGCGAACATTCGGGGGAATGGTTAAGAATTATTGTTCGGGAAAACACACAGGAAGGACGGCCTCTGAAGGTATGAAAGGATTCGGGTGCAAAAGAACGATTTTTTACATAAAAAAAGTCTGCCCCGCATTACGCGGAGCAGACACATCAAAACAAAACGAAAAACCAACTTTTACTTTATTTTCTGTTATTGGGAACGCGATAGAAGGCGTACCGGTATTTCTTTTTCTTTTCCATCCCGCAAGACGGTCAGCATCACAGATTCACCAACCTTAGAACGACTGACGAGTTCGCTCAGTTCCGAAGTGCTTGTCACAATTTTGCCATTTATTTTCGTGACGACATCATTTCGCTGAATACCTGATTTCGCAGCGGAACCGTCGGCGTAAACTTTCCTGACCGCGACTCCCTGTGTATAGCTGATTCCCATTTGACCTGCGAGGTAGGAGTCCATCGTGGCGATATCCACACCCAGATACGGGCGCCGGAATTCACCGTATTTGATCAGATCGTCCGAGATGCGTTTGACCAGGTTGACGGGGATTGCAAATGAATAACCGGCAAAAACACCGGTCGGCGTAGCAATTGCGGAGTTGATACCGATCAGACGGCCGTTCACGTCCACCAATGCGCCTCCGGAGTTGCCGGGATTTACGGCGGCGTCGGTCTGAATAAACGACTCGATGGCTTTGCCGCCTTTGATAATATTGATGTCGCGGCCTTTGGCGCTGATGATGCCGGCAGTCACTGTCGACGTCAGGTCGAAAGGATTGCCGACGGCCAATGCCCATTCGCCTACTTTCACATCGTCGGAGTTGCCGATCTCGATTGCCGGCAGGTTTTCGGCTTCGATTTTAATGACGGCCATGTCCGTATTTTCATCGCGACCCACAAGGCGTGCCTTGAACTCGCGGTTGTCATGCAGGGTGACTTCATATTCGTCGGCGAATTCCACGACGTGGTTATTGGTCAGAATATAACCGTCTGACGTATAGATAACGCCCGAACCTGTACCGGAGCGAGGCTGCGGCTGGATGTCGAAACTCCGGCCGAAAAAATATTCGAATGGATCGGTATACCGCTGTTCGCGCTGGCGTTGCATGGCCAGTTGCGGGCTTTCGGAGGCCTTGATGTGCACAACGGCTGACATCGATTTTTCGGCTGCTTTTGTAAAGTCGAAAGGCACGGGGGCACCTCCGTAATTCACCTGACGAACGACGGGTGTAGCAGCGGCATTTACA
>JAKOXM010000657.1 GCA_029781095.1 Bacteroidota bacterium
TTACGGCCTGCAATGTCTCCGAAGGCTGGCTCAAGGAAGCGCCGGGTAATGGCTGGAAAGTGGAGTCGGCAGCGTTCAACAGCGCGCAAAACGATTTTTCACCCGTTTTTTATACCGATGGCCGTATTGTGTTCACCAGCGACAGGTCCATGAGCAAAAGTGAAGAGGCATATAAATGGACGGGCAACAAATTTATGGATCTTTTTATCGTGGAAGCCGGCGGCGCCAGCCCGCAGGAATTTGACAACGGACTGAATACCAATGGGAACGAAGGCACTGCAACCTTCAACAGCAATGGGACCGAGGTGTTTTTCGTGCGAGCGGTGAGTTCTTACAAAGGCGACGACGCCTTTTGTAAAATATTCGAATCGAGTCACAGCGGCAGTGCGTGGAGCGACCCCGTGCCGCTGCCCTTTCAGAAAGAAAAAATCAACTACCTGCATCCGGCACTTTCTGCCGACGGCAATACCCTCTATTTCTCTTGTAATGATCCGGAGGGCTGGGGCGGCTACGACCTGTATTCGGTCCAGCGGATTGCAAAAAGTGAAAATGGATGGGAGACTCCCAAATTGCTCAGTCGCAACCTCAATACCCCCGGCAACGAGGTTTTTCCGGCGCTTGACGGCGATACCCTTTATTTCTCTTCCGACGGCCTGCCCGGCATGGGGGGACTCGATATCTTCCGCACATACAAGGCGGAGCGCAATTCCTGGGCCCCGCCCATCAACCTGAAATCTCCCATAAACAGCGGGTACGATGATTTTTCGTTGATCGTCGATCGCTCTGCCACCGGCGGGCAGCACCCTTCCAAACCGGGAGACCTGATCAAGGCGGGCTTTTTCAGCAGTAACCGTACGGACGGTCGCGGTGGCGACGATATCTACCGGTTCGAACAACGCGTGCCGCCACCCAAACCGCCCCGCGCAGACACCACCCCGGCCCGGGCACCGGAATACAAAATGGTACTGGAAGGCTATGTTCTGGAAAAAATATTTTCAACTCCCGACGACCCCAACAGCAAGGTGCTGGGCCGAAAACCCCTGGGCGGCGCTTCCGTGCTGGCTGAATCCGGCGGCAAAAAAGAGACTTTTACCGTTCAGGACGACGGCTTTTTCCGGATGGAACTGGCCGAAAACACGGATTATTTCTTTACGGCAAACCTGAAAGGGTATTTGTCCAACAAAGCGAAGTTTTCCACAAAAGGTATTGCCAGAGACCCTGCCAACCCCGTACAGGTTTTCGAGATTGAAATCGTACTGGACAAAATCTACCGCGACCGCGAGATTGTGCTGGAGAACATCTATTATGATTATGACAAGTGGGATATACGGCCCGACGCGGAACCGACGCTCAATCGCCTGGCGGATGTATTACGGCAAAACCCCTCTGTTCGAATTCAACTTGGCAGCCATACCGATTGCCGCGGCAATGATCGTTACAATGAAGATCTGTCGCAAAAACGCGCCCAGAGCGCTGTTAATTACCTCATCCTGAAAGGTATTGAAGCCACGCGTTTGTCAGCCATCGGTTACGGTGAAACGCAACCCGCCGTCAGCTGTCTGTGTTCCCGCTGCACGGAGGCCGAACACCAGGCCAACCGCCGCACAACTTTTAAGGTAATAGAATAAAAACGGGAAAATCCGGATGCAGAGCCAACGTATGGATGGTTATAAACGTCTTACGGATGTTAAATCTTTCGTAAAGTGGAGATGACAGAATTGTGACATACCGGAAAAGCCTAACT
>JAKOXM010000669.1 GCA_029781095.1 Bacteroidota bacterium
GAATAAAAAATCCCTCGTCGCGCTCGCGTGACGGGGGATTTCTTTTTGGCGGCGGGCATCCTAACTCCTCTCTCAACCATCTAAACCTTCCTCAACCCTCTATCAACCCTTCACCTAAAACTCGATCACTTTCCGCTTCAACACGAAGTTTTTGCCCAGGTACACCTTGCGCACCATTTCGTCGGCAGCCAGTTCTTCGGCCGTGCCCGCTTTCAGGATGCTGCCCTCGAACATCAGGTAGGCCCGGTCAGTGATGCTCAGGGTCTCCTGCACGTTGTGGTCGGTGATCAGGATTCCGATATTTTTGGTTTTCAGCTTGGCCACGATGTACTGGATGTCTTCCACAGCGATCGGGTCGATACCGGCGAAAGGCTCGTCGAGCAGGATGAATTTGGGGTCGGAAGCAAGTGCCCGGGCAATCTCCGTACGCCGGCGTTCACCGCCCGACAGCGTGTCGCCCAGCCCCTTCCGCACGTGGTGCAGGTTGAACTCGTCGATGAGCGATTCCAGTTTGTCGCGTTGGTCGGCCTTGCTGAGTTTGGTCATTTCAAGCACTGCCTTGATGTTGTCTTCTACCGACAGTTTGCGGAATACGCTGGGTTCCTGGGGCAGGTAACCGATGCCCTTCTGCGCCCGGCGATACATCGGCAGGTTGGTTATTTCTTCGTTTTCGAGAAAAACCTGGCCTTCCGTGGGCCGGATAAAGCCTACCACCATGTAAAATGAGGTTGTTTTGCCCGCTCCGTTCGGGCCCAGCAGCCCCACGATCTCACCCTGGCTCACGTCGAACGACACCCCCTTGACGACGGTGCGTTTGCCGTATATTTTGACGATGTTGTCGGCTCTTAAAATCATAATGTATTGATTAAGAAAGCAGTTGCTTCACAATCTCCGAAATCGCCCGGCCGTCGGCTTTGCCCGCCAGTTGTTTGTTGGCGGCGCCCATCACCTTGCCCATGTCTTTGGCTGAAGTGGCGCCCGTTTCAGCCACGATCTGTTTCAGAATGGCTTCCAGTTCGGCGCCTTCGAGCATGGCCGGAAGGTAGCGTTTGATTACTGCTATTTCCTCCCGTTCTTTCTCCGCCAGTTCGGGCCTGTTGTTTTTCGTATAAATATCGAGCGATTCCTGGCGGGTTTTCACCAGTTTTTGCAACATCTGCACCTCGCGCGCCTCGTCGATAGCATTGCCGCTACCGTCCGTTTTGGCGAGCAAAATAGCGCTTTTAATGGCGCGAATACCGCGCAGGCTCACATCGTCCTTGGCTTTCATGGCGACCACGAGGTCTTTGTTGATCTTTTCTTCGAGACTCATTTTCTGATTTCAATTTATAATTAGAAACCTCCCGTTTATGGAGGCGAAATATCAATTACCGGAATACCAGCAGCAGTTTTTTCATTTTTTCCAGCCTCGTTTCCAGTTCCGCAACTTCTTGCAAGGCGTTACCGACAAACATCTCATATTCCTCTTTATACCTGCCGATCGGATTAAGATCATAAGCGAGATATCCGGCATGTTCCGAAATTTCTTCTGCCAAAGATCCTAACTCCTTTTCATAAGATTGCCAGTATAACGTTTCCCGGGTCGGGATTGATTCATTTTCATTCATATCTAAATCATTCAGTTACTGTGGCAAATGAATGTCAACCGTTTTCTTCGCACCTTTCGACAAGAAAATATCCGGCCGAAAAAGATTTCCGTACGGTTATCTAAAACCGAACAAACGTTTTTTCTTCACCAAACGTGCCACTTCCACAGGCACTTTTTCTTCCCAGCCGGCTTGGCCCTGCCGGATCATATCCAGCACATCTTTGTGGTAAATATCCAGAATATGCGGATCAAACGCCTGTATATCAACGATGTTTTGGTTTTCCAGCAGGTGATCGTAGAGAAAATGAATGGGGTGCGGCACATCGATATTTTTTACATTCAGCAACGTTCCGTCCTTTTCCCGCGCCGGATACACGTAAAACCGGACGTTTCGGGGAAATAACTCGCCGAATGCTCCCAACAGGTTATTCGGGTTGTTTTCGTAAGTATCGCGGATAATATTTTGCAGCTTTCGAACCCCCATTGCGAGGCCGATGCGGCGGACCCTGTAGTCTGCAAAATAAGCGATCAGTTTTTTGTGCTGTATGCAATTCGAAAGTATGACCGTTTGGCCGAGTGCGCAAAGCATGTCGGCGCGGTCGAGAAAGTCGCGTTCGTCGAGGGCGCCGTCCGTGCGGAGGTTGTCGAGCGTGATCTCGGCGAGAAAAAAGGTGTTGTCCGCATCCACATCGGGTTCGGCCCGGAATTGCTCCGAGGCATGCCGGATCATGTCCTGCTGAACGAGCGTGGGCGGGCGGTAACTGCCGCGGGCGATGAGGATGGATTTTTTATAGAGAAATTCGCCTGCGTGCAGGCTGTTGCCGTCGGGACCGAAAATCGCCACTTCGCTCAGGCCGTTTTTGATCATCCAAAGGCAGACAAGACGGTTGTCAACGCTGTGAAAATCAGGTCCTTGCAATCGAACCATATCGATCATGACGCGCCCGCGCAGGTTGTCCATGAGCGATTGCAGCAGGGTTTCGGGGTCATTGTGGTAGCGAAAGCAACCGTAAATGAGGTTCACGCCCAGGATACCGATGGCCTGCTGCTGGAGCCGGTTGTCGTTGTCGAGCAGACGAACGTGCAAAACGAGGTCGTTGGGCCTGGAGTCGGGATGCAACTGAAATCGCAGGCCGAGCCAGCCATCGCCCTTGATGGTTTTCTGGAAATTAATGGCCGCCACTGTATCGGCGAAGGCAAAGAAATTCTGCTGCGGACGTTCGTCGCGCAAGCGCCCTTCCATGAGTTCGTACTCGTGATCGAGCATTTTATAGAGTCGCGCTTCGCACACATACCGCCCTTTGCCTTTCGTCTCATCTCCGTATATCACATCCGAAACGGTTTTGTCGTAGGCGCTCATCGACTTCGCGATGGTGCCTGCCGCCGCGCCGGCCTGGAAGAAATGCCGCGCTACTTCCTGCCCCGCACCGATCTCGGCAAAGGCCCCGTAAATGCGATCGTCGAGGTTGATCTCCAGCGCTTTTTGATCTGTTTCGAGGATGTTGCGTGTCATGGTGTCATTTGAAATGCACCGCGACGATACGACGAAACACGACGGATTAGGTAACAGCGTCGTGTTTCGTCTTGTCGTCGTGGTTTAAAGCCAAACGGTTTTCTCTTCTACCGGCGCGCGTTTCCCCGGCAGTTCCGGCATTTCGTGCCACCCGAGGTAAAAAAGGCCGAGACAGCGCTGGCCGGCTTGAAGGCCCAGAAATTCGTCGGCCATGAGGGCCGCTTTCGGCGTACTCCAGTAGCAGCCGAGGCCGAGTGCCGTACAGGTCAGCCACATATTCTGAACCGCCATGGCTACCGATGCGATCTCTTCGAATTCGGGAAGACTTTCGGCGGGCTCGCGCTGCATCACAATAGCGATCACAGCGCCGGAAAGCAGCGGGTTTTCGCTGTTTTTTTTCATTTTTTCTTCCGAAAAGAGCTCCGGAGGGGTGTTTTTCCGGTAAAAACCGGACAGGTATTCGCTGAGGCGACGACGGCTCTCCTCCGAATGAAAGACCTGAAATCGCCAGGGTTCGGTGCGTTTGTGCGTGGGCGCCCAGTTGGCATTTTCCAGCAATTGTTCAATAATGGCGCGTTCGACGGGTTTTCCCGGCAGGTAGGATTTGGGGAAAATCGCACGTCGGCTGCGGATGAGTTCGTTGATTTCGTTTGTGTTAAATTGCATTTGAAGTATTTTGTCGGGCAAAGTTAAGGCGCCTGCGGGACAGCCTGAAGATTTGAGCAAACATTGAGCAAACATTGAGCATAGCGTTTTCATGTTGCCTGTAATATATTTGTACAAACAAGATGAAAGCGCCTGCCCCGAGCATTTCCTAATTCAAAACTGCGTTTCCCATGAATGCCCAAGTATTTTTAGACGACCTGATGGCGGCCTGGAATGCCCGCGACAAACAAAGGCTGCTTGATATGTACCACTCCGGTTTCGACGGCGAAGACCTTTCGGAAGGCAAGCATGCCGACGGCCTGCGCGACGCGGGCCGCATGATCGAATATATCCTCACTGCCTTCCCGGACCTCGAAATGAAACTGCTCGAGTGGGGCGCCGACGGCGACAAGGTATTCTGCTTCTGGCAGGCATCAGGCCACCAGCGCGGAAGGCTGATGAATATTCCGCCAACGGGCAAACTGGTCTCTTTTACAGGCTCGACCATGTTGACTTTAAAAGACAACAAAATCATTCGCAGCCGCCGTATCTGGGACGTCGCTACTGCCTTGCGCCAGATTGGCTTGTTGCCCGAGCCTACGACGATCGAATACCAGTAAACCGTCGTCCGGAACCTGCCTATCGAACGATCAGCACCGGCACTTTCACTGCGTGGCGCACAGCGCCCACGGTGGTGCCGAATGCGAGGTCTTGCAGTGTCCGGTGGCCGTGAGCGCCCATGACCAGCAGGTCCGCTCCTTTTTCGTTCACGAGCAACGGAATGGCTTTTTTGGCCGTGCCGTACCCGATAAAGGCCTCGCACTGATAGCCGAGTTCGCGCAAATGTTGCGCGTATTCATGCAGGTTTTCCACATCGGCCCGGGTTTCATGGTCCTGGATATCGGGGCCCATTACCCAGGCGCCTGCCGTTTCCACGGCATGAATCAGGATATAAGCGGCCTGTCTGCCGCCGACGTGCAAAGCGTGTTCGAGTGCCTTCTTATCTGCCTCCGAGAAATCAAGCGCAATCGCAATTTTTTGATATTCAGGCGCTTTCATATCCGCAATGCCTATAAATTCGCCATGTGGAATTCTTGTTTTTGCCATTGGAAGTCGATATAACAAAGGGCGTAAAACAATATAGACGAGCATACCCGCCGCAAACAAAAGCGCCGGGATGACAAATGCATAAATCGCCCAGGCGTTCGGGCCGGCGGTTTCAAGCCACAGCCCAACCTGCTGCACCACGAGGTTGATATTGAGCGCCACAATGATGCCCGCACTAAGCCAGCCTCCCAGTTTGGCCCAAAATCCGATCGCAAATATGCCCATCCGCTTTTTATCGCTGACGTAATGCAGCAGGGGGATAACTGCAAAGCCCAATTGCATGCTCAGGATCACCTGGCTCAGCACCAGCATATCGCCCGTTGCCTGCTCGCCTATCAGCGTAATCACCAGAATGGCGGGAATGACAGCCAGAAGGCGGGTAACAAGGCGTCGCAGCCAGGGCGCGATCCGCAGGTGCAGGTAGCCCTCCATCACGATCTGCCCGGCGAGAGTACCTGTGATCGTGCTGCTCTGCCCGGCAGCGATGAGCGCAATGGCAAACAGCACCGGGGCATAGCTCTTGCCCAGCAAGGGCTCCAGCAACTGATGGGCGTCCTGTATTTCCGACACGCCGTTGTAGCCGTTTTTATGGAATACCGCGGCCGCCAGGATCAATATGGCAGCATTGACAAACAAAGCCAGGTTGAGGGCGATTGCCGAATCGATGATATTGAATCTGATGGCCCGCCGCAATCCTGCGGGTTCGCGTTTGATTTTCCGGGTCTGAACGAGGGCCGAATGCAGGTACAGGTTGTGCGGCATCACCGTGGCGCCAATGATCCCGATCGCAATGAACAAGGCCTCCGAATTCGGAATGGAAGGAATAAACCCGACGATCAGCTCGGCCGGATCGGGCTTTGCAAGGAACATCTGTATGGCAAAAGCGCCGCCGATAATGATTACCAGGCCAAGTATAAAGGCTTCCAGTTTCCTGATCCCCAGGTGCATCAGGAACAGTACCAAAAAAGTATCCAGTACGCTGACCGACACCCCCCATACCAAAGGGATGTGAAACAACAGCTGTAATCCGATTGCCATCCCAACTACCTCGGCAAGGTCGCAGGCAGCGATGGCGATCTCCGCAAGGATGTAGTTGAAAATGTTGGCTACCGGATGGTAGAGCTCGCGCGATGCCTGCGCGAGATCGCGCCGGGCCACCACGCCGAGACGGGCACTCAGACTCTGCAGCAACAGGGCGATGAGGTTGGACATAACCAGCACCCACAGCAACTTATAGCCGAACCGGCTGCCGCCGGCCAGGTCGGTCGCCCAGTTGCCGGGATCCATGTAGCCTACGCTCACGAGGTAGGCAGGCCCGAGAAAGGCAAACAAACGCCGCCAGATATTGCCTTTTACATCGGTTTCGACGGAGTCGTGTACTTCGGAAAGCGAAACGTCGGTATTGGTTAGTTTATTCATATTGTGACGGTGGATATTGGACAGAAAACGGTGGAGAACAGAAGGCGAAATGCCGTTTATCGTCCGGTGTCTTCCAGTTTGATGTAGAGATTCCTTGTCACTTTTTCGCTTAAAACCAGTTCGCGTCCGTCGCTGGTGCGGATCCGAACGGAATGGTCGTAAGGGAACTGCTCCAGCAGTTCCAGTTCGGCATCGAGGCTCAAACCAAATTGGTCGAGGTATTGAAGAAATGCAGCACTGTGGTCGCCGACTCCCGTCACGACCCCACGGTCGCCCGGCCGGAGGGCGGCCAGAAGCGATTGCTTCCTGTAAGTCCAGCGGCCTTCTGCGTCGGGAATGGGATCGCCGTGCGGGTCGAATTTCGGATGCCCGAGAAAGGCATCGAGCCGGCTGACAAGGTTATTGCCTTGCACGTGTTCCAGTTGTTCGGCTATATCGTGCACCTCATCCCAGGCAAAGCCGAGTTTTTCGGTGAGAAACACCTCCCAAAGCCGGTGGTTTCGGATCAGAAAGGTGGCGATACGAGTGCCTTCACCGGTCAATTGCACGCCCTTGTACTTCTCGTATGTGATTAAATTCTTGTCGGCCAGCCGCTTGAGCATATCCGTAACCGATGCCGCTGTCGTCTGCATCGCAGTGGCGATGGCATTGGTAAGTGCCGGGCCTTCTTCCTTTTCGACGATCTTGAAGATGGCTTTTAAGTGATTTTCCTCCGCTTGCGTGATAGTCATTGTTTCATTGTGGTATTGTTGCATTGTTGGCGGGCATGCAAGACGCAGGCCGGATGAAAGCAACTTAATATTCAATTAAAATATATGTAAGCGTGTCCGAAGTCAATTCTGATGAACCTTGTAACAGATACACTTTTGGCACTAGGTCGGCAGGCGTCAATCCAAACAAATAATTACCGGAAAATTTGGCCTGCCGGCTTCTTCATGCCAGGCTAATTTAATTTTCAGGCAAATTTATAAATATTTTTAGGTTAGCCTAAAATTTATAAGATTTTTTATTGCGGATGGAAACTTCATCAATTTCATCATACCGTTCAACGACTCCATCGTGTACACCACCAGGGGCGTTCTATTGCAGCAGGGAAAAGTTTTTCAAAGAGAAATAACCCGGCATAAACGACGATGGGCCGGCCATCCGGCCAGCCCATCGTTTTATTTTTCAACATGCAGCGCTGCGATCACATCAACGCTTCGATGATATTCTCTTCGCTCACCCCTTCCGCTTCCGCTTTGTAGTTGCGTACGATGCGGTGCCGGAGCACGAGGTTGGCAATGGCCCGCACATCTTCGATATCGGGTGAGTATTTTCCGCGCAGGGCGGCAAAGCATTTGGCGCCAAGCACCAGGTATTGGCTGGCGCGCGGACCCGCTCCCCAGGCGAGGTAGTTATTGGCTTCCTGCGTGGCGCGCGGCGTACCGGGACGGGTTTTGGTAGCGAGGCTAACGGCATATTCCAGCACGTTTTCGCTTACCGGTATTTTTCTTATAAGTTGCTGATATTCAATAATTTGGTCTGAATTCAGAATATGTTTCAGCTTTGCTGCAGACGAGGAAGTCGTTTGTTTTACCACTTCTACTTCCTGTTCGTATGTGGGGTATGTAAGCGGAATATTGAACATAAAACGGTCCAGTTGCGCTTCCGGCAGCGGGTAGGTGCCTTCCTGCTCGATGGGGTTCTGGGTAGCCAGTACGAAGAACGGCAAAGGCAGGAGATGGCGCTGACCGCTTACGGTCACGGAGCGCTCCTGCATGGCTTCCAGCAAGGCTGCCTGCGTTTTGGGCGGGGTACGGTTGATCTCGTCGGCGAGTACGATGTTGGCGAAAACGGGGCCCCGCATGAAGCGGAAATGCCGGTCCTCGTCGAGGATTTCGTTGCCGGTGATATCCGAAGGCATCAGGTCGGGCGTAAACTGGATACGTTTGAAATCGAGATCCAATACTTCTGCTATCGTACTGACCAACAGGGTCTTTGCCAGCCCCGGAACCCCTACGAGCAGGGCATGACCGTTGGAAAAAAGTGTGATGATCACTGCCCTGACGACGTCGTCCTGACCTACGATCACTTTACCGATCTCCGCCGAAAGGTCTTTGTATGCCTGTGCAAGCGAGTCTACTGCTTCTACGTCCGATTTAAATTGTGCCATTTGTCTGCGTTAATAAAATTGATGCAAATTGGATGAAGACCGTGCCCTGATAAAGGGGCGGGCTTCCCCTGTGAGGGCGTTAAACGTCCTGAGCGAGGGTTTGTTTCGCCGGGGAGGCGCAAAAGTAGTGAAACGGAATTTTACAAATGTGTTTCGGCTGAAAATGAACCGCAATGGATGCGTTTTTGTCGTCGGAAGGCAATTTTTCTATCCTTCCCGAAGATCAAAGACCGCTCCTTCGTCATTTTCAAATTTTACTTCCAAAGGCGCCCTGTCCGCAGGAATATCCGTCAAAAACCACTTGCGTCCCTCCTGAACAACAATGAACAGGCCCGTATCGGTGCCGAGTGCCGAAAAATCGGCGGAAGGTTTTTGCTTGTCGAACGGAAGGATGCCGTATTCGCTTTTGGCGCGTTCGTTCCAGGCGGACACATCGTCGCAAACGATACCGATCTCGCTGATTTCCAGCAGCGATTCCCGACCGAAAGGATGCTCGCTTTCGTTCTGCAGATCACGCCGGGCAATGAGTTCCACTATATTACCGGCGGGGTCGTAAAAATAGGTCGCCTCCGCGTTCCAGTTTGTGAAATCCTGGCGCATTTCGCCTTTTTCATCGGCGACCAGGTCGATGCTGCTGCGTTCGAGCCAGGCCATGCCCTCGCGAATCTGGTTGCAGGGAATATTAAATGCGAAGTGGTAAATACCCGCTGCAGCCGGATTTCCGGTGAACACCAGCCAGGAGTTGCCGATCTGAATGTGTACTTTATTCGGCTCGACGGTAGCCACATGCAAACCGAGTACCGATCGGTAAAAATCGGCTACCGGGCCGAGATTTGCCGTTTCTAGTTGGATTGAGAGGATTTTCATGACCGAAAGATAATCCGTTTTCGCATAGATAAACCATATGAGGCCGGGATTTCAGGTTTAAAATAATTTGCATGTATACAGGGAATTACCGCAGGCCGAATTATTTTGAGCATCGAAATAAGACACCCCGCTCAGCCGTTTTCCAAACACGACACATATATCGTCTACCATGAAACACACCCTCCCCTTTTTGCTGCTTTTCGCTTTTGCGCAAGGCCTTTCTTCCCAGTCTGTCTTTGATTCCCTCTACGCCGCCCGCAGTGCCGAAGTGTACTTCGCCTTCAGCAAAGCCGATCTCACCCCCGAAGCGGGATCCGTGCTCGATTCCATTGTCGCCAGTCTGCACGCCGATCCGCATAACCTGCGCATTCGCATCACCGCTCATACCGATTCCATCGGCTCGCCGGAAGCCAACACGGCCCTTTCCAAACGCCGCGCCGAATCCGTACGCCAGAAACTGCTGCAACGCGGCCTTGGCGAGGCCCAGATCGAAATATCCGCCTTCGGCGAACGCCGGCCCGCAGCGACCAACGCAACCGAGGAAGGCAGGCAGCGAAACCGCCGTGCAACCCTCGAGATCATCGTAGCCGTGCCCATGACCACCCTCAGCGGGCAGATAACGGATCGCGACAGCGGAAAAGGAATACCGGCAACGATCACCATCCGCACAAAGACACGTCAGGATTCCACTCGCACCGACAGCATCGGGCGGTACAGCGTGCGCCTGCCGAAAGATTCGATCGTAAAAATAGACGCCGTGGCGCCGGATCATTTCTTTCAAACCATCTCGATGAAATTGTTCGGAAGTCCGGAATTGTACAAAAAATACAAGATCAGCCCCGATATTGTGCTGCCGCCGGCCAAAGCGGGCGAAACGGCCGTACTCCGCGACCTGTTTTTCGTGGGCGACCAGGCGGTGTTGCTAAAGGCATCCGAGCCGGAACTGCCTAAAATATTGAAATTCATGCAGGTGAACCCCAACCTGAAAATCGAAATTGCCGGTCATATCAACGGCCCGGGCATGATCATGTCGGAAGAACCCGAATGGCGGCAAACGCTATCCGCCAGGCGCGCGCAATACGTCTACGCGTACCTGCTGAAAAACGGCATCCCCGCCGAGCGAATGATGTACAAGGGCTACGACAACACAAAGATGTTGTTTCCCAACCCCGCCAACGAACGCGAGTCGGAGCAAAACAGGCGGGTGGAGATTCGGGTGACCGGTGAGTAGGGGAATGCGGATATTCCGTGAAGAGTGGCAGCGCGAAAATGGCACACGGATTAGACAGATTGGACACGGATGAACACGTCAGTCTTTTTCCATTCCCCTTCTTCTTTGATCATCAAAACAAGCAACTTTTTGTGGCAAATCAAACGTACGATTAGACGGATTGGGCACGGATTGCACAGGTCGAATTAAAAATCCGTGTCCAATCCGTCCAATCCGTGTACCATCGAACCAGGTTTTGTTATCAGCAACTTGTTCCAATGAATTAACCCACATCCATTTTACACAGTCACGAACACAACCAACCCATGAAAAAAACAACCCTGACGTCCATTTTTTGGGCGTTCCTGTGCTTGCCGTTCCTTGTCGCTCAGTCAGGCAAATTTCAGTTCGGCATCGCGGCCTCTGCGCGGATAACCGATGCAACGTATAAAAACAAAGAACACCCGCCCATCGAGGTTTTCTTCAACGAAAGTTATACCTGGCGATTTTCAACCGGATGCGCTCTTTGGTGCAGATACCCTGCAACCGACAGACTGGGAATCCAGATGGGAATCGGCTTTGATATTTCCGGGTACCGGGTAAAGGAATTCCCGCTTACCACCTCCACGCCAACCATGCCCGAGCCGGTGGAGATCGGCAAAGTGAAAGGAACCGTGCATTATTATGATTTCACCTTGCCGGTGTCGCTGCGATGGAAGCCCGGAAAAAGCGACAGCAAATTCTACCTGACAGCGGGCGCCGCGCCGATGATGAAGGTCAGCAGGAAGCAAACGGTTATTATCCATTTCAACACCGGCGAAGTGTCGAAATCGACCGTCAAAATTCCGGAAAACAATGATCAGCAGTTTAACGATTTCAACCTGCGCGGCGATGCAGGCTTTGGATATTACATATGGACATCCGGCCGTTTCCGGATATACGCGGAGCCGCATTTCAGTTACACCTTGTTCCCCGTCTATACCGGCGGCGGCGGAAAAATGAGACAGTGGTACCTTGGAATCAACATCGGGATCGATTTGTAAATCATCCAGGTTGCGATCCAATGTATGCCGGAACGGTGTTCCGGCTAAATCAATTTAAATCAAAGTCTTACTTCGAGTGAGACAATGACTGCGCTAAACGAGATATATAATTCACGCAAGCAGCATTTAGGAGCGAAAACCTGTCTGGCTTCCTGAACGCATTCCAACTTTCAGAACCATGAAAAAAAACAATACCCTGTTCCCGCTCCTTATGCTTTGCGCTTTTTCCTTTTCATCGCATGCACAGGATATCCCTTCGGGGCCCGATGAAAACAGCATCGAGTATACTGCCGGAATAAACGACGCCGATCATCCATGCATAACAGATCGGGAATACAAGATGATCGAAAAGAACTGTGCAGAGAACATTGCGTTATTTGGAGTTGCCGGTGCAGGGCAGAAAGGCATGGCGGTCACTTCCCTCAACTGGCCGTTAAAAGCCGCAAACGGCCTCAGCGATTGCAATTTTTACGGCATCAGCGCTTACGTTGACCAGAACACGAGTGCCGGGTCCGTAACAGATTACAATTGCGGCTCAAAGACTTATGACGGGCACAAGGGAACGGACATCAGTATCTGGCCATTCCCGTTTTATAAAATGGATAACAACCAGGTACAGGTAATCGCGGCAGCAGCCGGCACCATCATAGACAAGTCGGACGGGAATTTTGATAAAAACTGCGGAACCAATTCATTGACAGCCAATTACATTGCCATTCAGCATGCCGACGGTTCCGTTGCCCTGTATTTTCACATGAAAAAAAATTCGCTCACACCCAAGTCTGTGGGGCAATCGGTTGCTGTCGGCGAATATCTCGGGGTGGTGGGAAGTTCGGGTAATTCTTCGGGCCCGCACCTCCATTTCGAGGTTTGGAGCGGGAGTACAGCCGGTACCCGGATCGACCCTTTTTCAGGCCCCTGCAATACCTTGAATGCAAGTTCATGGTGGGCGGCTCAAAAGCCGTATGCAGGCCATGAAATATTAAAAACCTCGGTGCACACAACGGATGCGGTTATTCCCGCCTGTCCGGATACGGAAACGCTCAACGAAAGCAGTTGCTTTTCACTGCCGTTTCAGGGCGCAGGGCTGCCGCCGGGCGCAGCCAAATTCTATATTTTTATGCGATACGAAACGGCCGGCGCTACTGCGAATCTGAGCATTTTGAATCCGAACGGCTCCGTTTTCAACAGCTGGACATATACCAGCACAACGAATTATTCCGCCAGTCTGAAATCATGGACAAAAACATTGCCGGTGACGCCCGGCACCTATACGTTCCAGTCAAACTACAATGGCGCAATCTGTTCCAAAACTTTTGATATCGTGGCTGCTACTGTTACGCCGGGCGGCACCACCGTTTTTTGCCAGGGCAACTCGGTGGCGCTCACAGCCAACGCCGGAAGCAGTTATTTGTGGAGTACCGGCGCAAGCACCCAAAGCATCATCGCCTCCGCCACCGGCAACTATACCGTGACGGTAACAAATGCAAACGGGTGTTCGGCCGTTTCTGCCCCAACGGCGGTAACGGTAAATCCTTTACCGCCGGTACCGACCATTACAGCAAACGGATCACTGCTCACATCCAGTTCTGCAACAGGCAATCAATGGTATTTGAACGGCATTTTGATTCCCGGCGCCGTCGCAAAAACGTATACCGCAACGCAAAATGGCAACTACACCGTCGTGGTTACCAATGGCAACGGCTGCACTTCGACCTCGGCAATATTCAAATTTATGAGTACGGGTACTCAAATCATATCCGAAAGCAATGCTTTTCTGGTTATCCCGAACCCGAATACTGGAAAATTCAGGATTGAACTGCAGGGAGAAAGCGTTCAGACAACCGGCGCCGTACTGGAAGTTTACAACCTGCTCGGCGATAAAATATTCCTGTCAGAACCTGGGCATTTTTCACCTGACGTCGATATATCCGCGCAGCCGAACGGGGTTTATTTCGTAAGCATACGTTCATACAAAGGGATTCGGATTATGCAGGTTTTGAAAAGCGGCAGTGATGAGTGAGCCGCAGTGGGGTTTTGTTGAAAAACCGATATAGCCCTTGATTCGAATTGCTCGTTTATTGCTCCTGCCTCAAAAATTATATCCGGATTCAATATGGCTGTTATCGCTTAATATTCAATTAGTTAACTCGATTTATGGCCGGCAGGCCAGTTTACCCGTTTGAGTTGATCACTCATCGGATGACTGAAGTCTAAGGTCATCTGATGAATAAGCGGGATTTATTGCTCCCGCCTGAAAATCCGGAACCCGGAATCAATTATATTTGTGGGCAATCGCCACACAGATGTACAAACCGATCCACCTCAGCCCGATGATCCCTTCTTATAACATCAGGGAGACCGCCGCTTTCTTTGAAAATCTTTTCGGATTTCAGAACGGCATGGATAGCGATGATTACCAGATTTTGTACAGAGAAACCTTTAGCATTCATATTTTGAAGGCGGGAACAGACATCGGCCAGATGGAATTCTACCTGGAAGTGGATGCCGTCGACCCTTTGTGGGACAGCATCAAAGACAAATTGACCGGGATAAAAACAAGAGCGCCCTTTGACCGCGAATACGGCATGCGGGAATTCCACATCGAAATTCCCCACACGAATACCTTGCTGTTCGTCGGTCAGGAAATAAAAAAGCATAACTGAACCCGCGTTTTCATGCGACCTTTGAAAACAATCCTGCCCATTCTGGCGGTTTTTTCCATCTGCATCCCTTGCCTCGCCCAGCCGCAGGCCTGGATACGTGTCAACCAGCTCGGCTATCCCGGGCGTTCGGTCAAAGTGGCCGTGCTGGCGAGCAAACAGCCGCTCGATGTCGATCATTTCGAACTGCACGACGCACTGACCCGCGAGCAAGTGTTTATTAGTGACAAAATTCGCCGTTACGGCGCCTGGGCCGCTTTTTCGGAAGGGTATCGCCTCGATTTTTCTGTCTTTTCCACGCCCGGCGCCTATTATGTGCAGGTCGGGGGTCTCGCATCGCCCGTTTTTCGTATCACCGACGACGTGTACGACGGCAGTGCCGATTTCATACTCCGCTACATGCGTCAGCAGCGCAGCGGCTTTAATCCTTTCCTGAAAGATTCCTGCCACACCGCCGACGGGTTCATCGTATATCATCCCGATCCGGCCAAAGACTCCACTCGCATCGACGTATCCGGCGGCTGGCACGACGCTTCCGACTACCTGCAATACCTGCCCACTTCCGCCAACGCTACATTCCAGATGCTGTTTGCCTACCTGCAAAACCCCGGCAGTTTCGGCGATCGCTTCGGCGCCGACGGCCTGCCGGGCTCCAA
>JAKOXM010000677.1 GCA_029781095.1 Bacteroidota bacterium
CCGAAGCCGCCCGACCTTGCCGAAACCGATTTCAAGTTCTCCGCTGATGCGATATTCTCCGAAATTGGACAGAAGCCCCAGATTGCCCTGTGCTACCAGGGCGAATCCTTCCGAAGGCGTAATGGCCATATTGCCCGTCAGGAACAGGTTTGAAAAAGTAGAATCCCGCGGCTCCTGATTCAGGTCGAAAAACGAATGTAACAGGCCGACAGAAAGCACATCCGAAGGCCGGTTTTTGTTTTTAGCCTTGAAGGTGCTGATAGTCAGGGCATTGTTCAGTCTGTTCAATGACATGAAATGCCGGATACCGCGCCGGTCCGTGAGAAAAGTATCGAAGAAAAAGGAGTCCTGCCCAAGATTGGCATCGGCAAACTTGTAGTCCGTCTTCGTCCATGAAACGGTATGAGTGGCGCGCAATACACGCCTGCCTTCCCCGCTGCTGCCGGCCAATTTCAGGTGCTGCGTCAGTTGCAGGGTTTGATCGGCCAGCCGCGTCAATGCCTGTTCGGCCGGCAGCCGCACTTCCGCGCTGATGGGACCGGAGAACTGCTCTTTCCCAAAAACGGTATCCGTCACGATACCGCCGTTCTCCTGCTGGCGGTTCACGTTTTTTGAGAAGATTACGAAGCCGTCGTAGCGTGTACCCACCGGCAGCCATATCCCGAAAGACAATGCATTGTGTTTTTCGCGCTGGTACCGGTATTCCCCCAGGTTATTAATTGACCTGTAATCGAGTGAAAAATTGGCGCCGCCGGCGAAAGTCCGGGCAAAACGCGCGTTGAGCATGCCGTCCAGCTGGGTTTTTCCCTGGGAAAAGTAAACCTCGCTGAAGGAACGGCTGTTCCGGTAAAACCGAAGGTCGTCGGGGTATAAATTATACAAATCAAAAGCGTGTACGCCAGGGTCGAATCCGAGTCGGGGCATCGTCTCGTACAGCAGGGGCCGTGCAGCCGAGCCCAGGTTGCCGAGGCTGCCCCAATCGATGGGTTGCCGGCGCGCCGGGTCGTACATCCTGAAATTTCGATCGGTCAGCGTATCGTCGGCCATAAAAGCCCGTTCGGGGCTCAGGGCAAATGTAAACAGCAGGGGCGAGGTATCGCGCTCCACCGGTCGGATGGTACTGCTGGCAGCCGTTATGTCCTGCGTACGGGCAGAAAAAGGCATCACACAAGCGGCGAACACCAGAAAAAAAGAAAACAAAAGCCGATAGCCGGGTTGCAGATACGGGAGCCGTTCCGGGAAACCGGAAGGCCGGGATTCAAAGTCCTTGTTTTCCAAATCAGACGGGTGTTTCTCCCGAAACGCTTCAGCCGTGCCGGGCGTTGCCTTCGATCTGTGACTTTTATCCCTTGTTCTGTGCATAATGCCCGTTATTTCAGCTCCACCAGGGCCGGATTCATCCCCATGGTCGCAAAGCCGCCGTCGTGGTAGAGATTTTGCATCGTCACATAGCGCGTCAAATCGCTGAACAGGGCAATACAATAATTGGCGCAATCCTCTGCGGGCGCATTGCCGAGTGGCGACATTTTGTCGGCGTAGTCATAAAACTCCTGGAAGCCTTTGATGCCTTTGCCGGCTGTGGTCATCGTGGGCGATTGTGAAATCGTATTTACCCGCACATTCTTCGCCGTTCCGTAGTGGTAGCCGAAACTGCGGGCAAAAGATTCCAGCAGCGCTTTGGATTCGGCCATTTCAGAATAGTCCGGGAATACCCGCTGCGCAGCAATGTAGGTCAGGGCTACAATACTGCCCCAGTCATTGACGGCATCGAGTTTCCACATCGTCTGCATCAGTTTATGGAAAGAGATGGCGCTCACATCGAAAGTTTTTTGCATCCACTCGTAATTCAGGTCAGTGTAGGACTTGCCTTTACGCACGTTGACCGACATACCGATCGAATGGAGTACAAAGTCGACCTTGCCGCCGAAATGGTCCATGCTTTTTTGAATGAGGTTTTCAAGGTCTTCGAGCGATGTGGCATCGGCTGCAATTACGGGGGCCTTGCATTTTTCAGCCAGTGTGTTGATCTCGCCCATGCGCATGGCAACAGGCGCGTTTGTCAGAACGATTTGGGCGCCCGCTTCCACGCAGCCTTCCGCGACTTTCCACGCGATGCTCTGATTATCCAGCGCACCGAAAATGATTCCTTTTTTTCCGGATAAAATGTTTTTCATATGACAGGAGAATTTGGCGTTTGAAGTTTGAAAATGGAAGATTGGCATTCATTCATGCGCCAAACTTGAATCGATGGACTCCAAACTTTTATCTTTCAAGACGGCAAAGATAGAAAAGGGTGTCCGCGTGGAAAATTTTAAAGCAGATTTCGCTTGTCCGATGGCCATTGTATATGATTATACGATTTTTAAGGTCTGAAAACATTGATTTTTTGACCCTGAAACTCGTTTTTTTTCAGTTTCCCGGTTTTTAGTTTCATTTTAATCGTTCGTTGGTTGAGCGTTTAGCGCGGCTTAATTTCAGGGATATGATTTTTGTTCCAGGTTTAGCGAGAAAACGTTCTACATCAAAAAACCGGGTCAACGCCCGAAGGTATCGAGGCAAAGAACACCTCTGCTGAACCGGATACCGTCGATGCGAACCTTTGAAAATTTCAACATACCATGGTAAATGTAGCATTGCAATCTGAAGTCACCCTTGCCCCCTTCTTTGATTTTTCAGGATTCGGACAAGTAGCAAACCTGAACGAGGGTCCTTCCCCGGTGTTTACCCCCGGCAATAATGCACTCAACAGCAGGCTCATCCAAACAGATCAGGACATCAGCATCCGTTTTCAATGGAGCGTTCGGGGCGTCTTCGCTCACGTATTCAATCCGAATGCCATCTGGAGACTCGAGCTCCTGTTAGAGCAAATGGGCCCATCGGAATTTACGCTTCCGCGCGGTGTAACCACCCTGACCTACGGATCGGGCACGATGGTTGGCGGCGGAGTAGGCGCGGTTGTTAACTTCCCCGGAGCCGGCGCTCCCAACTCAACCACGATCACGATCCCGGGCGGAACAATTCCGGAAGGAATCTACGACGTGGTGGCCGTACTTCGTCTTCTGCACCCGGATGGCACGCCGTGCTTCCTCGCAGCTTTCGCCGAATTTGGCAAACTTGATTTCTACGCCGAACATTGAGCGCAATGTCGGTCCGCACAAAGCCGCCCTGCCCTTCCGGCGGGGTGGCTTTGCCTGTTTGTGCCGACTATTTGTTCACCTTAATAAAACCATTCAAATATGAGCGCCAATCATAAAGACAAGCGAACGAAAGGCCAAATCCTGAAATTGCTTGACCGGGCTATTGAACAGGAAGAACGGCTGGTTGAAAAAATAAAATCGCTCGAAACGCAGTTGACTGACTGCCGTAAGAAGGCCGATGACCCGCGCAGCGAACTCGCGGAAGAAGCGCTCGCTGGCAGTAAAGTCTCATTCCGTATAGATTTCTATCGCACCGCTGCAAAAAGCCCGCAAAAAGGCATTATCGAGCATTTGCCAACCCGGCAAAACAAGGCATTCGAAGGCGAAGGGATCGAGATCATCAGGCATTTCATCGGCCGGTTCCTGAATGAGGAAAAGGGAAAGAAAAAGAAGGATACGGCAGATAAAAGAACCGACCCGGAAACGCGTCAAGTGGCCGAACCCGTGGTAATGGACCCAGCAGAAATGGAAGCAGAACCCGTGGTAATGGATCCTGCAAAAACAGAAGCAGAACCCGGCATCATGGAATCCCGGGAAGAACTTGTGGAAGCCGCCAAAATTGAAAAAATTCTCGAAACCGGACCGAAATCAGCCATCGCAATAGCAGAAAACATTCCCGCACAGGAATACCCTCCGGTCGAAAAGACTCCGGAAGAAGCAAAAAGAAACGTCCCTGTTTCCATGTGGGAAAGCAAAGGTTCCAGCCTGTTGCAACGCATAAAGGCCGAGATAGCCTCTGAAAACCAGGGAGGCCGGCTGGTAGTTGAAAAGTTCAGATCAAAATTCCCCGAAACACAGCAAGCCTTGCCGCAAAGTAAAAATTTGGCGGGCACGACCAACCCCGTGCATACTGCCCAAAAAACGGCAATGCCCCCAATAGCCGTGCCACCGGCAGAGGTAAAAAACGAAAGCCCGGAAACAGGAAGTCATTCCCGGTTGATCAAACGTCTCCGGGAAAAATACGGTACCCTTTCTTGAATCAAATCGTTAATTCAACTTTGTAACCCGTTGCAATGCCTCCATATTCTGTTCACGGGTACTCATTCCCGTGTGTTGTGCCTCCGAATTGCCGCGGTTCACGCGCATTTCACCCGTGTTCAGGTTGTAACGGCGCTCATATCCGTCGCATTGCGGACAACGCCAGGTAATCCATTCGCCTTCCCGGTGACTCGTGCAGTGGTGTATGTCGGACGGTAATCCGTCAAAATGTAATTCGCCCATTGATAGCAGTATAGCGCTTTGATGAATAAATATCTGGTTTTGGAGCGCTCTCATCGGGTTTGTGGGCGGCAGGTGGTAATGTTGTCAATTAAAAGGAGTGCAGACTCCAAAAGTTGCGCCATATTATATCATTCTTGAAACATTAACACCCTGGCGTTGACATTTTATTCTCATCACCGACTATAGTGATGAAAATTGTTGATGTTTTTTTTAAATACGACTGAATTTATATATATTTGCCATACAAATTTAAATTCCGAACATGAGCTTCTTTAATCGGTAGAGGAACGGAATTTGACAGGCCTCAATTAACCAACCACAGCAGGAATTGAAAACCCTTGCCTGCGGGTTTCTGATCGAAATGCCCCTGTTGATTTCTTTTGCCAATACCACGCTACAGAATTTTCCTGAAAACCATTCGCGCCCGTGCCCGCACGGGTGACATAAACCCGCATTATTAACCAAATTCGTCCGTGGCTATGACTTCCCCTAAGGTATTGCTCTACGGTAATAATGATCGCCTCCTTCAGTTACTGCGTACCAGTGGCGGAGCGGCTTTGCAAGTGGAATCGGTCTCCGATTCGACCCATTTGCAGGCCCGGCAGGATTCGGAAGAGGCAGGTATGATCGTTATTGTCCATACTCCTCCAAAAACAGACGGTTTCGCAGCACTTCGCAACTGGAAACGCAAAAACCCGGACGTGCCGGCCATTGTCATTACCTCCGACTATTCCGGGCCTACGACCCGTCTGCTGCTGAAATCAGGCGCGGAAGATGTACTGGGCTTTCCGGCAAACAGCGAGGATATTCTGGCCTGTTATGAAGCATACCTCCCCGGGTTCAAGTTGAAGCCATCCGTCAAAAAATACCGCCCGATACGAGGTTTGGGCAGCAAGGCTCTTTTGGCAGCCGTGACGCCCGGCATGGTCGTGGCGGGGGTTCAATTTTCCGGCTACACACCGCCTGAAACGCCGTTTTATGCGCCTCCGTTGCTTGAACAGGACAACGAAGAAGCATATCGCGGCCTGGAAATATCCTTTTTCGGCCCGTTCACCATTCAACTCAACGGCAAAAAAATTGAACTGACCAATCAGGCGAAATACCTGTTTGCATACCTGGTTTATCACTACCCGCGTGCACTGTCACGCGACCATCTTGCCCGCACGTTCTGGGCGGACAAATTTGAAAGCATGCCGGATTTTGCCCGTAAAAGCCTGAACGTAGAACTGACGCATATCCGGAAATCATTCCGCAACCAGACCGGATCCGATAAGGATATGATCGTATTTGAGAAAAATGCCTACCGGCTTAAACTCGACCACCCACTCATTTCCGACGTACTGACATTCAAGGCCTTGCACCAAAAAATCCAGGAGCACAAGCGGCGCGGCGAAGAAATCCCGGACGATATCCTTCAAAAAGCGATCAAGACCTACCGGGGCAATTTTCTGGACGATTTTCCAACAGATATGTTCAGCTGGATTGAAATCGAGCAGCAGCACCTGAGTTCGGTTTTCGAGCAAATAGCAGACCTGTACAGCGAGCAGCTGTGTGCAAAAAACGACTACTGGAAAGCCATAGCGGTTTGCAATGAAATACTCTCGCGCGATTCGCGCATGGAAGTGATCCACAGACGCGCCATTCAGTGTTATGCAAGCCTTGGTATGGCACACAAAGTGGAAGCCCAGTACAATCTTTGTTGCAAAATGATGGAACAGGAGTTTCAGTCCAAACCGTCGCCTGAAACAACCCGGTTGTACGATATGAGCAGGGCATAAAAAGCGACTCAGGAGGAGTATAAAAGCACACTACCGGACAACATTTTCCACGCAAAAGGCGCAAAGATGAAATTTCAATGCTTTGCGTCTTTGCGAAAACTTTGCGTCTTCGCGTGAAATAAAAATGTTCGGTAGTGTGGTACACAAGAATCAAAGAGCAAATATCCTGCTCATTATGACCCATTTTTCACCCGGTTTTGAGGAAGGAAGCGCTTGCTGGTATTTCCACATAAGCGCTTCCCATTCCTGTACTTTGGGGTTTTGTGCATCCATTTCAGATTTTTTATCAAAAGAAAAATCGTCATCCGCTTCCAGAATCATGAACAAGCGGGATTCACGGCGGTAGATTTCCAGTTGTATGATACCTGCCGCCCGGATGCTTTCGATAATTTCAGGCCACACGGCCTTGTGGTAGGCTTCGTAAGCGGCAATGAGCTCAGGATCGGGCTTAAGATCGAGGGTAAGACAAAATCGTTGCATAGAGTGCCGGCGTCAACTCAATGAATGATCGTAAAACGCTCTACCTGAAGGTGTTCCTTCGTTTTTATCCAGAGCAGGTACAGGCCGGGAGCAGGTTTTTCCAGCATAACCTGCCCTGTTACCACGGAAGCATCAT
>JAKOXM010000696.1 GCA_029781095.1 Bacteroidota bacterium
TTCGCTTTCCTGTTGCGTTTTGTTTGACTCCATACAAAATGCCTGTTTACAGTGAGATAAGTAAAATAGCAGCGAGCGCCAGCATGATCCCGATCCAGTTTATTTTCGAAAGATGTTCGTGAAACAGCGAGACGGCGCCGATGGTTGTGGTCAGAATGATGCCGACATTTATAACCGGGAATATAAAGGATCCTTCAATCCCGCTGCCCAGCGCCATCAACAGGAATAACATGCTGCCGTAATTTGGAATACCCAGTATGATGCCGCCGGCTACGTTGCGCCAGGAAAAAGAAATCCGGCCGCTTGCCCAACCCGTTATGGCGATCAGCAACCCGACCAAACCCGCAGTACCAAATACGGTGCTGATAAAGACCGGATCGCCGACTTCTGTAAGTCTTTCTTTCTGTACCCGGATAAACAGCACTTCGATAACGCCGGAGAGCAACCATGTCAACAGGGGTATCCATAGCAAAGAGCTCGTTTTTCGTGTATTTTCGGCACCTTCTTTGCCGGAAGGCAGATTAACAAGCACAATGGAGAGGAGCGCCAAAACAAAACCTGCGATTTTCTCCGGGCCCGATGATTCGCCGTATGCCAGGATAGCGAACGGAACCGTCATGAGGATCGACATTTTCTGCATGATCTGGCTGACCGTAACCCCGAAATATCGGACCGTCAGTGCCGCACCGTTGAAACCACTGATAAAAACCAACCCGAGGGTCAGCGCATAAGGCATCCAGGGCGATTTAAAATCCGTACTCGCCGCAGGAAAGTGCCCCAGTTGCGTCCATCCACATGCCACGCAGGTGAAATAATTAAAAATGATCGCCTGAAAACTATCGATCCCAAAGCGCTGGAACAGTTTGAAAATAAAGCCCAGCAACACGGAACAGCATACCGACAAAACCAGATAAATCATCCAGGAACAGTTTAAGCGCCAAAAGTAGTGACACCGGCCTGAGATAGAATAGGTATTTTTGCAGTGCTTCCGTGAGCGCGCCAATTGATATTCTTCTCATACGGCTTTAATCAAAAACCGAAACAATGCAACAAATTATCCTGTATGTCCTGATCGTTGCGGGAATGCTTTCCTGCAAAGGCACTCCCGGTACCGGTCACGAGGAATCGGAAAGCAAAACCGATCCTTACGATCTTTTTGCCTTTCAGCGCTCGTATCCCGACCGCACATTCGACTGGCAGGGCTGGCGAAAGGCGCTCGTGCAGGCACGCAAGGCCGAAGCCGTACAGGAACGCGGCCTCGGCGGCTGCTCCGGAAACGCGGTAAACTGGACTTTGCAGGGCCCTGCCAACGTGGCCGGACGCGTCAACACCCTTGCCGTAAAGCCGGATGACGAGAATACCGTGCTGGCAGGATTTTCCGGAGGCGGCATTTTCAAGACAACCGACGGTGGCGTCAACTGGCATCCTGTCTTCGATGACAATCCCGAACTGGCGATCGGCCACATCGCTTTCGATCCCGGCAATCCATCTGTCGTATTTGCAGGAACAGGCGACCCGAACATACCTTCCATCGTCTTTAACGGCGACGGAATATACAAGAGCACCGACGCCGGGGAGAGCTGGCAGCACAGCGGCCTGTCGCAACAAGGCATTATCTCGAAAATCCAGATCGATCCGTCCAATTCGCAGATCATTTATGCCGCTACCATGGGCAACCCCTATGTGCGCAACAATGACAGGGGTGTGTACAAAAGCACCGATGGCGGTCTGCACTGGCAGCAGGTGTTGTTCGTGAGCGACCAGGCGGGCGCGAGCGATCTGGTGATCAATCCCGCAAATCCGCAAATCCTGTACGCATCGTTCTGGGACCGTATTCGAAGCAATGAAGAATCCGTGGTGTTTGGCCCCCACGCCAGGGTGTACAAAACCACCGACGGCGGCGCCAACTGGACCCAGCTGGGAGGCGGACTACCCACAGGTGTCATGGGCCGCACCGGTCTCGCCATATCCCTGCAAAATCCCGACAAAGTATATGCGGTGTATATTGACACGCTGTCGACTCCCGGCGGCCTGTATAAAACCACGGACGGCGGATCAAACTGGAGTTCTGTGGATATCAACGCTTTGGAGGAAAAATGCGGCGACTTCGGGTGGTATTTCGGGAAAATATGCCTTGATCCGAATAACGATGAAGACGTATATTTTCACGCCATAATATTATGGCGGAAGATGGCGGGCAGCAACACCTGGTCGATCGCTTCGGGTGGACACGCAGACAGCCACGACCTGGTTTTTACCCCCTCGGGACGACGCTATTGGGCCAATGACGGCGGCGTATATCGCAATGACCCGGGCCAGTCCCCCTGGACAAAGTGTAAAAACCTTCCGACCACACAGTTTTATCGCACCAATTACAACCCCCACCAACCCGATACGTATTTTGCGGGCGCACAGGATAACGGTATTATAAAAGGAAACGGCGCAGGGATCAATAACTGGGTACCCGTTTTTTCAGCCGACGGCTTTCGCACCGTTTTTCACCCGACAGATCCGAATACCTTCTGGATTGAAATACAATACGGGAACATCCAGAAAACCATGGACGGCGGCGACACCTGGCAATTCGGCCAGACTGCCTTCGGCACAAACGACCGCTGCAACTGGGACGCGCCGTTTTTTATGAGTCCGGGCAGTTCGGATAAACTGTATGCCGCCACATACCGGGTATATTTTTCCTCAAACGGCAGTTCATGGGGAGCCATTTCCGGCGATCTGACCGACGGCATCATTTTCGAGCCCCGGTTTCATACGATCTCCAGTCTGGATGAGTCCCCCGTGCTCACCGACAAACTCCTTGCGGGAACATCGGACGGCAACGTCTGGCGACGGGAACCGACCGGGAACTGGGTGAATATCACAGCAGGGCTTCCCGACCGGTACGTCACTTCGGTGCATGCCTCCCCTACCCTCGCCAACAGAATTTTCACGACACACTCGGGCTTTCGGGACAATGAAAATATCCCGCATGTGCACCGTTCGGACAATAACGGACAAACCTGGGTCGACATTTCGGGCGACCTCCCCCAAATACCCGTGAATGATCTGCTCGTTCTTCCCGGTCATGCAGACACCGTACTGTTTGCAGCGACCGATGCCGGGGTATATTTTACCCGAAACGCCGGTACGTCCTGGGCGCGGCTGGGCGCCAACATGCCCTTCATTCCTGTATTTGACCTCGAACAAAACATCACGCGCAAGGAATTGGTGGCCGCCACCTTCGCGCGCGGCATCTGGACTTTTCCGCTTGATTCGGTCTTTGTCCAGCAAAATGGCGTGACCGTGAGTGTGGGTGGCGATATCAAAACGGAATTAAATGCAGGCGTTGAAAACGTCTCGGTGAATTCGCAAACGACTGACGGGAGCGGCATCTTCAATATCCCGGCGGTACCAGGCTGTCAGACCTATACGATCACACCCTTCCGGAATGACTTTCCGCTGAACGGCGTCAGTACCTACGATCTCGTATTGATTACAAAGCATATCCTTGGACTTGAAGCGCTTGACTCGCCATATAAGATCATTGCTGCAGACGCCAACAAAAGCAAATCCGTGACCACTTTTGACGTTGTGGCGCTGCGCAAATTGATCCTTGGCATCGATACTGCATTCGCAGGAAATACCTCGTGGCGGTTCGTACCCACGGATTTTGTTTTCCCCGATCCAGGCAATCCGTTTCAAACCCCGTTTCCGGAGGCCCGTTCTGTTCAGTTACAGAGCGCTCCTGTCGCAGGGCTCGATTTCACGGCATTGAAAGTCGGCGACGTAAACGGAAGCGCGATGCCGGCCCTGGCCGGTCCGGCGTACGAGCGATACGCCGGCGACTGGCCACTGTATATGCAAGATATTGATTTTGAAGCAGGTGAAGAGGTGTCCGCAACATTCTCGGGCTCGTTTTCCGCGTTGGCGGGTCTGCAGTTTTCCATGCTGTTCAACAAGGAATTGCTGGAATTCGGCAGGATCGAACCCCTGGCTGCGGGGCTTACCAGTGAGCATTTTGGCATGAATGGTATTGAAAATGGCTATTTGACTTCTTGTTTTGAAAATCCACTGATTTATAAAAAGGCCTTCAATTTGAGAAATACAGGCGCCGTCCAGCAGCTCTTCCGGCTCGTTTTCAGGGCAAAAGGGAAAGGAAACCTCGGACAATCGCTTTCAATCGGCAATAACCCTACACCGGCGTCGGCCTTTCTGCCCGACGGAACTGCCCTGAAGCCGGTCATTGACCTGGGCGGGCCTGCCGAAGTTGCTGCCATACGCATTTGGCCCGTGCCGTTCGGACAATCGGGCGTCTGGATGAACGTTGCCGGACGGAAAAACGAAACGCTTACAATAAGCATCTACGATAACCTGGGCAAACGGGTAGTCCAGCGACGTTTAACAGGAGAAGATGCCGCTCAACCGCTATTTTTCCCGGCAGAGACCTTTCCGGGGCCGGGAGTGTATTATTACCACATTTCCGGAAAAACAGACATATCCGGAAAGATGATTTATACCCTTTGAACCGTGCCCGCAGCGCGAATTTCATCGACGTTTTTGCAACCGGCCAGGGCCATGGTGAGTTCGAAGTCGGCTGACAAATTTTCTATAAATTCTTCCACACCACGCTGCCCGGCCAGCGCCAGTGCATAACAATACGGACGGCCGATACCGACGGCAGTTGCCCCCAACGCGAGGGCCTTGAATACATCGGCGCCACCGCGTACGCCGCTGTCGAACAGCACAGGCGCCTTGCCTCTGACGGCCTCCACGATCCTCGGCAAGGCTTCTATGGAACTGATGGCGCCGTCTACCTGTCGTCCGCCGTGATTGGATACATAAATGGCATCAACGCCATAATCCAGCGCCTTTTTGGCGTCATCCGGGTGCAAAATACCTTTCAGGATGATGGGCAGCTGCGTATGTTTCCGAAGAAAGGGCAGGTCGGTCCACGACAAATTCGGACGGGAATAGATCCGGGTAAAGGTGCGCACGGCTTTGAGGCCCCGCCCCGAACGGAGATTACGCCAAAAACTGCCCGGGAGATTGCGATTGGCCGCTATCAATGTCCCGATCGCGCTGAGCGTCAGGGGAGATGCGGCTCCGGGGCTGTCATCCGGGTCGTCAAGCAATTTTTGAAAAACAGGGTCGGAAGTATATTGCGCAATACCCATACCTTTTAAAAAGGGCAGAAAAGCAAGGTCGAGGTCGCGGGTGCGCCAGCCGAGCATCGTCGTATCGAGGGTAAGTACGATGCCTGAACAACCGCTGGCTTCCGCGCGCTGTAAAAAACTGATCACCAACTCGTCGGACCTGCTCCAGTACAACTGAAAAAACCGCGGAGCGGGTCCCATGGCTTCGGAGCAGATTTCCATCGGCACGGAAGCCTGGTTGGAAAATATATAAGGAATGCCGTAGCGGGCCGCCGCCCTCGCAACTGCAAGGTCGGCTTCGGGATGGGCCATTCCGAGCACTCCGACAGGGGCCAGAAAGACCGGGACAGGAATTCTATGATCGAAAATCCCGATCGACGTGTCGCGCGATTCCACATTCCGCAACATGCGAGGCATGATTCGCCAGCGTGCAAAATCGCCGGTATTCATCGCCATTGTGCGTTCTCCGCCTGCGCCGCCGGCAATATATGCGAAGGATTCAGGGGACAATTTTTTCGCAGCGGCCTGTTCAAGCAACAGGCAGTCAACGGGTACGGACGGGCGCCGGCCGGCCGCCCCCGACACGTATATATTGCGTTGCCGGTCGGCGGCATTTGTTTTTTTCATAAAAATCAATTTGCTTTGACTTGATTTTCAATGATTTTTAAAGACCGCATCAGTTTTTCTCTCCAAAAGAAACAAAAGTGGCGGTTGCGGTCGTTAAGTACGTGTGCAATTTAGAACACTATTATAAAATGGGCAATGTTGTGAAAATTAGCACATTAGCACATTTATTAATTGGCACATTCACTTACTACCTTTGTTAAAATTAAACAGTGGATAACATTAAAACTTCAAAACATGATGCGCCAAACCGTTTTTGCTTTCACCACCATAATGACCCTTGCCCTGAGCGCCATGACGCTCAGTTCTTTCGCCCAAAAGACGCGTGAAGAATTTGGCAAATGCGGCTATTATGCCGATTCCTTTCAGGGCCGCCCTACTGCCAATGGCGAAAAGTACGATAAAAATGCCCTCACCTGCTCGCATAAAAGCCTGCCTTTCGGCACCCGCATCCGGGTAACCCGGCTCGACAATCAAAAATCGGTGGTTGTAAGGGTGAATGACCGCGGGCCTTATATCGAAGGCTATGTCGTGGATGTTTCGGGTGAGGCGGCAAGACAACTTGATTTGCTGAAAGCCGGCACCGCCCGTGTGAAAGTCGAAATACTT
>JAKOXM010000711.1 GCA_029781095.1 Bacteroidota bacterium
CGCTGACGAAGTGGATTTCTCATTGCTCCGCGCTTTCCCGAATGCGCTGCGGGCCGCCACCATTCAGGGATGGTTGCGCAAGTGGGATTCGGAAGGGAAAATATCACCCAAAGCCATGGACTGGCAACAACTTGCCGCCCTCGACATCGTGATCATGAGCGATGCAGACATTGCCGGGTTTGAAAATGTCATACCGGAAATAGCTTCCCTTGTGCGCGTACTTGTTATTACGCAGGGCGCTAATGGCGCGCGGGTGTTCCACGAAGGACAGGAATATTTTTTTCCTTCGTTCCCGGTTCGGGAAGTAGATGCTACGGGGGCCGGCGACGTCTTTGCCACCGCATTTATCCTGAAATATGCCGGAACGGATGATGTTTCCACGGCGGCGGCGTTTGCACATGTTGCCGCATCTTTCGTCGTGGAAGGAGTGGGCATCAACAACCTGGATGCCCTGGAAAAGATCCGTGAGCGCCTGGAGCATTACCAGGCCGTTTATTTTTGACAGGACTTTAGGCTAGGGCGCCAGACTACGACCATAAAAAACGAATGCAACTCGCTTGATATCAATAAATTACCCAAATTTATGAGCCTTGCCTGCTTACCAAAACACCGTGTAAAGAGCCGTCAGTATTCCGCAAATGATAACACCGCCCACGATGAACGCGGGCTCTACACGGAATAATTTGGGATCGACCTCCACCAAAGGGCTTTCCTTTTTCTCCGCCAGCGACATACCCACCATCAATACCATAATCACCAGGAATACCCATCCGAGCCGGTCGAGAAACGGGATTTCAGGCGCCCAGAATTTGAATATTGCGGAGAGCGGAATGGTCAGAATTGCTGCGGCAAGCGCTGCCGCCGACGTTGTACGCCGCCAGAACATGCCAAGGAAGAAAATGGCAAACGCGCCCGGTGTGATAAAACTCAGATACTCCTGGATAAATTGATAGGTTTGTTCCAGCGAGCGGAGCTGGGGCGCCACCGCCACCGCAATCAACATGGAAAGCGCCACGGCTATCTTGCCCACCCGGACGAGTTTTGCATCCGAAGCGTCCTTGTCAAAATACCTTTTATATATGTCAAGACTGAATATTGTAGCCACACTGTTGGCCTTGCCTGCCAGCGAGGCTACGATCGCGGCGATCAGGGCCGCAAAAGCAAGCCCTTTCATGCCCATTGGAAGCAGGTTGAGCAGGGTAGGGTAAGCGAAGTCCGGCTTTACGGCCCCCGCCGGATCGGTCATTTCCGTCTGGAACATCCCGTTGGAATACAATACAAAGGCCGATATGCCGGGCAAAACCACAATTACCGGAATGAGCAACTTCAAAAACGCCGCGAACAGAATCCCTTTTCTGGCAGTCGGCAGGTCGGCGCCAAGGGCACGCTGAATGATGTATTGGTTGCATCCCCAGTAATTCAGGTTATTGACCCACATCGCGCCGATGAGTACCGTGAGCCCCGGCAAGTCTTTATAATAAGGGTGGCCTTTCGGCAGGATCATATGAAAATGCGACGGCGCTTTTTCGCGCAGCAAGGAAAGCCCGGCTACAATGCCGCTGGACCCGAAATGCTCGGCAACCATGCTCAGGGCGAGGTATACCGTCGCCAGTCCGCCCAGCACGAGCACGACAACCTGCACTACGTCCGTATATCCGATCACACGCATGCCGCCGATGGTAATGGCGATCGCGAATATGGCCAAACCGAAAACGGCAGCATAAAAATTGAGCCCCGTCGTCAGTTCGAGCGCCAGCGCGCCGAGATACAGGATTGACGTAAGATTGACGAATACATAGGCTAGAAGCCAAAAAACGGCCATCAGCGTCGCTACCAGCGGGCTGTACCGGTTGCGCAGAAACTGCGGCATCGTGTAAATCCTGTTTTTCAGGTAGATGGGCACGAAAAAAACAGCCACCACCAGCAGGGTTGCCGCCGACATCCATTCATACGTGGAAATGGCAAGCCCGATGGCAAAACCCGAGCCCGACATTCCGATAAAATGTTCGGCAGAAATGTTGGAGGCGATCAGGGAAGCGCCGATGGCCCAATACGTCAACGAGCCTTCTGCCAGAAAATAGTCGCCGGCGGTGTTGTTGCCCGACTGTTTTTTGCGGTAAATCCAGTAACCGTAAGTGGAAACGGCGATGAAATAGAGGGCGAATACGAAGTAGTCGAGGAGGTGAAACCCGGTGGAGTGCATGAAGGCCAGTCTGTTAATATGGGTAAGGATTGGGCAGTAAGGTAGAAGATTCGGGTAAAATTGAAAAAAAATTGCTTCGGAAGAAAGGATTGCTTTGCGGGACGCCCGGGTATTGTACGGCCACTTTTCGCACGGATTTGACACAGATTGGTTTTCGCAGATTCTGCGCAGACTTTTCCGCGTGGAATCTGTGCATTTTTTCTGTGTGCAATCTGCGAGAAATGAAAATGTCCGGGAGTGTGCTATACGGCTCTTTATTTTAGCAGTGCCAGAATGAAATATTGAAGCCCGAAAAACATGTTTTGTCTTGACCTTGCTGCACAAAATGAATGGATTAAAGTGGTCCGTCTCCCGGCAATAACCCCAACGGGATACCTCAGACGCCAGTGTCGCGGGCCGGCAATGGCGGCAAATTGATCCTGGATGTATTTGAATTGAAGTAGATGCTGCAGCTGGCTAACCCGTCACTTTCAGGAAAAACGCTTTTTCAGTCAACACTTCCTCCTGCTCCACAGCGATCCGGAATGCTTCCAGGGCGGCTTTGTCGAGGCCATTGAGCCGCGTCAGTTTTTCCGTGTAGCGAATGATATTCAGGTAATTGCTGCGATGGTAGCCGATCACGCGCTTGCGGTGTATGTAATTGCGCATCGCGTCGAGGTGTGATTGCAGGAGGTCGTATTCTTTCAGGTCATAGTAAGTTTTGAGCAGCAGCGTTTTGGCGGCGAGGTTGAGCAGCGGATCGCGGTAATTGGCTTTTTGGAGCAGCTCCATGACGAAACCATGATGGCCGCTTTCGTATTCGAGGCGGGCCAGGTTGTAACTGAAAGCACTTTCCCGGTAGCGTTTTTCCAGCCGGTTTTTGTACTCGTTGATGAAATAGCGCACCCAGTC
>JAKOXM010000742.1 GCA_029781095.1 Bacteroidota bacterium
ATACGCCTTGCCTGTGCGGAGGCTCTGGCAAGCGACCGCGATCTGAAATCGCTGGAATCCGAACTGCCGGAACTCCTGGCTACTTTCCGGCGGGATTCGCAGCGCCTGAATGTATTGCTCAAACCCTGGCCGTTCAAACCGAACGTGGCCGACCTGCGCAGTTATTTCAATGCGCTCATTTTTGAAAATAACTACCTGTTCCAGCACTACCGCCTGAATGTATTTGCATTCGACAAGAGTGCCGAATCCATTTTGCTCGAACAATCCCAGGATTATCGCTACGTCGTTACGGAAAACTGGAATCAGGGGAAACCCCTGCCCGATGCTCCCGACATTCGCTACCGCACCGATGCTGACGGCAAGTTCCGTTACATGATGGCCCTTCAGGCCAACCGCATGAACGACCCGGGGCAGCCCGCGCAGGTTTTTTGTTTCCTTGACCACGAATATCCCGCCGCTACCCGGGTGTATGCACAGTTGTTCTACAATGTGCCATATAAAGACCTCAACAGGCTTTCGCGCTACGATTTCGCCGTTATGAAAAACGGCAAACTGGTTGTTGAACAGGGCCAGAGCAATATCATGGTTTTAAGTACGCCCCTCGGCAATGGTGAAGCGCGCGATATTGAAACGGAGGTGCCCAGCAGGCTGGATGCCGTTTTCAAAAGCGCCGACGGACAAACGGCTGCGGTCGTCGGGCGGCCGAAAGGCGGACTTATCAAGCAGGTCTATTTGTTTTCCATGCTGTTTACCCTCGCGTCTTTGTTCCTTTTCGGACTTGCGCTCGCCAACTCATGGCTGCATTTTCTGCCTGAAAAATACCAGTTTCAGATATCGGTCCGCGGATCGCTGGCAAAACGGATACAATACCGGATGGCGACGCTCATCGCGATCGCTTTTTTGGTAATCGGTTTGATGACATACCGGTATTTTACCAATGCCACCCGCGAAGCCGAGCGCATCGACCTGAACTACCGGGCGGACGCCATGCTGACCAACCTGAAGACCCAGCTGGTTTCCACGTCCGTCTCTCCTGACAGCCTGAACCGGACGCTGACCAAGTCGCTTTCCAACTTTTCCGGCAGCCTTTCCATGGATGCCAACCTGTATTCTCCTGCCGGCAACCTCGCGTTTACGACCCAGGATGAGTTGAAGGAACTGGGTATTTTACCCGGAAAAATGAACCCGCAAGCGTTGAATACGCTGAAAAACAGCAGGCTTCCGGAATTGGTTGAATCCGAAAAAATAGCGGGGTTTGAATATTTTACCAAATACCTTCCCCTGCGTAGCAGCCAAAACCAGTTGCTCGGCTTTTTGGGGGTACCGTATCAACTCAACGAGCGGAAGGCCGGCGCAGATGTGTCGGATTTTATCGGTATGCTGGCCAGTTTGTACGTCTTTCTGCTGTTTATCGCATTTATCGTGACCTATCTGCTGGCGCGTTCGATCATCCGCCCGCTGAGTCTGATGTCGGAAAAGATCAGGCAATTGAAACTGGAAAACAAAAACCAGCCGCTCGAATACCCGGCGGATGCGCAGGACGAACTTGGCGAACTGATCGGCGAGTACAACCGGATGGTGGAAAAACTCGAAGACTCCAAAGTGCAACTCGTGCGGCTCGAACGGGAAGGCGCCTGGCGTGAAATGGCCCGCCAGGTGGCCCATGACATCAAAAACCCCCTGACCACCATGAAACTCTCCATGCAACAACTCGAACGCGTGTCGAACAACCCCGAGCAGGCAGCCGCCTACCTGCGCAAGGCCATCACCCGCCTCATTGAACAAATAGACTCGCTGGCGCAAATCGCTTCCGAGTTCTCCATGTTTGCCAACCTCGATATCCGTCAGAAATCTGACATGGTGGTGAATGAAGTGGTGGAAAGTGTATATGACCTGTTCAGCGAACAGAAAAACGTGGCACTCAACCTGAAGATTCCGGAAAACAGATACCATATTCTAGGCGACAAGAACCACCTGATCCGTGTTTTCAACAATCTGGTTATCAATGCCATACAGGCAATTCCATCCGACAGGCAGGGGCAAATTCACGTCTCCCTGATACGCCAGGGCGATTCTGCTGTGATCAAAATCAGCGATAACGGAGGCGGTATCCCGCCGGAAATACGGGAACGGGTGTTCGAGCCGAATTTTACGACCAAAACCTCCGGCAGTGGTCTCGGGCTGGCGATCTGCAAAAAGATCATCGAGGCGCACGACGGCACCATTCGCTTCGAGACACGGGAAAACGAGGGAACGGACTTTTTTGTGGAAATGCCGATTACGGCGGTGGGGTAGGGGTTTTTATCTCACCACAAAACAATACCCCCCATAGTCACGAAATCTTTGTGCATCAATTCTGTGATAAGCAGGATTGGTAGCCCATTGTAGCATGTGATAGTTATT
>JAKOXM010000744.1 GCA_029781095.1 Bacteroidota bacterium
AAATCATGGGCGGTGAAATCAGTGTGCAAAGCGAAGTCGGCAAAGGCTCAACTTTTTTGATCAGCCTGCCGGTAACAACAACTGCCCGCATTAGCGACCGGGTGATTCCGGGCCATACGGTCACTACACCCGAACGGACAAGCGGAGAGCCGACTTCAAAATCCCGATCATATTGCTTACCGCCAAAGCCGATGCAGCCTCCAAAATCGCCGGCCTCCATCGCGGGGCCGATGCATATCTCACCAAGCCTTTTGACAAGGAAGAATTGGTCGTGCGGCTGGAACTGCTGGTGGAGCGCCAAAAACGAATGGTGGCCCATTTTTCCAAAAACCTGCTCGGGGCTCCGGCCGCCGTTTCCGGCGAAACCGAAACGGAGGAAGTGATTCGCATAGAGGATGTCTTTATGCAAAAGGTGCGGAAGATCGTGGCGGAAAACTACAGCAATGAAGATTTTGCGCTGCCCCAGCTCTGCCAAAAAATCGGCATGAGCCGCTCCCATCTGTTCCGCAAAATGCAGGCGGTGAGCGATACTTCGCCTTCCGACTTTATCCGCTCCTACCGCCTGAACCAGGCCAAAATGCTGCTCGGAACCACCTCGATGAACGTGTCCGAAGTAGCCTGGAAAGTGGGTTTTAAAGACCCCGGGCATTTTTCCAAATTGTTTCAGGAAGAATTCGGGTTTCCGCCGAACGCGGCTGGCAAATAACTGAATTTCATTGGAAATGAAATAATTACAGCGTGGCATCGCGGATTATCTGAGGGAATGCGACTACCCGGCGGACATCCAGCGGATCGAATAAAAAAGGTTGTACATCTATTGCGAGTGCTTGAAAGTCAAACTTTTCACAAACCGAAAGCAAATATTCTTTCAGTTGACCGGGAGTTGAGATTTGAAGCCGGGCTTGCAGAAAACCATAGTTCGGAGTTGCTCTCCCAAGCAGAAATACCGCATCGAAAAAATCACGGCCTTTCGGCTGGCGTCTGTTTGTAATGGCGAAAATTTTTTGGCTCAACAGAATATCGGGAGGCGTTGTTCGAATGCCGGTGAACACATCGAACCGGTTGAGGTAGAACAGGGTTGGTTCGAACGGGAACCCTTGCGGCTCGGTGTCGAGGTTGATCAAAATACGCGCCTCCCGGTGATCGCTCAGGCCGGTTTCGTAAAGCAGACCGGGAAAGCGGATGTAGCAATGATAGGCTCCGCGCAGTACATTTCGCATCTCAGCCCGGAAGCCTTGCCGCTCCAACCCGGTAAGGATTATCTGCGAAACAGCCTCAAAATCTTTTTCGGACAGATCAAAATTGTCAAAGTCAAGGTCTTCTGAAAAACGTTGGTTATTGTGTACGATACGCAGACAAGTACCGCCCAGGAATGCAAATTTCGAGGCATAAGGACTTTCGAAAAGCAGTTCAAGGATTTTACATTGCAAATATTCCCGCAGCAGGAACGCGCTTTTTGAGTGGAGGTTTGCCGGATAGAACTGGCGGATTTCAGCGAGAGACATCATGGCTGGATAAAAACTTTAAAAACTCCTTTGACCTGACTTCCAGCGCTTTTGACTCGAAAACAGGCAGATATTGTTCAAAAACGGTCGCGTCAAATTTTTCATGGAGTTCGTGAAAATTCAACCGCAACTCATGGAAATGGCCCTCGGAATCGAGGTTCGGGAACAGATACAGCAGATCAAGCAAGGCTTTGGCCGGGTCGGCGATTTTGAACCGAAACGCGCCGAATGGCTCCAGGCTGTAGCCCAAAAAAAGCGGGGGTTTGACCGTGCGATAGGTAAAATTGCCGGCGGGTGTCGAAAAAGACTGTGTTTTGAGCGTCGTCACACTCGTCACGGTAAACACGCCTTCGGGGATTAAGCCGTGCCACGACAGCGCCGATTGCAGGGAGACGTAGGACGGCGCGTAAATCCGGTTGGCGATGAAAAACAATTCGGCATCGCCGGACACCGGCTTGTCTGAAAAACGGTACTGCGTGTTTCGGATTTTTTCCAGGAAACCGGCTTCCTGCCAGCGGGTCAGCGCGTTGCGGTCAAAGCCCGGAAAGGCTTTTTCAACCTCACCAACCGATATGACCGGAAAGCCAGAGAATTGTTTTTGAAACGCGGAAAATTTCATTCGTTTCTTTTTTTCAGCAAAAATACTGATTTTTAGAAACAAAATAAATTTCGGTTCGTACTTTTTGAGGGTGTTCAAATAACTGTGTCTATCTTTTTGTCGTACACGGATACCCGGCGGATGCCTTCCACACATCTGCTAACTGCATGTCCGGCTCTTCCTCTGATTTTATCCGCTCCTTACCG
>JAKOXM010000748.1 GCA_029781095.1 Bacteroidota bacterium
TATGGTGACATTGCCAAGTATTTGGGTGCATCCAGGGTAGTTGGACGTAAAATTATTGACATCGGATTGCGTGTAAAAATATATGCCGTCTGCTGCGCAGGTTTGAGCGTTAATTAACTTGCCTAAAAGCACGAAAATAAATGTAATTGCTACGTTTCTCATGGCTTTAAAAGAGTGTTTGACAGTGGTTTGTATTTAGAACCTGTGATCCGCATTCAAAATCAATGCCTGGTGCATTTGCCGGCATTCTTTGTCCTGCCGATTTTATTTTTGCAGACGGCATCTTGTTTGAAACCCAATCTTCGAAAGACCCTCCCTGGCCTTCCGGACCGGACGGAATAATGCGTTGTTTATACCAATGGTTTATCACTCAAAAGACTTCACTGCCCGTTTGTTTTGATAAAAACAGGTTGAGCCGGTAGTTTTTCTACTCTCCGATGTTTATCCAACATAATCCCGGAGAATAGAAATTATCGCCTTTAAAAGGCTGGCAGGCATTAAAACATGCCTTTAATATTATAGCGATAAGTACCTGATGATTAAAAGGAACGGTACACAAGACGTTTCTATGATCGTTGTCCAATCTATATCAAGACAAAACTAGGCAAAATAAAACAGGATATTCCCGCGAAAAGCCAAATTGCTCTAATGGGCAAATTGGTTTTTCCCGGGGAGATTCTGCTTCTTCCCGGCAGGGTTTTGGGAAAGATGGCACATTAGCACATTTTTTAATTAGCACGTTCATTTACAACACTTTATCACACATTTGGAACCGAAAACGATTGATGGTTAGAACCCTACCATTCATCCGATGACTTCGAGTCATCAGATGAACATGTCAAGTGCATACATCCTTTTGCGCAAAATTGGCGGGTTGGCAGACGAATTCAAGGTAATCGGTGTTACTTTGCATCTGGCAGATCAATTTCAGATTTGCCGGTACTGTGCAAGATTAAATCCCGGTACAAAATTTTAATGTGCCATGTCTACGGAAGTCAGCAACAAAATTCGCCAGTGCATAGCCCAAAATGAAACGCAATCGGCTATCGACATTTTGCTGGAACTGGCAAAACAGCCTGTGTATTCCGCCTTTCGGGATGTTATCACAGCGCAATCGGCGGCTTTTAACAATTATCAGACGGAAACCATTAAAGGCCTCGTGAGCCCGGAAGAGCAGTCCCGCATGTTGGCGCGGATACATGACGGCCTGCTGCGGGTGGCTCAGCAAATCGAAAAAGATCCAACAGAAATTGCCAAGGAAGCCCGCCTGTCTGCGGTCAGTACGCTCCTTCAAAAGCGGGGCTGGATGTTCGGATTGATATTGGTGGCTGTCCTTATAGCCTTTCTGCTGGTCAGAAATAATCTTTTTACCGCTTCCGGGCCATTTGATGTCAAAGTATTGATCCATGGAAAAGGAGGTCTTGACGACCTGATCCTGCGCAATCAAGGCACTGTTTATCTCGATATTCCCGGCGACCGCAGGGAAGCTCCGATCGATGGTCGCGGCCTGGCTTCATTCGAACAGATCCCGACCGAGTATGCCGGTCGGCAGGTAAGGATTATGATCCAGCACCCGCAGCCGTACAAGTCAATCCATCCAGACAGCCTTTTTACGCTTGTGCCGGATGCGATGTATGAAGTAGAAGCCAGGCTTTTCCTCACCGATACTATTTTCGGACGCATCTATGATTTCAACTCGGAGCAACCGATCGACAGCGTTCGGGTGAGTGTGCATCAAATGGAAACATTTACCAATAAATACGGCGAGTTCAAACTGGGTATTCCGGAAATTTACCAGGCGAAGTTCCAGCGGGTCACTTTTATGCGGGATGGTTATTCGACGGAAGTGCTGGACAGCATTCCTGTGCATACCCAGCAAGAGATTGTGATGCCCATGCATCGCCGTCGAAAGTGAATGTTTTGAAACGGCAAATTGACCCTAGTTGCCCAACAATTTCCTCGCTTTTTTTGCACTCTTGTCCTTGATATCCGCTTTTTCCAGCTGATCGAGTTCTGCCAAAAAAAGGCTCTGGTTGGCCGGTTCACGATCTTTAAATTGCTTTAGTAACTTTTCAACGTCGTCCCATTTGCCCTGAAACAAGAGCGCCAATGCCAGGTTTACGTTGATCCGGGTGGCTGCCGGATTGGACGACAGGCCTTCACGTGCGGCCATCTCCGCTTCTGAAAAGTTTTTCGTGTACAGGTAATCGTGAGCCAGCCTGTTATAAGCGTCAGCCAGTTTTTCCCTTGCTTCAGGGTCATTTTTCGAATAAGCCGCAGAACTCCTGTACAGTTCTATCAATTCTTTCGTCCGGGGGATGCTCTGGCCGGCAATTATAATATCGTCTTTAGGTGATGATTCGTCAGATTTTGACCCAGATCGGGAATTATTACCCATAACACTGGCATTTTGAACAGTCTGATCTGCCACCCTGCCGTAGGGGAAAGGGTCCAATTCACCCATTCCGGCAGTCTTTTCAATGTCCAATGAGCCTTCCAACTGCCGGATTTTGTTGTTGGCGATATTTTTTTGGGCGCTTTCCGGCGTGATGGACAGGAAGTATTGTTTTAGGTTTTTTATGTTGTTCAGACTCTTGCCCACCACCGGCACTGACTCCGGATAGATGGAAAGTGCATTTTCGGCAGTCTGAATTTGCGCAAGCCCTTCATTTTTGAACGACTCGTCGTACTCAAAATCCAGTTTTTGCCGGTAAAAAAGACTTATGTTATAAGCTGTTGAAGAAAGATCCAGGTTATAGGCCTTGGGATTTCGGTTGGCCAGGTTCCGGTAAATATTCAAGGCTTCGCCGTAGGTGTTTTTCATTTTATCAATATCCCAGGGATAACCGAGCAAGCCGCCAAGATTGTTTAATGTCGTTGCGATGTAAGATAAATAACTGCCCTGCGGTTCGATTTTATCCAGTCGCTTGTACATATTCAGGGCTTCTGTATAAAGTTGCCCGGCCTTGTCCCTCGATCCCTGATTTTTGTAAGCAACGCCCAGGTTATTCAGTGTCTGGGCCAATTCGGGCAAATACATACTGGAGTCTTTTTTGAACAGCTCTCTCCGGATGCTCAGCGCTTCTACCAGGTATAATTCAGCCCGCGAGGCAGGTCCGTTTTTCAGATACAGTACTCCAAGGTTGTTGAGCACACCGGCGAGTTTAGGCAAGGCAACACCGGGATCTTTTTCAGCCAATCGGCGCTGAATGGCGAGGGCTTCTTTCAGTGATTTTTCAGCTTCGTCGGTATTTCTCCCTCCTCCTTTTAGCACAATACCCATGTCGACGAGCGCTTCGGAACGCTTCTGCTCATCATGCGTTTGCCCCAGTATTTGCTCGTAGTAGTAAACGGCTTTGTCAAATTGGTTTAGGGCGGCAAGCATATCTGCGTATTCCCAGCGCAAATCCATATTCAGGGTGTCGTATTGCAGGGCCAGTTCATAGCTTGCTTCTGCGGCGTCGAATTGAAAATTCAGCCGCTGCGCACGTGCCTTCAGCGCTACCTGCTCGATATCCTGCTGTGTTTGCTGTTTTCGGATGGCGATTTTTTCCTCGAGTTCGCGGACCGTTTGTTCCTCCCTGATCCTCGCCGCCTCATTCGTAGCCAGACGCCCCGCCAAATCCACACTATCCAGAATTGCAATTGTCCGGTCCAGGTCGCCGGCCTTAAACGCCTCAAAAGCCCGTATGTAGGTATCCGACTGGTCATCGAGGTTCACGGTCACAAACTTGTTTGCCAGTTCCTGCACCCTTTCTTCCAATCCCTGCCGTTGTTGTTCGAGTATATCGATCGCTTGTTGCCGGCTCTCAATTTTTCTGTTCATCTCCAGTTGCAACTGCGCTATCAATTCGTCTTTCTCATGTCCCTCTCCTTTTAAAATCTGCAATTGGCGATCATAATTCTTGCGGACTGCGTCATCTACGATATTGTAATATGCTACCTGATTCTTATAAAGTTCATCCGGATCGCACATAACGACCTTCAGGGGTTCTTTCCTTCCAATAACACCGGCCGATTCCAGTTCTTTCTTATTGACCACATCAAAACCGGACTTCGCAACAAAGATTGCGGCTTTCCCGCCGAGTGGCCGATCGGCAAAAAGCAGGGTGAAGCTGCCTGTTGCAGTACTGATCGAAGGGGTAGCGCCGGGTGACTTCACACTGACGCCCGACAGGTACTTTATCTGGCCTGTTTTATACCTGCTGTTCTGTTCGACGACAATGCCGGGAAGTTGAATATCCTGCTGGCAAAAGAGCAATTCCGTTTGAATTTGCATGAATACAATCAAAAAAAGCACTGTCCGTCCCATTTTCATTCTTTTTAAATGCAAAACCAAAGAGCCAAACGAGGTATTAGATATGCTCAGATATGGAGCATCCTTAGACAAAGATAATGGTTTCCCAACCTGTTTTGACCCTGAAATTGAATCTGTTGAGGGCAGTTGCCGAACTTATATCCGATACATTGCAGGGCGCCGGAAATACCGCAAAAAAAGCGGGACAGCACGACCCAAGTCGTACTGCCCCGCTTACAGACAGGTAAAGTAATGGTCAATAATCTTCTTCCCCGTCGTCGCTTATCGCCACGGCAGCGGCGGTCTGTTTCGCCACCGGTCCGGCGGCTATTTTTTCCTTGATCTTTTGTTCGATTTCGAGCGCCATCTCAGGGTTGTCGAGCATGAATTGCTTGGCGGCATCGCGGCCCTGGGCGATTTTGGCGCCGTTGTAGCTATACCAGGCCCCGCTTTTCTGGATTACGTCGAAGTCGGAGCCGAGGTCGATGATCTCGCCCGCTTTGGAAATCCCTTCCCCGAAAATAATGTCGAACTGCGCGACCCGGAAGGGCGGTGCGAGTTTGTTTTTTACCACTTTTACCTTTACCTGGTTGCCCACAACGTTGCCATCCTTGTCTTTCATGGCAGCGCCGCTTTTGCGGATATCGAGGCGCACGGAAGCATAAAATTTCAGGGCATTACCGCCGGTAGTCGTCTCCGGGTTGCCGAACATGACACCGATTTTTTCGCGCAGCTGGTTGATAAAAACACAGCAGCAACCCGTACGCCCGATGTTGGCGGTGAGTTTGCGCATGGCCTGGCTCATGAGCCTGGCCTGGAGGCCCATTTTGGAATCGCCCATTTCACCTTCGATCTCCGCACGCGGCACGAGCGCCGCTACCGAGTCGATCACCAGAATATCGACGGCCCCGGAACGTATGAGATTTTCAGCGATTTCGAGCGCCTGCTCGCCGTTGTCGGGTTGGCTGATGAGCAGATTGTTCACGTCTACGCCAAGTGCTTCGGCGTAGAAGCGGTCGAAGGCGTGTTCTGCATCGACAATGGCTGCGATGCCGCCCCTTTTCTGGCATTCGGCGATGGCGTGGATGGCCAGCGTCGTCTTACCGGAAGATTCAGGTCCGTAGATTTCAACGATACGGCCTTTCGGATAACCGTAACAGCCGAGCGCTATATCGAGCCCGAGCGAGCCGGAAGGAATTGCCTCTACTTCAACGGCTTGTTTGTCGCCGAGACGCATGATGGTGCCCCGTCCATATGTCTTGTCGAGGCGGTCAATGGTGGCTTGCAGGGTTTTGAGTTTGTTCTCTCTATCGTCTGCCATGGTTGTGGGAATATTTAAAGTGTGATCAGAAACGGCGACAAAAATAAACAAAATGTGTTTAAAAAAACTTTTTCAGGGAAATTTTTCAAAAAAAAATTTCAGGTATGCGCAAAATGACTCCTGCAGCGCACTAAAATTGACATTATTGTCAGGCGAGTGTACAGGCTGCCACCCAAAAATACGTCAGTTCCTGCACTTCGACGCTACCCAATCCGGAAAGTATGCGCTGCAGGTCATCCGGGTCGGGAAAGTTTTTTAAAACCAAATGTTGTGAGCCGTCTGCCAGTTTGCGCAACTGGTAAGTGTTGCCATCGGCATCGCGGGAATGAACGGGTGTACTGCTACCATCCACAAAACGGTTGTCGACGAAAACGAGCCGCCCCCCCGGGCGAACCTTCTTCGAAAGATTTTCCAACGCCTTTATTAACAGGGTGACCGGAATATGCGACCAGATAAATCCCCCGAACAGGGCGTCGAATCGCGATACGGAGGATGGGGGCGACACAAACAGATCTTCCCGCTCAAAAATCACGGGACAGGCGTAT
>JAKOXM010000762.1 GCA_029781095.1 Bacteroidota bacterium
TTTTTATACCTGACCAATACTTTAAGCGTGTTGCAATACGATCTCACAGCGGCAGATGTGGAGGCGAGCGAAATCCTTGTTGCCGAACACGACGGTTTTGAGTCGCCGCTCATTACCAATTTTTACCATCCTCAAATAGCCCCCGACGGCAAGATTTACATTTGCAGCAATTCTTCAGTAGACAAACTGCACGTGATAGACGACCCGGACAGCGTCGGCCTCTCCTGTCACCTGCGGCAGCACGCCATCAACCTGCCCACACTCAACCTCGGCTCGGTGCCCAACCATCCCAACTACCGGCTCGGCCCGCTCGACGACTCGGCCTGCGATACTTTGGGAATAGACAACATCCCGGTGGCGTGGTTTCGGTATGAACGGGACAGTTTTAATATCAACACCTTCAAATTCAGAGACTTGTCGTATTATGAACCGGCGACCTGGTCCTGGGATTTCGGCGACGGAGGCAGCAGCGCGCAGCAGCACCCGACGCATACCTATGCCAGTGCGGGGTCGTACCAGGTATGCCTCACGGTGAGCAACGTCAACGGCGCGGACACGCATTGCAGGGCGCTGCAACTCACGGTGCCGGCAGCGGAGCCGGAGCATCACCTGCCCGTTCGGGTAGGGCCTTCCCCGTTCCGGGAAAGACTGCACGTATCCCTGAGCGCAGGCGACCGGCCGAACTGCCTGTTCCGTCTGTACGATCAGACGGGAAGGTTGCAGGCAGAGCGCCGATTGTCGGCCGGCAATAACGATATTGATGGCCATGGCCTGCCGCAGGGCATATATTTCTGGGTTGTTTCGGCCGATAATGGCCGTGCAAGCGGAAAATGTGTCAAATTACCCGATTGAGGCTGTTCGGCTTGCATTGCGGAAATTCCAGCGTATCAACTGAGACTTCAACATTGAACGATTCTAAAATAGCGAACTCGCCTCTCAAACGCTATTTTTTCACTACTTTTGCCCGCCTGAAATTAATTTTTTATCAAATCTTCAATACCTGAACGAATGAGTAAAATTACTGTCGTCGGCGCCGGAAACGTAGGCGCTACATGCGCGAATGTACTCGCCCACGCAGACATCGTCAACGAAGTTGTATTGATTGACATCCAGGGAAATATGGCCAAGGGAAAGGCGCTCGATATGTGGCAGCAAGCCCCCATCGACGGCTATTCGACCCGCGTAACCGGCGGCGACGATTATGCCCTGACCGCCAACTCGGACGTTGTGGTGATCACGGCCGGCATCCCGCGCAAACCGGGTATGAGCCGCGACGACCTGATCTCTACGAACGCTAAAATTGTGGTGTCGGTCACGCAAAACATCCTCAAATACACCAAAAACCCGATCATCATCGTGGTATCCAACCCGCTCGATGTGATGACGTACGCCTGCTGGAAAGCCTCGGGCCTGAGCGACAAACGCGTCATGGGTATGGCCGGCGTGCTCGACACCGCCCGCTACCGCGCTTTCCTCGCCGAAGAACTCGGCGTGTCGCCCAAAGACATCCAGGCCATGCTGATGGGCGGACACGGCGA
>JAKOXM010000775.1 GCA_029781095.1 Bacteroidota bacterium
TAATCAGTTAACGTTTTACAATCCGTATGCCATTTTTCAGGTATTTTGTGCTAACAATGCAAATCTGCGTACTACAAATGCAGCCTATTTGCATTTTTGGAAAATAATTTACCGAATCGATATGCCCACCAACAAACACGCTTCTTTTCGCTATCGCGCCCTTAACCAATGCTTCACCAATCGCGGGCGCCGCAAGTGGTCACTTGCAGAATTGGTCAGGGAGGTCGAACGCTACCTACAGGAGGAATTCGGCACCGGACTGACAGTGGGGCAGCGCACTATTCAGGGTGACATCAATGTGATGCGCAGTGCCCGGCCGCGAGGTTTTGGCGCGCCGATCGTATGCCGCCAGGGACAGTATTGTTACAGCGACCCGGATTTCAGCATCGAAAAAATCCCGCTAGGCAGAGACGAACTGGATATCCTGCGGGAAGCCGTCGCGCTGCTCCGGCAGTTGCCTGGCATGCCGCAGTTGCCCGCCCTGCAAATGCTGCTGCAGAGAATTGGCGATAAGGGTGCGTTGCCCAACTTTTCGCCGGCCTGGATACAGTTTGAGACAAACGCAGCCGTTCAGGGTATGGAATTGCTCGGCGCCTTGTACAAAGCGATTGCGGAGCAGCAGGTGCTGCTATTGCAATATCATCCGTTCACGGACGACCCATTGGAGGTATTGCTTCATCCGTATTTGCTAAAGGAATGGCGTAAACGCTGGTATGTTTTTGGCAGGAATGTCGATGGAAAACTGTGGAACCTCGCCCTGGACCGCATCAAGGGCATCTCGATCGCAAATGGCGTCGAATACAAAACCAACGACCTGTTTGATCCCGAAACCTGGTTTGACGACATTGTCGGGGTGACAAAACCCGATGGCGCCCAAGTAGAAGCAGTCGAATTTGAAACCTCTTATTTGTTTTCCCGCTATCTCGAAACACGCCCTATACACCCGTCCCAGCGCCTTCTGCGTCAGGAAAATGACCGCTTCATTTTTACCCTGCGGGTGATGTTGAATTTCGAACTGGTAAATGAATTGCTCCATTTCGGCAAGGAGTTGAAGGTGCTCGGACCACCGGCTCTGCAGGCAATGGTGGCCGAGCGAAGGGGTTCATCGTTATGATGTTCGGAGTGAGAAGATGGTACGACACTTAACGCAATAACACGATTCCCTCCCTATCATGACCTCGATGCCGGGCATTTCAACCGCCCAACCCTTGTCATGTTGTAAACAACCGTCCTCGCCGTGGGCGCGAGAGCCACGAAGGTAGTCATCATGACACCTGTAGTGCGGATAGGTGTTTACAACATGACAAGGCAAGATTATGCGAGTTGTGAAACGAAGCGGAACGGAACAAGAAAGATCAGGATCACTTCAAGGCACCCCTAATCGGCTTGGGTACCTGATAAGGTATTCGCCGCAAACAGACGTCTGAAGAGTGGTAACCGAATTCTAATCAATCTGTATATCTCGAGCCGGTCGTGCCATATTGCGCCCGAAATAAATCCGGTCT
>JAKOXM010000776.1 GCA_029781095.1 Bacteroidota bacterium
TCGCCGACAATCGAATAGGGCTGTTTTTTTTCTTTACTGCAATTAAAATTCATGTCTTCCGGGCCGGCAATGTTTTTGCCGTTGCCGAATCGCAGATTTTTACCGCCTTCCCGCGCCGCATATTCCCATTCTGACTCGGAAGGGAGCCGGTATCGCCGGCCTGTAAGGGCATTTAACCGCCGGATAAACATTTGTATGTCATCCCAGCTCACCTGCTCGACCGGCAGATTGTCATCACCCGTATGCGAAGAAGGGTTATTTCCCATAATGAGCATCCATTGTCTTTGGGAGACAACATATTTGCAAAGCAAAAAATCAGGTATCGCAACATGGTGAACCGGGCTTTCCCATAAATATCCTTCTCCCAGCACATCTCCCATGTCAAATGTGCCGCCTTTAATAGTCAGCATGAGGCTTTCAAAAGGGTCTGCGATAGCGTGCTTCTCACGCGAATCAGGAGTGGATGTGTTGTTTTTTTTCATTTGAGGGCTGACTGAGGAAGCGGACAAAGATAAACGCCCGGAAAATAGCCAGTATAAAAACAACTTGTATTTTCGGATGAACTTTCGCTTTTCTTTGAGGCCTTTTTGAATTTTCCATGACTCTTTCCCAGCATATGCAGATAAAACAGCGCCGACGCCGGCCAATTTCGATACCCGCCATAACAGCGGTGCTGATCCTGGTTTGCACTTGCTGTCAACAACCAGATTCCGGTTCCGGCAAACGCAGGTCTTTTCGCTACAACCAGCATAACCCGATCACATCGCTTGACCCGGCTTTTGCCCGTACGCAAAACAACATCTGGGCGGTAGACTGTCTGTTCAACGGATTACTGCAACTTGACGACAGCCTTCATGTGCAGCCATGCATTGCAAAACGATGGACTATTTCTGAAGATGCCCTGACTTATCGCTTTATCCTGCGAGACGATGTTTATTTCCACGATGACGAGGCGTTTCCCGGCCGGAAGGGACGACGGGTGGTTGCTTCGGACGTCGTATACAGTTTCCGGCGATTGCTCGATGACTCCTGGCCCAAGCCCGGCTCCTGGATTTTTAAAGACCGTGTTGCAAAGGACTCGGTATTTGTGGCGGAGAACGACAGTGTTTTCGTTTTGCGCCTTGCTTCCCCTTTCCAACCCATGCTCCAGATACTGACGATGCAATACGCGAGCATTGTTCCGAAGGAAGCCTGCGAATATTACGGCAGGGATTTCAGGCGGCATCCTGTAGGCACGGGCCCTTTCCGGCTTAAAATATGGGCTGAAAATCAGGCGCTTGTACTTGCGAAAAACGAAAACTATTTTGAAAAGGACAGTGCGGGGACGAGATTACCTTATCTCGATGCGGTGAAAACCACTTTTATCGGCGACCGGAAAACGGCTTTCCTGGAATTTAAAAAAGGCAACCTTGACTATTTTTTTGGCTTGGAAAGTTCATATATAAACGAATTGCTGACAGCTGACGGCGAGTTGCAACCCGCATTGAACGACAGGTTTTATTTTTTGAAAAACCCGTATTTGAATAGTGAGTACCTCGGGATTCGGCTGGATAGCCTGACTGAAAATGCCGCGATCAATCCCCTGCAGCAAAAAAAAATCCGTCAGGCGCTCAATTTTGGCTTTGATCGCGCCCAAATGCTGCGAACGCTTCGCAACAACGTCGGACGCCCGGCTACTTCCGGGTTTACACCCCGCGGGCTGCCTTCCTTTGACGACAAGACCGTGGTTGGTTATCGCTACGACCCTGCATTTGCTTCGCG
>JAKOXM010000814.1 GCA_029781095.1 Bacteroidota bacterium
GCGCAGTTATCCATGGCGACTTTTTCTGGTGGCGGAAAAAGACGCGGACCTGCTGACCAACCAGCTTCCATGGCTGCTTGCCGAGCCGGGCAGGATCAAAAACACAGACTGGATCCGCCCCGGAAAAGTCGCGTGGGACTGGTGGAACAACCTCAATCTTTATGGCGTGGATTTCCGCGCCGGAATCAATACGCAGACGTACAAATACTTCGTCGATTTTGCGGCCGAGAACCGGCTGGAATATATCGTACTCGACGAAGGCTGGTCGGAAACCGGGCATTTGCTGCAGATAGCGCCGGGTCTGGACATGGACGAACTGGCGACCTATGCCAGGCAAAAGGGCGTAGGGCTTATTCTGTGGGTTACCTGGCTTGCTATCGACCGGCAGTTCGAAACGCTGCTGCCAAGCCTGAAAAAGTGGGACGTCAAGGGTCTGAAAATTGATTTTATGCAACGCGACGACCAGGAGCAGGTAAATTACTACTGGCGCATGGCCGAAAAATGCGCGGCAAACAAACTGCTCGTTGATTTTCACGGAGCGCACAAACCCGCCGGACTTCAGCGCACGTGGCCGAATGTGCTCAGTTTTGAGGGCGTATTCGGTCTCGAACAGGCCAAATGGGATGACCGGAAGCGCATCAGCCCCGAACACGACGTCACGTTGCCGTTCACCCGACAGGTGGCCGGCCCTATGGACTATACCCCCGGCGCTATGCTCAACTACCAGAAAAGCGACTGGTCGCCGTCATTCAGCAGGCCTGCCTCGCTCGGTACCCGCTGCCATGAACTTGCCAAATACGTCGTGTTTGAAAGCCCGCTGCAAATGCTGTCAGACAGCCCTTCCAATTATAAAAAAGAACCCGAATGCCTGAACTTCCTGTCTAATGTACCTTCGGTTTGGGAAAAAACGGTCGCTCTCGATGGCAAGGTGGGAGCGTATGTGGCCGTGGCCCGCCAGGCGGCCAACGGGCTTTGGTATATCGGCGCCATGACCGACTGGAACATGCGCGATCTGCGTTTAAAGACCGATTTTTTGCCGGAAGGCGACTACGAGATCGAATCGTTTCAGGACGGCATCAATGCCGACCGCTGTGCCCAGGATTTCAAGCGCACTACCAGTCACATCAAAAGCGGTCAGTTGCTTCGGGCTGCCATGGCGCCCGGAGGCGGTTTCGTGGCCATTTTGCGGAAATTATAAGCCAACTGTAAAACAATTTCATCAGCCGCCGATCGAAACGCCTATTGCTTTGCCGATACCGAAGGTTATCGCTGCGGCCATCAGCCCGAAAACGACCTGACGTGTTCCGGAATACCAGATGCTTTTACCCGTAAACAGGGTGATAGCCGACCCGATGATAAATAAACCCAGGGTGCTGAGCGCTACGCTGAGGCCGATGGCGTTGTAGCCGTTCAGCCAGAAAAACGGCGCTACAGGGATAATGGCGCCAATTCCAAACAGTAAAAACGAGGTCAATGCCGCTTCCCAGGCCGAGCCTTTCAGTTCTTCCGCATTGATACCCAGTTCTTCCTTTACCAGTACCTCATGTGCATGGTCCTTGTCGGCGATGACTTTTTCTGCCATTTGGCGCGCCATTTCTTCGGGTATGCCTTTGGAAATATAGATCAGGACAAGTTCCTTCATTTCCCCTTCCGGGTTTGAAATGATCTCGTCCATTTCCAGACTCATTTGCCTTTCATACAACTCCTGCGAACTCTTCACCGAGATCCATTCGCCGAGGGCCATGGACAAGGCGCCGGCCAGCAGACCGGCCAGACCGGCCAGCAGGACGCCTCCCTCGCCGCTTCCTTCACTGGTCGCCCCCGCAACGCCCATTACAAGGCTCAGGTTGGACACCAGTCCGTCGTTGGCGCCGAGCACGGCGGCCCGCAAGGCATTGCCGCCGACTGTTTTGTGTTTGCCTTCCAGCCGGGACAGTTTTTCGCCCGATACCTTGCTTCGGTTTTTCAGGAGCGACTGGAGGATGACAACGTGGTTGTTCTCGGCGCCAGTAACGGGTTTATTGTGCGCCGTTTTTTGCTGCACAACTGCCTGGGTGATGCTTTTTTCGGTATCTACCAGTGTGCCGATCACATAATCGTATCCGAAGATTTTTCCGATGCGATCAAGCGTATACGCGCGCCAGGAGGGTGGCGGCATTTCCATTTTAATTCCTTGTTTTTCAATGTGTTCCAACATCTTTGCGGCATGACCGCGTTCTATGTCGGCCAGTTGCCGGAAGACATCCGCTACTTCGACGCTTTCTTCAGCATCTGCAATTCTGCCATACAGAAAGGCCGCATCGGCTTCCGTTTGGACACTGGAGGCATATTGTTGTCCGGTTTTGGGTTTGGGCGACGTGTTGTCCATATCAATATTCAATTGAGCAACCGAAAGGTAGGAACTGACTGTCATACGCCACGATGACCGAAGTCAGCAGGAGACGTGACCTGCAATTATGCCGAAACGGTGCGGTATCGGCGAGCCGGTCATTTCGGCCTGCGCGCAGGCTTTGCCTCGCCGCGATGGCAGGTGTAACAGCTCACACCCGGCCGCTCGCTTTTGATGGCCTGTATACTCTGTATATCGGTATTTACCCGTTCGATAAGCGCCATCATCTGGCGGGTGATCTCTTTGGGCGCTTTTGATTCGGAGGCCCATTCGTTGGGTACGTGGCAGTGATCGCAACTCACACCCAGCGTCTCGCCCCAGCGATCCATGATGCCGAGCACTCGTTCTGCGGGCATTTTATTGAGTTTTTTCCAGTTCTCAAACACCGAATCGGCCTGCATTTTTTCTTTGCCGGCAATACTCTTCCGCACTTTTTCGAGGTATTTGGCGCGGTCAGCGGCAAGGAGATCGCTTGCCGGTGCAGGTGCCGGTGCTGCGACGGGAGGGGGAGTTGGAGGTGTAGCAGCCGGTTTTTGAGATGTTTTGCAGTTGGCCAGCCAGAACAGCAGACTAAAAAGAAAAAGGGAGGTAAACGCAGCCTTCATATGGAAAAACATTTGGTGAATCGACGATTCAAATGTAAACTGTCCTTCCCTCAAAACACAATACAAACGGTACATAATTGCCGAAACGGCCACATCAGCATTCGGCCAGCCCCAGCGGGATCTGGACGGCCAGCCCGCCGTCGGCGGTTTCCTTGTACTTGGTATTCATGTCGGCAGCGGTCTCTTTCATGGTTTTGATCACGGCGTCGAGGCTGACTTTGGCTTTGGACGGATCGCTTTCCAGCGCGATCTGGCTGGCCGTGATGGCCTTGATTGCGCCCATGGTGTTGCGTTCGATGCAGGGTACCTGTACGAGCCCTCCGATCGGGTCGCAAGTCATGCCAAGGTGGTGTTCCATGGCGATTTCGGCCGCCATCATGGCCTGCGCGTAGGAGCCGCCTAGGCATTCGGTAAGCGCAGCGGCGGCCATTGCCGAAGAGACCCCGATTTCAGCCTGGCAGCCACCCATCGCAGCTGATATCGTCGCTCCTTTTTTGAAAAGGCTGCCGAGTTCGCCGGCCGTCAGCAAAAATTTGACAATATCGTCCTCCACATACCGCTCGCTAAAACAAACATGGTACATCAACACGGCAGGAATAACCCCCGCAGCGCCATTCGTCGGCGCCGTCACCACGCGCCCGAAAGCGGCGTTTTCTTCATTGACGGCCAGGGCAAAACAACTCACCCATTTCAGGATTTCCTGAAACGAATGTCCGCCCCGGCTGATCTGCGTGATCCACTCGTCGACATTGCGATAGGGTTTGTTAATCAGTAATTTCCGGCTCAGCGGCGCCGCCCGGCGCGCTACGTCGAGGCCGCCGGGAAGCAGACCGTCGGTATGGCAGCCTTTGTAGATGCAATGCTTCATGACCGACCAGATATTCATTAAATCGGCGCGGATAAGGTCTTCCGACCGCCATGTCAGTTCATTGCGGAATACGATTTCGGAAATGCTTTGACCTTCCCCGACGCACCAGTCGCGCAGTTCTTCTCCACGGTCGATGGGAAAAGGAAGATGAAAATCAGAAGCAAGGTCCTCCTCGCCCTCTTTGACGACAAATCCGCCGCCGACAGAATAATAGTTGTGGCTCACGCCTTCACCGTTTTGATAAAAAGCCCTGAATGTGAGCCCGTTGGCATGATACGGCAACGACTGATCGAAATGAAAGACAAGATCGCGTTCGGGATCGAAGGGAATTTGTCGTTTGGCACCGAGATTGATCTGCCGCGTCAGGCTGATCTGCCGGATGGTGGACTCGAGCGATTCCACCGGTATCGTAACTGGATCGTCGCCGTTTAGCCCGAGTTGTACGGCGAGATCGGTGCCGTGCCCCTTTCCCGTCTTTGCCAGTGAGCCGAAAAGATCTACCTGAACGGACACAACCTTTTCCAGGTCTATTTCCCGAACGAAACGCTGGGCAGCCCGCCAGGGCCCCATGGTGTGTGAACTGGATGGGCCGACGCCTATTTTAAAAATGTCGAAAACACTTATTCTTTCCATATGGGCCAGGCAATAAATTGGCGCAGCTAATGTATGGAGAATGCTTTCAACGATCTTGCGGAAAAGGTTGCCGGTGCCGTCTTAATTGCTGAATATTTGCCGGTACAATTCTACCGGAAATATGGCAAATCACTCAGTAACGACTACCTGGATCAACAAACTTGCTTTCGACAGCGCCGTTGACGGACAT
>JAKOXM010000026.1 GCA_029781095.1 Bacteroidota bacterium
TGCCAGGATCAGGTCATTTTCCCGGCGTTGTATTTCGATGTCGCGTACGGCCACTGTGGGTAGTCCGCCTTTCAACTGCACCCAGTTTTCACCGCCATCGGGCGTAAAAAACACCCCGGATTCCGTGCCGCAAAACAACAGGTTGCGGTCGACGTGATCTTCTGCAATGCTGTACACGCTACCCCGTTCGGGCAGGGTGGCGCTCAGCGATTTCCAGGATTTGCCGCCGTCGGTGGTTTTCAGCAGATAGGGTTTGAAATCACCGTACCGATGGTGGTTGAAACAAACATAAGCGATGTTTTTGTCGAACTGGGAAGCGATCACCTGGTGGACATAGCTGCGTTCGGGCACGCCCGGCAGGTTGTCCATTTTATCCCAGTTTCGACCGCCGTCGCGCGTTACCCATAGCAGACCGTCATCGGTGCCGACCCACAGCAGGTTTTCATCCAGGCTGCTTTCGGCGATGCTGGTGGTTTGGCCGTAGATATCGGTGGAGCCGTTTTTGGCCACGGCATCCACGCTCCAGACCTTGCCCATGACTTCGAGTTTATTGCGGTCGATGCCGCGCGACAGGTCAGGGCTTACGGCTTTCCAGGACTGGCCCCGGTCGTCGGTACGGAACACTTTGTTGGCGCCGATGTAAAGTCTTGTGGGCGAATGCCTTGAGATCGTCAGGGGCGCATCCCAGTTCCAGCGAAGAGCGGGTTCGTCGGCGCCCTCCGATGGCCTGATCGGCAGATATTCACCGCTTTTGCGGTCGAAACGAACGAGGCCGCCGTATTGACTTTGCGCGTAAATAATGTCGGGATTGGTAGGGTCGACCTGCGTTTCAAAGCCATCGCCGATACTGGTAACGTACCAGTCGGAATTTGCAATGCCGTTGGCGCTAATCGTACGTGAGGGGCCGCCGAGGCTCAGGTTGTCCTGCGTGCCGCCGTGGACGTGGTAAAAAGGGAAACCGTTATCTGTTGCGACTTTGTAAAATTGTGTAACCGGCAGATTGGCTTTAAAATCCCAGGTTTTGGCAAAATCCCAGGTTTCATACACGCCGCCGTCGCAGCCCACCAGCAAGTGATCCGTGTTGTTCGGATCAATCCATATACAGTGGTTGTCGATATGTTTGTTCAACTCGCCGAGGTTGCGCACGGTTTTGCCGCCGTCGTCGCTGACTTTGTAATAGGTGTCGGTGATAAAGATACGGTCCGGGTTTTTCGGATCGCAGGTGAGTTCCTGGTAGTAGTTGCCGCTGGTGTAGGTATCGCTCATTTTATCCCAGCTCGCTCCGCGGTCTGTGGAGCGATAAATTCCACCTTTTTTCTCTCCCGCTTCCACGACGGCATACACATAATCAGGATCTACGGGCGATACGCCGATGCCAATACGGCCGACGTCGCCGCCCGGCAATCCATCCAGTTTATTCCAGGTAACGCCCCCGTCGGTGGTTTTATACACCGCCGATTCGGGGCCGCCGCCGATATAGGTAAAAACCTTGCGCTGGCGCTGGTGAAATGCCGCGTACAACACCTTCGGATTGCGGGGATCCATCACGAGGTTGTTGCAACCGGTGTACGCACTCACCGATTTGACACAAGTCCAGGTTTCGCCGCCGTCGGTGCTTTTGTACACACCCCGGTCGCCGCCGTCGCTCCATAGCGGGCCATAAGCCGCTACATAAACGGTGTTCGGGTCGGTGGGGTCTACAACTACGTTGGCGATATGCTCGGAGTTTTTCAGGCCCTTGTTTTTCCACGTTTTCCCGCCGTTTTCGCTTTTGTACACACCGTCGCCGTAGGATGCCGAGCGCTGGTTGTTGTTTTCACCGGAGCCCACCCACACGACGTTGGGGTTGGTCGGGTCAAGCGCGACGCAGCCGATGGAATATGATCCTTGTCCGTCGAACAATGGCGAGTAGGTCGTTCCGGCGTTGACGGTTTTCCATACGCCGCCTGCGGAGGAGGCGACGTAATATTCTGCCGGGTTTGCGGGGTTGACGGCAAAATCGCTGATACGCCCGGAGGTGACCGCGGGGCCGAGGCTGCGGAATGAAAGGCCGTTGTAGGTAGCAGACTGAAGCAGCACGGGTTTTTCCGGCTTCTTGTTTGCATCGTCTTTTTTCTGTGCCGACAAGGAGAACGGGCATGTCAGGCTTAAAAACAAAATGGTAAGAATGGTACGCATGGTCAGGTTGTTTTAACACGCGAAGAAAGGAATAAAGTCCGTATCAATTGTAGTCCGTCTTATCGACCGCTGCAATTACTTCATCCGTAAACGGCGTATCCGCAAATCGTCGAACCAGACGGTCTGCTCCCGGGAGGGATTCCACAAATAGAATCGCCCCTTGCTCCCGATAGCCGATTGCGGTATGGTGACCGACATCAACAACAGTCCCCATCCGGCGCTGTCCTGTTCGACGACATTGGCCGGCTCGAAAAAATATGCCTTTCCCGCATCGGCTGCAGTGACGACTATGCCTGCATCAGCATTGGCCGGATACCGCCAAACCCCGATAATCAGGCGATCGAAGGCCTGGAAAGTGTCGAGCGGCATAGTGGCGCCGAACGGTGCCGCTGAATTTAAGCGAAGCGAATACTGCCCGCTATGCGCTTTTTCTGCCGAACGGGTTTCGCCGTTGCCGGGATTTGGACCACTGCCTGCCGGTTCGAAGGCCGCGCCATCGGGCGTCAGATGTTCCATGTCGCATAAAAGCGAATCGTGTTCCGCATACGCTTTGCGACGGCTGACCAAAATACTGTCGTCCCCGGGTGGCAGCCAGCGCCGGAAGGGCGTCGTAAAGGCCGGGTCATAGCCATATACCGGGCCGAATGAAATGACCCATTCGTCGTCGCGCACAAACCACCAACTTTTTAATCCCGGTACTTTTTGCGACACCGGCCCTGTAGCGTACCAGCCGTTGAATTCAAATCCTCCGTCAATTTGTGCGGGAGGAATGTCCTGTGTAGCGAGTTGTGCTGCTGCCGCCCAGCGGGCGCGGTTCCAGGCCAGGTAATCATGTGTTGCGGTCACGCTGAACAGGCACAACAACCCCAGCAGCAACCAGCCCGGCTTCGTAAATCGTTTGCAGGCAGTCCCGTATAAAAGCAAAAGAAAAGGCGTAAAAGGAAACAAATAACGGTCGATCAGCAGGGAATTGGCGCATACAAACCCCAGGTAAGCAAGCACAACCCCGATTGAAAAATGTCGCAGCAATGCCTGCCGTTTTGATACGGCGCTCTTTTCTCCGGCAGCGAGCAGCAAAATGCACGCTCCGATAGTTGCGACCCATTTGACGACCAAAAATCCGGCTTCAGACAATTTCGGGCCAGTATGCTCACCCCAATAAGCATCTTTCAGCAATTTGGGACCGAGGCCGAGATTGTAAAAAACGTTGCCGTTGGGAAAATCGGACCACGCGATCCAGATACAACAGCCCCCCAATGGCAGCAGCAGCCAGGCCAGCCGGTTTTTGAACGGGTTTTTAAAATGATAGCGTGGAAAAACGGGCAGCAGAAACAAGCCCATCGTCATCAAAGCAATACCAATGCGGGTTGCCGCGATGTTGAGCGCTTCCGGATTGTTGGCAAACGCCGTCCACAAATGATGCAGGCCGGTATATGCCGGGGGGAGTTGACCGGTGCTTTTCTGCCACGCGGTAAATAATTCCACGCCGGAAAAACAAAGCGCGACCGGAAGCATGGCAAACAGCAGATTTTTCCGCGTAAACGGCTGATAATAAAGAAACAGCAGCATAAAAATACCCGGCACGATCAGGCCCAGTTGCCGTATGAAACACGCCCAAATGGCAAAAAATGTTGCGCATAACAGGACGGTTACGGCCGGTTTTTCCAGCATTTTCAGAAAAAAATACACACTCCACAGCAGCACAGCCAGAAAGGGTACGTCCGTCATGTAACTGTTCGCGAGCACAAACCAGAAAGGATTGAATACCAGCAACAGGGAAAGAAACCAGACCATCTGCCGCGGCAGGGTCGCCCAGGTCAGCAGCCGATAAAATCCGGCCAGACCGATCAGTCCCGTCAAAAGGGTAGAAAAGCGAAGTGCCGTGAAGGAGAATCCGAAAAACTTGCAAAACAAGGCGCCCCAGAGCGTGTGCGCGATCAGCGTCATGGCCGGCCATTCGCTGAAAAAAAGCCGGTTTTCGACGGCCAGTGCCCGGGTGTTTAGTCCGTACGCCCAATCGTCGTTGAGCGGAAAATCGCCTGCCGGATTGGCGAGCGCAACGGCTCCGCACCAAAGCAGCAGCAGAATCAGCAGATCGCGACAGGAGGCGAAACCATTTTTTACGGACACATTCGGCGGGTTTGGAGCAAACCTACTTCTTCAAATGAAATTGCCCGAACAAAATCTGAATGTCTGCTGGCCAGGGGCATAAAAAAAGGCCGCACAAAGGCGGCCCTTATATTCCTTCAGACTCCTGTTCCCGACTATTCTGAATTCCCTACACCGCGAAGCTCTCTCCGCACCCGCAGGTACGCGTGGCATTCGGGTTGTTGAATGAAAACCCTTTTCCGTTCAGGCCGCCCGAAAATTCGAGCGTGGTGTCGAACAGGTAGAGAAAACTCTTCAGATCGGTGACGACTTTTACACCGTTGTCTTCAAAAACCTGGTCGTTGGGCTTTGATTCGTTGTCGAAATCCATTTTATACGACAAACCGGAGCAGCCGCCGCTCACGACGCTCACCCGGATAAAAAAATCTTCCTTGATACCGCCGCTTTGGCGAATCTCCCGGATTTTTTCTTTGGCGTTTTCTGATACGTGTATCATTGCGGTAGACAAAATATATTGCGGAGGATCTCAGGCCGTCGCTTCTGCGGTGGTAGCCGGAGCGACGATGCCGTTTTTCTCCTGGTAATCTTTGATAGCAGCTTTGATGGCATCTTCAGCCAGTACGGAACAGTGGATTTTTACGGGCGGCAGCGCCAGTTCTTCCACAATATCCATGTTGTCTATTTTCATGGCGTCATCGAGGCTTTTGCCTTTGAGCCACTCGGTTGCCAGCGAAGAAGAAGCAATGGCGGAGCCGCAGCCGAATGTTTTGAACTTCGCGTCGCGAATCACACCGGACTCCTCATCCACTTCGATCTGAAGTCGCATGACGTCGCCGCATTCCGGAGCACCTACAAGACCTGTTCCTACGTTCCTGGCGTCTTTATTCAGTACGCCTACGTTGCGCGGGTTTTTGAAATGGTCGAGCACTTTTTCACTGTATGCCATATTCTTATCGTTTGATTTGACTTTTATTATTGATTCGGATCGTTTTTTTTGAAAACCCACCCAAAAATTTGTCTGAAAAATTTGATGATGTTTTGAAATCCTGTCAGGAGAACTTCTCTTCTGTCGGGTATTCCGGGGAACAACGGTCTCTGGTTCGGGTCAGATGGATTCGGGTATTTGAATTGCATCGGCCGGTTCATGCTATTTCCGGTTGGTTATCGAGTAAAAAAGTCCTTTTACAAAGTAATAAATCCGGTAAACCAGTTTTGTGAACGGATCGGGCGGACTTTGTATCGGGCTCATTTTCAGTTACTTTAATGACTGCAACAATGATGAATGACGATAAAATCACCCGCCTCAATGCGCGCTCCACTCGATTTTCGTCAAATCCACACCGTCTTTGTACATTTCCCAGATCGGGCTGAGTTCGCGCATGTGGTTCACGCCTTCCGCGACGACTTTAACCGCGAAATCGACGTCTTCTTCCGTCGTAAAGCGCCCCAGTGAAAACCGGATGGAAGAGTGTGCCAGGTCGTCGCCCAAACCCATCGCCACCAAAACGTAGGAGGGTTCCAGCGAAGCCGAGGTACAGGCCGAACCGGACGACACGGCAACGTGCTGATTGAAGGTCATCATCAATCCTTCGCCTTCCACGTGTTTGAAGGAAATATTCGTTACGTGGGGCATCCGGCTGTCCACATTGCCGTTTATTTTGGTTTCTTCCAGTTGCATCAGCGCATTTTGCAGTTTGTCGCGAAGACGGCTGATGCGCTCGGCATCCTGCTGCATTTCATTTTTAGCAATTTCAGCCGCTTTGCCGAAACCCACGATACCGGGCACATTCAATGTGCCGGAACGCATGCCGCGCTCGTGGCCGCCGCCATCCATTTGGGCCGTCACTTTGACGCGCGGGTTTTTGCGGCTCACATATAAGCCGCCGACGCCTTTCGGGCCGTACATTTTATGAGCGGTAAACGACATCAGGTGAATGCCGATCTCCCGCGGGTGCGTCGGGATTTTCCCGACTGCCTGCGTCGCATCGCTGTGGAAAAGCACGCCGTGTTTTTCACAGATTTGGGCGATTTCGCGCATCGGCTGAATAACACCGGTCTCGTTGTTGGCCCACATCACCGTAACGAGAATAGTCGTCGGCTTTATGGCGGCTTCGAGGTCCGCGAGGTCGACGAGCCCGTCTTCCTTTACTTTCAGGTAAGTGATCTCGGCGCCGGCTTTTTCGAGGTGTTTACAGGTATCCAGGATGGCCTTGTGTTCCGTTTCGAGCGTAATGATGTGGTTGCCTTTTCTGGCGTACATCTCAAAAACCCCTTTGAGCGCGAGATTATTGCTTTCCGTAGCGCCGGAGGTAAATATGATTTCCTTGTCTTCCACCTCCAGCAAAGCGGCTATCTGCTCGCGGGCATAGTCTACGGCGTCTTCCGCTTCCCAGCCGAACTGGTGACTGCGACTGGCGGCATTTCCGTGTTTTTCATAGAAATAAGGCACCATCGCATCCACCACACGTGGATCGCATGGCGTTGTTGCATTATTATCAAGGTATATCAGGCGATGCTGGCTCATATAAGTTTATTTAGATTGAATCAACCGCAAAGATAAACAGGTTCTCCCAAAAAAGGTTCGTCAAAAAAAATGAATTATGATTGGAAATTGATGAAAAGGCCGCGCTTATAAATTTTATTTTTGCCACAAAATAAAAGGAATGGACACAACGAAGCCCGGAAAGGATTTTTTCGCGGAATTTCCTCCGGTAAGCAAGGATGCCTGGTTGCAAAAAATTGCCAAAGACTTGAAAGACAGGCCGCTGGATGATCTGAACTGGCAAGTGTCGGATGCGTTTGTTGTATCCCCTTTTGCCCATGCCGACGATTTTAAGGAACCGCCCCTTCCCCTTTTTGCCGAGCCCGGCCATTGGGAAATCTGCGAAGATGTGCCGGCTACCGACCCTGTTGTTGCCAACCGGCAGACGCTCGAAGCCTTGCAGGGCGGCGCAGGAGGGATTCGGTTTTATCTGGACGGCGCTCCTGACCGGACATTTTTCACGCATCTGTTCGATGGCATTTATGCCGATTTTATAGGGCTTCACTTCACCGGGCCGGGGGTAACGCAAAACCCGGGAGCCGTGCTGGCCGGCCTTGAAACGCTGGCAAAAGCAAAAAACATCACTACTTCCAGTTTGCACGGCACCCTGGACTTCGACCCGGCTTCCGGTACTGCCGGGATCGTGGACTGGCGTTATCTGGCTGACCTGATGGAATATGCGCGTGACAGGTTTCCGGGATTTCGGCTGGTTACGATCGGCCCCACCCCCGGCCCCTCCCCCGATGGGAGGGGAGACGCGACGTTAAACGTCGCGTTTGGCGCGACGTCTCCCCTCCCATCGGGGG
>JAKOXM010000037.1 GCA_029781095.1 Bacteroidota bacterium
CACTGCATCGATGTAGATTTGGTCGCTGTTATCACTTGCATCGCACTGGAACCTGAACTGCGCGTTGGTCGGGAAATTGTATTGCGCATTGCTCAGCGTTATCGTTACAACGTAGAAGGTGTTGTTATTGAAATTCGTACCGCGGGCATAGGCGGCAACTGTTGTCCACGCGCTGCCGTTGAAATACCGCACCCAAAAATCTTCTCCGTTTTCCATCCCGACTGCCTTGAAGTAGAACTGGATCGTCAGGGTATTGTAAGCGCTTACATCAACGGCTGAGGAGGTCATTGCAGAAGCCGTTCCGGAATTATCCTGGATTCTGATCGAGTGGGTGCCTTCAAAAGAGTTGGATGAACTGGTAACCCGGGAGCAGTCAACACCGCCGCTTGTCCAGCCATCCCAGCCGGTTTCAAAATAGCCCGATACAAGCGGGCCGCCGCCACCGCCGCCGCCGCCAGCGTTGTATTCCGAACCGACACCTACCGCGTACCATGCGTCAGTAGTGGCGATCTCTTCAGCAGAACCCGCTCCAAACAGATCTTTCGCTGCCTGAATGGCGCCCGCTCTCGCAGCTGCGTAGTTGGATGAAGAAGTCAGGTAAACTGTAAGGTTCCGGTAAGCAATGGCTGCTGCATTGTCGATACCGATGCCGGTAACATTATAAGCGTTGCCGTTGTCATTCGTGCCGGATTCTCCCTGAGAGAGAATGTAGAACCACTTATTTTGCACGCCCGAGTTGGTATGCACGCCGCCGTTGTCGGCACTGCCGCTGTACCAGTATGTTCCGTGGTAAGTATCCGGGTCGCCGTACAAATTGGGATTGGCCATGGAGCGGAATGCCCCTCCGCTGCCTCCGGGACCAATGTCGTCGCCCATTAGCCAGTCGTTCGGACCGTCTGCAAAATTTTCAATGCACTCTCCGAAAATATCGGAGAATGATTCATTCAGAGCGCCCGATTCGTTGCTGTACGTGAGGTTTGCTGAATATTGCGTTACGCCATGCGAAAGCTCGTGGCCGCAGATATCGAGCGATACGAGCGGGAAGTAGTTTACGCCATCGCCATCTCCGTAAGTCATGCGCGTTCCGTCCCAGAAGGCATTGACATAATTGTTTGAATAGTGTACGTAGGATTTGATAATGCCGCCGGTTCCGTTATAGGAGTTCCGGCCGTGTTGCGTCAGGTAGTAATTGTGCGTACGTTCGGCCCCCCAATGTGCTGAAACAGCCGAGTTGTCCCCGGTGAAATTGGTCGTGCTGCTGGTAAAATCCGTCGCGGAATTGTAACTCGTACCGTGATTCAGGTTGTAAGTCTGGATGCCGCTGCCGCTCACGGTCTGGCGAAGCCGGTAAAGGCTGCCCGTAAAATCTGCCGTAAATGGCACATTGCCGTTGTAAAGGCTGTTGCCTGTAGCCGGTACGTTTGTGTCGAAGATTAACGAGTGCTCCTGGATAAAGGCGCCCGTATGTGCATCGACGAAAACGTTGGCCCTGTACAATGGATCGGCAGCATAGATGTCAAATTTGTAAGCGAGCCGCGGCGGCGCATTGCCTTCCGGGTCTGTTACGATCACCAATTCCCCCTGTGGTTTTTTATAATCCGGGTAATCGGTTTTTACGGCGTCGTCCCAGGCATAAAGCCGGGCGCCTACATGTCCGATAGCGGCATCGAATGCTGCTGAAACTGAAATCGAAGGATTGACGTCAAGATCGGCTACGGTCCTGTAATCGCCCGTCATCAAATCGAATAATCCGTCCTTCGAATGCACACTGTACTCGGCGCCTTCAACTTTGACGCCTTTGAAATACTGCTGAAAACGCTCATGCGTAAAACCGATCTCGTCGTTCTCTTTGCGAATCGATTTGAGTTCGTCATCAGCCTTCAGTTGCAGGTATTGTTTCATTACGCTGCCTTGCTGGCTGGTGCTAATTCTTTGCGGAAGTTTGATGTGGTCAGAAGTTTTTTGAATGATTACAGGTTGGGATGTTTGTGTGAAACCCGTAACCCCCAAAAACAGGATTAAACAAATGAATAATAGCGTTTTTTTCATTTGAATACTATTTTAAAAGTGACATGATAGAAGTGATTAATTACGATTTTTTCTCTAAGAGGGCAACAATGTATTTATTCTTTTGCGTTACGCCAATTTTTATAAGTGTTTTTTGAGAAAATTGTCATCTGTCCAACAAAAATACTGTACAGGAATGCCCACAGCGTTTCATTACAAGTACGGCAAAACGGTTATCGCATAAATTATCCGGGAAATGAAATCTTGCCCATACCTACAACGGGCAATCCGCCCAATACGCTTTTCTGCGTTGCATCGCCGGATACCGTTTCGTTGGCCAGTCCGGCAAAAAGCACGGCCTCTTTTGCATCGCCGGGTATGCCGAGGACTTCCATCGGTTGTATTTGCCAGCCCTTGAGACTTTGCGATAAATATTTAACAATCAGTTGATTGTGTGCTCCCCCGCCGCTCAGATAGAGCGTTGTGGCGGGCAGGTTTGATGATGGCGGCCGCACCCTGCACAAAGCTTCCGTAATGGTGTCGGCCGTAAGGCGGGTCAGGGTAGCCATGATGTCGTGTGGATCAATAGTCTCTCCCCGAAGCCGGATAATGGCGCTTTTTACCCATGCAGGCGAAAACAATTCGGGGCCGATGGTCTTGGGAAACGGTTTTTCAAAGAACGGATCTTGTTTGAGCAAAAAGAGCAGGCGTTCGTGTACACGTCCCTTCAGGGCAAGCCCGGCATCTTTATCGAATGGCTGCCCGAATAATTCCTGCGCAAATACATCGAGCAAGGTGTTGCCAGGACCGGTATCGGTGGCAAATGACCGGCCCATGTCGCCGTCACCCGGCAACCAGGTAAAGTTGGCAATGCCGCCCATATTGAGCAAAAACCGGTCTTCACCCCTTTTTCCAAAAAGAAAATAATCGCCGTACAGGGCAAGTGGCGCGCCTTCTCCTCCGGCTGCTACGTGTTTTTGCCTGAAATCGCTGATTGTGATAATCCCGGTGCGCATGGCGAGGTGATCGCCGTCTCCAATCTGAAGTGTGGCGTTGGGATATTCCGGCATGCCATGAAAAACCCGCGGCGCATGAAAAACCGTCTGCCCATGACTGGCCAGGAGATCAACTTCGGCCGGATTGATATCCCAACTTGCCAGGCACTGGTTCACAAGAGCGGCATGCCGTTCGGCCACGAGAACGTTTAGCAACGTAAAATGTTGAAAATCAACTTCTTTCTTGGCAAACACCTTTCTGATTTCCAAACGAAAGGCGTCATCATACCCAATGGTTTCAAATTGCAGCAGTTCTACCCGGGTATTCAATCCGGAACCTTCGAAGGCACATAGTGCCACATCCAGACCATCGAGCGAGGTGCCGGACATGAGTCCGATAATGTGCCGCCTGGTTTTGTTCGATATCTCGTAAAGATGCTTGATATGCTGTTTCATATGGAGGCGAATGTAGAAATACTTGACGCTGCGGATGCGGCAGATAGGATCCAAATAGCCCGAAGGTGCTAAATTTGCTGTTTTACTTCATAGATTTTACCGTGTTATGTTCCAGATTACATCCGACATCCGCCGTGCTGCAACGCTTCCGGGCAGATTTTATAATTCCCCGGCAGTATTCGATACCTGCCGTGAAAAGATATTTGCCCGCTCCTGGCAGATGATCGCGCATGCAGAAGAAACGGTTCGGCTGCCCCACGATGCGATGCCTTTCCAGTTTATGGAAAATTTTATAGAAGAACCCTTGCTGTTATTGCGCGACGGGCAAAACTTGCTGCAATGCATGTCGAATGTATGTACCCATCGCGGTAAAATTCTGGTCGAGCATCCATGCAAACTGGAGCGCGGCATCATTTGCGGGTATCACGGAAGGCGCTTTCATTTGAACGGGACGTTTGCGGCTATGCCTGAAACCCAGGGCATGGAAAACTTCCCCTGTGCAAATGACGATCTGCCGAAATTACCTGCCTGTTCCTGGCGCCAGTTTGTCTTTACTTCAATAGACCCGGCATGCACTTTTGACAACTGGATAGCGGGTATGGAGCGGAAAATCGGTTTTTTGCCGGTTGAGCAATTCCGTTTCGATCCTGTGCGTTCCCGTGACTATCTCGTAAAGGCCAACTGGGCGCTGTATTGCGACAACTACCTGGAAGGCTTCCATATACCGTTTATACACAAGGGTTTGGCTGCTTCCCTGGACTGGGGCAATTATCGCACGGAGGTGTTCGATTGGGGAAATGTACAGGTCGGTATTTCAAAAGGCGGCGAGGCGGTGTTCGATCTTCCGGGCGACCACGAAGATTTTGGACAGCCAATAGCGGGTTACTACTTTTGGCTGTTTCCCAATATCATGTTCAATTTTTATCCCTGGGGATTGTCCGTAAATATCGTTCGCCCGCTTCGCGAAGATCTGACCAGGGTAAGTTTTCGGTCATATGTATGGGATGCTTCCAAACTCGGCAAGGGCGCCGGCGCCGACCTCGATCTTGTCGAACGGGAAGATGAGGCTGTTGTTGAACAGGTCCAGATAGGCACCCGCTCCCGGTTTTACAAACACGGGCGATTTTCGCCGGGCAGGGAACAGGGCGTACACCATTTCCACCGGCTGGTGGCAGAGGCTTTGGCTGAAAGATGAAATTTATGTTACCTTTAAGGCAGCAAATTTGGGTGTCGAACGCTCTAACCAACCGTCTTAATCGAGCCGCCACTTACCATGACCATTCACGTACTCCGGTATCTGCCGGTATTCTTACTGTTTTTTTGTTTTCAAGGATCATCATACGCATCTTGTGTTGACAGCATTGACCTGGAGATCAACTCCGTTGAATGCTTTGGCCTTCGCAATGGTATCATCAAGGTGAGCGCTGTCTTCGGAGGCGAAAAACCTTTTTACTATTCTCTTGACGGACAATCGTTTAGCACGAATTCCACTTTTGACAGGTTGTGGCCCGGTACGTATACGGTTTATGTGCGGGACGCTTCGGGCTGTATAAAGCAGTGGCAAGCCCAGGTACCCGAACCGGAAGAACTGGAGGTCTACCTGATTCCCGACAAAGACACGGTTGTGGAAGGCGAGCACGTTCATCTTCGGGCCCTGGTCACGCCCCCCGGCATCGCTCTCCAGGCCATCGAGTGGCGCCCGCCAGACTTGTTCGCAAAACAGGATACCCTGGATCAGCTTGTGCGGGTTACCGAAACAACCGATTTTGCCATAGAAGTTCGAACCTCCGACGGCTGCATCGCACGCGACCAGGTTACCGTCGTGGCAGACAAGATCAACCTCTATTTTCCGAATGTGATCATGCCGGGCAGCAATCAGGACGCCTATTTTACCCTGTTTGCAGGTGAAGGCATTTCACGCATAATATCCATGCTCATTTACAGCAGGGGAGGAAGCATTGTTTTTGAACGGGACAACTTTCCGCCCAACGACCCCCTGAAGGGATGGAACGGCCGTTGGGGCAGCAAACCCGCGCAACCGGGCGTGTATCTGTGGGTTGCGGAAATCGAGTACCTCTCCGGCAAGCGGAAACAGTTTCAGGGCAATGTGACTGTCTTGAAATGATCCCGTTACGCTGCGGACACCAAATAAATGCCTCCCGCAACGAAATCTAGAATTCAATCTTCAGGGTTTCCCCTTCCTGGAATGCTGCTTTGGAAGAATGCACCGTTAGTTTCTGGCCTTCTATTGTGGTCAGAGTCTGGCCGTCTGTCAGTTTTCTGTCGTATTGGATGACCGTCAACGCAGCATCGTACAAAATGGAATGGACATCCTGGAGCGATTGTTTTGAATTTACCACTTCCATTTCCGGCAAGCCAAATTCCTGCAGGCCATAGGTGTAACCATTACTCAGTTCCTTATCCTGGATCATGCCGAAGTATACCCAGCAATAGAGCGGAATCGTTTGATTATCACGCATGTTAACGGCTGCGGATCGGTAAAAATCTTTAGACAAAAGCAGGTATTGTTCGCCCATATAGAACCCGGCGGATTGGGTATTTTCGAGCACACAAGCCGTTACCCACCTAAATAGTTTATACAGATCCAGGGTTTTACCGGAAGAACCGACCACCGAGACAACGACCTGCGATTGATGTCCGCCCGCGTCCTTTTCCGCAGTTCTCCATAGCCATGAGAATCTTGCTGCCGTGTGTATTTCTGTCAGCGGCACCGGATAATCAAGAAATGCGATCATCACTGTCGCATTTTGGGAAGAAAACACGATCGTTTTATCTGCAATACTGGACGAATCGGTCTTGATTTTCCAGTCTTTTTTCAGGGAAGCAAGGATGGCTTTGCCATCAGGCATCGTTTTGTCATTGAGCAGAACGATGCCGCTTACCACTTTTTGTTGCGGCTGTTGGGCGTCCGTTTTTTGTGCAAAGGAAAATTGTTGAACCAGGGTGAAAATGGCTGTGAGCAGGACTGGAATGCGCATAGTATGCTTTATTGAGTTTTGTTAGTGGGCAATCAGAGACCGCTTGAGTTTATCTGTCAGAATCGAAAAACACCTTTTGGCCGGTGAGATAAATTCAAACAGTCTCTAACGTCACAATTTCCATTTCAGGGTGTCTGCGAGGCATAATAACCGCAGAAATCTTCAAATGGTGTTTTGGCTGTTATTAAAATGCGGCGACAGAGCCTTCGCTCCGCCGCCGCATGGTGGCCAGTGCCTGCCGGTTTATTTCAGAAACCGGCCGTTTTTCATTTTGAAGGATGCTACGCGTATCTTGAGGATATTGTTCACCGGGTTATCACTCAGAACGAGGAAACTCGCCTCATAACCGTCGTCAATCCTTCCGATTTTTCGTTTGGGAAAAATCGCCCGCGGTGTATTCTCGCAAAGGATTTTTAAAACTTTAGGGTATTCAATGTACCCGAGGGTGTACCAGTAGTTCAATTCGCCGCGCGTGGTCCTGAGTTCATCGTCGGAACCCATCAACAGGTTTACTCCTTTTGCAAGCAGATTTTTCAGGGTTTTAGCGTGAAATGACTGAACGGTATCCCTGGCGCCTGCACTTTGGCCGTGGGCCAAAAGCGTAATAACGGCCGTTTTTTTCTTGACCAACAGTTTTATATCCGCATCGGACAACTCGTATTTGGAGGGGGCGCCGGTTCCATCCCAGTTATAACCGGGAATATTGGCAAATCCGTCGACGCCCAGTTTCATGCCAAGTCTGACGTCTTCTGCGGTCTCCACATGCGCAAAAACACGCAAGCCCGATTTGTGCGCTTTTTTCACAACCAATTTTGCGATGTCGGGCGACAACCCTTTGCTTTCCTTGCCGCCGCTATTTTGGCTGTCGAGCAGGTAAATCGAAATTACATCGGGTTTTTGTTCTTTTATTTTATTCCAGCTCTTGTCGAGGGCATCTTTGCTGTCGACAAACCAGTATCCGTCGCCGAGCATTTTGCGTTGCTCCTTGATGAAGCCGTATTGCTCGGCGATGGTCTGCGGATTGCGGATGCCCTGGGCGGGACCTTCGTACTTCACGAAAGGATAGCCCAGGGTGCAGGTGATGCCGCCATTGGCAAAGGTCACGTCGGGCATGCCGGGTTTGCCAAGCAGTTTTTGCGCATCGGCGCGGCCTTCGAGTGTGTTGGAAAGAATTTGAAGGTAAAAAGTGCCCTCTTCCGAATACATTTTCAAGGTATTGGCTGCAGATGGGTTGTCCGCTACGCTCGAACTGAAGGCGTCGCCCATAGGAGGCACCACCCATCGACCCTGTAAATCAATGACAGAATCAAGTGTCGAGGGTGCCTTTTTGCTGAATACGCCTTTGGAAACGTACCAGGTACCGGTTGTAAATCCTTCGCCGTTATACCAGTTTCCGTTTTTAAACTCATAGTTCTGTGTGAAGGCAAATTGCAACGAAAGGGTAAAAAACAGGCAGGATAGTAGTGTTTTCTTCATGAAAAATCGTCTGAATAATATCAAATCTCAATATCGAACGGCAAAAATAAGGCCGCATCCGGCATTTGCCGGGTGGTTAACAAACTGTTCAGGACTATTTAGGCTGCAACTCCTGTGATCGCATCAAATCGGTCTGGGCTTTGCCCATATCGCCGAGTTTGAGGTAAATGGCTCCCCGGGTGTGGTAGGCACGACCGTACTGCGGATTCAATTTTATAGCGCTGGAAGCATCATCCAGGGCTTTATCGAATTTTCCCGCCTGCAACCATGCATTGGCGCGGTTGACGAGTATCATCGGTTGTACGTTCGCGGATGCCACATTTAATGCTGCCGTATAATCTGCGGCGGCCTCGTCGGAGCGTTTGGCATCGAACAGCAGGATGCCGCGGTTCACGAGGGCTTCCACGTAATTGGGATTCAATTGTATGGCGCTTCCGTAATCCTGTATGGCATTTTCCGGATCTCCTGTCTTATCGTAAGCAACCGCCCGGAAATAATATGTTTCGGCAGATTTGGGTTCCAGATCAATACTTTTTGTCAGGTCGGGGATGGCTTCTTCAGGCCGGTTGAGCATGACGAGGCACTTTCCGCGATTCAGAAAAAGTTTGGGCGTTACAATACCTGCCTGAATGGCCTTGTCAAAATCATCCAGGGCCTGCGGAATTTGACGGAGCTGGAAATAGGCCTGGCCCCGGCCGTTATAAGCCTCTATGGTGGAAGGATCGTATTTTAGTGCTTCCGTGTAATGGAATGCGGCGCCCTCAAAATCGAAATTGATCAGCTGATTGTATGCCAGATTGCACTGGCAAAGAGAAGATTCCGGTGTTTTGGCGACGCAATTTTGAAACAAGGCCACTCCTTCTTTCCATACCGATGTTTGCCGGAACGCTAAAAATCCGAAACCCGCTGCAAGCAGCAACATTGCGAGGTTTCGTACGAGATCTTTTTGCTTTTCCAAAAGTAATCCTGCGATAAAAAACAGACCTATACAGGAAATGTAGACATATCGGTCGGAGCGAAGTTCAAAACTACCCACCGTGCGAAATGGCAGCATAACTGTGAGGGGCAGCAGATAAAGCGCCATTCCCAGCAAAAGATCGGGCCGGTTGCGCCATTTTTTCCAGACCAGGTATGCCAGGGCGAGCAGCACTGCCGGCGCGGCATAATACGACCACTGCCAGGCGCCATCCATCTTGACAAACGGATAGGACACGGAATACCCGATTGGAATCAGCAGTTTGAAAGGGTAAAAAAGAAGGGTTTGACAAACCATCCAAAACCGGTCCACGGCGGAAAATGCCGCTGAACTGGCCTCGATATCATGTCCTTCCTGCGCCCGGGTGGAAAAAGTGTAAAGACCAAATCTAATTGCAAATGCGCCGTATGGAATTATACTCAGCCAAAATTTTCTTGACAAATTTTTGTTTTTATAAAAAAACACCGCACCCAGAACAAGCGGAAGAGTCACCGCTGCCGATTTTGACAAACAGGCGGCAAGAAAGGTCATTAAAGAAACGACAAGCCAAAACGGGTCAGGGGAGCCTCCGTCTTTTAAAGCGGGCGACGGCGGTTGTTTCAGCCAGTTGAGATATCCGATCACACTCAGCAAATAAAACGTAGAAAACAAAACCGTACTGAGTGCTGCAGCCCAACTGACGGCTTCCACCTGCATGGGATGCACGGCGAACAACAAGGCGGCAAAAAATGCAACCCAGCTGCGGCCGGTCAGGCGGCGCAGAAGTATAAAGGCCAACACAGAATTCAGGGCATGCAAAGCCATGCCGAGTGCGTGGTAGCCCCAGGCCTCTTTTCCTGAAAGCAGATTCCCAACCCAGTAAGCGATCCAGGTTAAGGGGGCGTACATGCCCAGATTTTGTCCGGAAAAAAACTTGCCGAAAGAAGGATTCTGAAGCGCGTGGTTGTACAAAATCGCCTTGTCGTCGTCAAAAAAAACAAAACCGTTTGGCACAGACATGATGTATACGGCCATGACTGACAAAATCAGAAGCAGTTCGGGCAGCCAGGGACGGTCGAAGAAAGAACGTTCGACTGGTCTCGTTTCCAGAGCGGGAACGGCCGCTGTGATCTGTTGGGGCTTTGTTTTTTTTGCCATTGGTCCGATGATGTCTGTGATCCGGTGTTTGGGCGATGTTATTGCCCGCTTTTTTTGGGCGTATTGGGGGTGTCATAGTCGATTTTGCCTCCCCACATACGCATTTGGCTCAACACCCATTGTTGGCGTTCTCTCACCTTTGAAGACGGGTTGTCAACCTTGTAAATCAATGGATTGGGCAAAACAGACGCGAGCAATGCCGATTCCTGGCGATTGAGGTCTTTTGCGCTTTTCCTGAAATAATACCGGGCGGCAGCCTCCGCCCCGTAAATGCCATCGCCGAATTCAATACTGTTGAGATAGGTAGTCATGATGCGCTCCTTGCTCCAGATAGTCTCGATGAGGAAAGTAAAATAGACCTCCAGTCCTTTTCGCAACCACGAGCGACCCGGCCAAAGAAACACATTTTTGGCAGTTTGCTGACTGATCGTACTGGCTCCGCGTTTGTGTTTGTGGGTTTTGTTATACTTATACGCTTTTTCAATCGCTTCAAAATCAAATCCTTCGTGTTCAAGAAAGTCCTGGTCCTCGGAACAGACAACCGCCAGCTGAAGATGGGGCGACAATTCGGAAAATGAAACCCAGTCGTGGCGAAGGCGCATTTCCCTTTCCGGATCCCATGACTGTTGCCAGCATCGCTCCAGCATCAGCGGGGTAACGGGCACAGGCAGAAAACTATACAACAAGGCAAGGCCCACGGTAATACCGAAGAACCAAAGTACAAGTTTGATAGTCAGTCGCCTGAAATACCTTCCCCAACGGAGTTTTCCCTGGTCATCTTGCGGAATAGAGCGATACCAACGGCGAAGAATACGGGCAAAGAAGTTCACGATCAAAATTATTTGGCACGCAAAAGTAGCAAGTTGCGTTAAAACCCGCCCTCCATACTATCCGTTTCTACCCGTGTATTTTTTCGCCGGAACAGCGACACGTCGAATTTTCCAAACCGGTACGAAAAATTCAGCCGGACAAATTGCGGATCGCGCAGGCGCCAGGTGTCCTGAATAAAGAATGCCGATTCCGTATGAGAGCCGTTTTTGCGCGAGCGAAAAATATCCTGAACGTTGAGCGTGATTGTGGCTTTTCGGTTCCACATATCTTTTCGAACAGAAAAGTCGACATACCAGACCGGAGTTGAATAGCCCTGGGCCGTACTGGAATTGCCTCCGCCCCAGCCGCCATAACGACTTCGGTTTTCAAGCGAATATGCCGTGCGATTTTGGTAAGACCCTGAAAATTGCAACGAAAAACTTTGAGGCAGTTTGATGTTGAGGTTTTCTTTCACAAACCAGGTAAACTGCTCCGTCTTCAAATTGCTCTCGATATTCCGGGCATCCACGATCGAATTGTAAAAATTAACATTCGAGGTGAGTTCGATCTTTTGCCAGAGAGTATTTTTGACGGTCAGTTCGAGACCGTAAGCGATACTTGAATTTGAATTGGCATAGGTAGAAACGATTGCTTCCCGCCCCAGCACGGCATTATACTCCGACAACTGATAACGCGTAATCAGGTCGCTTGCCCGCTTGTAATAGACACTCGCCAACAGGTTGTGCCCTTTGCTGAAAATATTCTGATAGGACAGTTCAAACGAGTTGGTAAACTCCGGTTTGAGCGCAGGATTTCCCCGGGAGAGCAGCAATGAGTCGGAAAAATCCGGAAACGGAATGATCTGAAAGAAGTTAGGCCTGTTCACACGCCTGGTATAACTCAACTGGATATTATCCTCTTCATTGAGTTTATAGGTCACGAACGCACTCGGAAAGAGACTAAGCGGATATTCGTTTTTAAAGGTAGAATCGTTTTCCAGCAACGTGCCGGTGTAGAGCGAACTTTCAGCCCGAACGCCGATTTGATAGCCCCATTTCGTGAAAGAATGGCTGAAGTTGCCGTATCCGGCATACACCTGATCGTTGAATTTGTAGCGGTCGGCAAAGCCCTGTACGAGTTCATATACACCATCACCGAAATTATACTGAAAGTTGCCGTTTTCACTCCTGAAGTTTCGAATGGCAGCGCGGGCGCCGATTTCGAGTTTCATATTGGCATTCAAAGGATTCGTATAATCCGTTTGAATCGTAAAAAACTCGTTTGAATTATTTCCGGTCTGCTTTTGCCGGGTTTCTAATGGCGAGTCGAGGTAAGTTGTATGGAACAAGCC
>JAKOXM010000815.1 GCA_029781095.1 Bacteroidota bacterium
CTGTCCGGTCATGCGATCAGGTTCCGGTGTGAAGGCATATTCATAGGCCGGTGTGAGCGATTGCCGGCGCATAGCCAGGTAGGTTGAAAAGCCTTTGAAGGGCTTGGCACGCAGCGAAATCGAAGTTTCGTCGAGGCGGTTCAGGGTTTTGGCATAAAACGCCCCGTCGAAGCCGCCCCGAAAGTCGAGCCAGCCTTCGAGTTCGCCTGAAGCGAACAGGTCGTGGCGGTAGTCGAGCGTCAGTGCGGTATTGCGCAATTTCCCCGTGCGCCAGCTCAGCCCGCCTCCGTATTTCCAGGCCTTGTCGCCAAACCCATAACCGGTCCAGGCATCCGCATCGAAACGGTGTGGCAACCGGAATGGCTGTTGTTGGGCGGTGGTCAATCCAGCGCCAAGACGCAGGGTTTCAAAATCGTTGATCGCTATAAATTTAAGCGCATCGAACCCGACAAGCCCGCCGGCCGGCGCTACGCCGGCCATTGCTACTTTTGCCAGCCACTCGATCCGGTTGAAATGCCTGCGTTGTCCAAGGCTGTCGACATATTCGAAGGTGCGTTTTTCGCGCCGGCTCAAGGGGTTCAGGGCGTGCCAGCGTGCCCAACTGCTGTCGGCGCGGGTGCCGGGCTGTGGCGCAAATACGATAGGTGTTTCAGGGTCGAAATCCGTGGCATGCAACCGGGGGTGAAAATTCACATTGGATATCCGGCTGCGACCTGTGGCGCGAAGTTGCAAGCCCGCGACGTCGCCGAATGCCAGTTCAAAATTCAATTGTTCGGGAAACCATCGTATCCGGCCTGTTAAACTATCCGTTATTGGAGTATACTGCTGCTCTATCTTCAGCCAAAGTTTGGTATTTTGATTCGCAGGTTCGGCCCGCACATTTTGCACTGCCCAGCCGTTGGTATTGATGTAAAGTGTGCCTTTCAGAGCGTCGAACACACGGCCCCGATGTGGCTGAAACGAAATCACAAAGACTGTGTCACGCCCCTGATACAACGTATCCTCAAGGTTAAAAAAATATAATTGAGGGCTATTAGGGCTGATTGGATTGACGAAAGCCTTGTCAATCAACGCGATGTAATCCCGATAAAATGAAAACGGCTGCACCAGATCGGCAATGGCTGCTACGGGCAGATCGCGAAAACCGCTCACCCGGTTTTGCAGTACCTCCTGTTTCACCTGATCGGGATAAAGAAATGACCGCCGCACTACCGATTCTATAAGGAGATCGTCATGATCGCCTCCGTTGTCGATTTTCCGGCTTTTGGCCAGCCGTTGCAAGCGGCGCAATTGGCGCGGTGAAAGCGCTGATGTGTCGCGCAACGACAACAATGACGAATCCCGGCCGGCGGCATAAAGTCGCAATAGCCCGCGCCAGTTGGCATTGGTTTGTACAGACTGTTTGCCATACACAGTACAGGTATATTGAGGACAGATTTCAGGGTTGTGGCGATCGCGGTTGGCCACTGCGTTGCGGATAATACGATCGGCAGGGTTTTCACCTGGGTGGATTTCCACTTCACCGAGTTCATTTTTTTCTTCCTGCAATATGACTTTCAATAACTGGCGTGCGTGCGATTGCAGCCAAACCGAATCGAGTCGCAGCGTTACATATCCAACATAACGGAACGTGATGGCTACCGGCATTTTGGGCAGGTTCACTGAAAATCGCCCTTCGATGTCGGTAAATACCGTCCGCGCGACATCGCCTTCTACCAGCACCGAAACGAAAGCGAGATCTTCACCCCGAGGGTCGGTTACTTCACCGGACAGCTTTATCTGGGCGCCGACGCTTCCGGTTACGAGCATGAAAAAAAGGATCGGGGCGAAATATCGAACGGTGGTCATGGTTTGCGCTATTTTGTCACAAATGAGCCGACTGATTTTGAAGAAATTTGAAAGGAAATGCACCCGGTGAAAATGCGCGCGGCGCTATACCCCTTCGAGATATGCGCCGCGTTGCAAAAAATTAAATCTGACCCGATCAGTTCAACTGCTTGCCATTCGCGTCAAAAAGCAGGTCTTTCCGGCGAACTTCGGCCTCATAAACAGTGGTACCGTCGGCCTTCTGGATACGCGCGGCTTCCTTGATTTTTTTGCCCTTCAGGGCGGCTTGAACGGGTGCGGGCAAATCGGTTACCTTTATTTCTGTTTCCGTTTCGAGCCATTTGCCGTCGGCGGAAAAATTGGCGCTCATATCCACTTCGTTTTGTTCGAACTCCGCTTCCCACTCGCCGTTTTTTTCTTTGTCCCAGCCCACTTTCTTCACACCGGGAAATTTTTGGTTAAAAGCGACCACTACAGCCTGGGGCGGCGTTTTCTGTGCGGATATGGCACAGCCCGATCCGAGGATGAGTGCAAAAAGAAATGCTATCTTTTTCATGCTTGAAATACGTTTATAATGAATGAATGGGGCAAAGGTGAGGCGCAATTTTGGAGAAAATTGGGAGATGTATTTTTCTTCCCAACATAAATCACAAACTGAACAGGAAGAGGGAAATGCTATCTGTCTAATTCAGTTTTTCCGGGCTTTTACAAAAAAATGCCGCCCGCCCGACAATATAATTGTACGGGCAAGGCGGCGTATAAAAACCTACTACTCTTCCTGTTATTGAGACGACCAGTCGCGGAGTGTAACATCGGGCTGCGCTCCGGACTGTTCGAACCGGAATGCAACTTTATTGAAATCAGGAACCTTCCATTTGGCTCTTACACCGTTGCTGAAAGCATAAGGCTCGGTCGGTATACGGAACATATTTTGGTCAATTACCCCGTTCTGATTTTCATCCTGGTACAAAGCCGCCGCATACGTGCCGAACGGTACGTTGTGCAGGGTTACTTCTACGATACCGTTTGCGCGGGCAAATGCGCTGTCCGCTACGGCAAAGCCGTATTCGGAAAGAAATGTTTTTTCATCGCTGTACAGCACTACGCGCACAACCCCTTTCGAGTTGTCCATACCGCTAACACGGAATGTGATATCGCCTCTCGTCGCAGGCAAGGTGGATGCTGTGGAAGTCGTGAAAACAAGGCTGGCCAGGGCAATAGGGGTCGCCAATAAGAGCAATTTCATACGTTGGGAATAATTTAACCGGTGAACAAATCGCATATTTCGGTTGCTTTGGAGTAAGACGGATGCTTGAGGCAAAACGCAGCTGTACTTCCTGGAAATCAGACGCATGTCTGTTTTTACTATATCTCACCCGTCAAAACTTTCAGGCTTCGAATGCAATGCCAATGTTCGTTTAGTACGGTCAGGTGCCCCGCAAGGAGATAATACGAAACAGCATGATCGCATAGTCCGGCGGCTGTCGGCAACAAATACTCGTGCAATTCCATCAACAAATCGGTCGCATCGAGCACCCGCGCCAGCCCTGCCGGCACATCGCGGATTTCGGGAATTCGCCACAATTCGGCATAGCAGACCCATTCCCGGGCTGGTGCGGGTACACCCCGGATCATGCCGATTTGCAGTTGCAGGGCGTTGGCCTGGTCCGCCAAATCCAGTTGAAACCGACTTAAAAGCATTGCCACGCTGTCTGAGAAGTTTTCTTGTCCGGCCACATGCAGGTGCAGGCTGAGCACATTGGCGGCCAGAACCCGGGTGTTGACGTATAAGACGTTCATCCTGTGAACGAAGCTGTCCGGAGGAATACTTTGCTGCTTCAAGGGCATTTCGCCCGGCTGCATCGGAGCGATTCCGATACGGGAGGTTTGTATTTGCATGGAAGAATGGTTGATAAATGAAAAATGGTTAAACTCTCATGGATGGTCCGGGGTCGACTGTATTGTTTTGGATGCCAGAAAGGGTAATTGCAGCAATGCCAAACCGGATGCATGCTCAACATCCAGCGGGCAGGTGTCCACCCCGAATACCACTTCGAGGGCATCGAGGCGCGCGAAAGTGCCGAAAAGATGATCCCATATGCTCAGGATATCGCCGAAATTGCGATCCGTGTATGGCTGCTCGTAATGATGGTGGACATGGTGCATATTGGGCGTGATAAGCACCAGGCTCAATACCCGGTCCACCGGGTCTGGCAAACGAAAATTCGAGTGAGTCCCGACGGTGAATACGACTTGCATGATTTGGCGAAATACCAGACACCACACCGGCACGCCAAAAAGAAAGGTCCAAAACAAGGTATTCAGTAATCGCAAGGCTGTCTCAGCCGGGTGTTCGCGCAATACGGTGGAAACGTCGACCACGTGATCGCTGTGGTGTACCAAATGCAGGCGCCACAGTAATTTATAGCGGTGCATGAACCGGTGGTAAACGTACTCCGACAGATCGAGCAGAATCAGCGACACAGCAAATATCAG
>JAKOXM010000051.1 GCA_029781095.1 Bacteroidota bacterium
GACCTGATCAAGACCCAATCCGTCAAAGGTCTGGTATTTCGCGATATTACGGCCAGGTGGAATGGCAAACCCAGTAAAACAAACGGTTCCTATGCGCTCTATCCCGTCCAATGCCAAAACGTGCGGATGGAGCGTTGCACTGCCATCGGCGCATCGGATGCGGGGCTCTATATCGGGCAATCTGACAGTGTCTGGGTGACAAAATGCTACGCCAAAAACAACGTGGCGGGTATTGAAATCGAAAACACCACCAACGCATGGGTCTATGAGAATTTCGCCGCTTACAATACCGGCGGCATCCTTGTATTCGACTTGCCCGATCTGCCCAAAAAACGAGGCGGTCATGTCAAGGTCTGGAAAAACAAGGTCGTACAAAACAACTACAGGAATTTTGCGCCCAAAGGCAACATCGTGGGGAAAGTGCCCCCCGGTACCGGGATCATGATCCTTGCCACCAACGACGTGGAAGTGCATGACAACTATATTTTTGATAACAAAACGGCCTCTACGGCCATTATCAGTTATTTTATTACAGAAAACCCTGTGAAGGACAAGGCTTATATCCCCTACCCTTCCCGCATATTCATACACGACAATGTCTACTCCGAAGGGAAACGAATGCCGACCTGGAAGAACAAACTGGGGTTCCTTTTCTGGTTAAAATTTGCTCGAAGGGTGCCGCATATCCTGTACGATGGTATCCTGAACCCGGAATACCTGGATTCTACCGGCGCCCTGAAGTCCGAGTACAGGATTTGTATACGCAATAATGAAAATGGCACATTCGCCAATCTCAAAGCCGATAAAAAATTCAAAGGCATCAGCAGGGACTTAACACCATATAATTGCGAACATGCGCCGATTTCAAACGATAACTAGGATTATCGGCATGGGAATGGCCCTTGGTCTGGGAAGCGGGACTCTTCCCGCGCCGAAGGACGATCCGCCCAAACTGAATCTTTCGGAATATTCATTTTTTACGGGCAACTTGGCTGATCTGCATCCGGCCGCCCGGGTATTTCCCTACGAGGTAAATGCCCCTTTGTTTTCGGATTATGCCGAAAAGGCCCGTTTTATTTTTCTGCCGGAAGGAACAAAACTGGCATATAATGACAGCCTTACTTTCCGTTTTCCCGACGGAGCCGCGATTATCAAAACATTTTACTATCCGAAGGATGCTGCAAGGCCGGAATTCGGTCGCCGGCTACTGGAGACGCGGTTGCTCCTGAAAGAGCCTGAAGGATGGAAAGCGCTCGAATATATATGGAACGACACGCAAACAGATGCCACGCTGGAAGTTGCCGGAGCAACATTTCCGGTCAGCTGGCGCACTGCAGAAGGCGGCATTCAAAATATCCGGTATATCGCCCCTAATCTGAACCAGTGCAAAGGCTGTCACTCATTCGATGGTCAGTTTGTGCCGATCGGTATCACCGCCAGGCAATTAAATCGCAGTGTAAACACTGAAAATCAGTTACTTGACTGGAAAAACAAGGGTCTGATTGATTTGTCGCCCGGGTTTAATCCGGATTTGGCGCCCCGGCTGACCGATTACCGCCACGCTGCCGACTCGTTGGCGAATCGGGCGCGGGCATACCTGGATTCCAATTGCGGCCACTGCCACAATCCCCACGGACCGGCCAGTACAAGCGGAATGTTTCTGGATATTTCTGAAAAAGACCCGGAGCGCCTTGGAATCGGCAAAACCCCTGTGGCAGCCGGCCGGGGCAGCGGCAATCGCAAATTCGGCATTGTACCGGGCAAACCCGGCGAAAGCATTCTGGTATTCCGCATGGAAAGCGATGACCCCGGAATCCGTATGCCTGAATTGGGCCGGCAACTTCCGCACCGGGAAGGCCTCGAACTTATCAAAACCTGGATAAAGGAATTAAAATGACGCTCAACTGCCGTGGTCGCCTCCTGGACTTGTCCCACCCGCTTGTAATGGGGATTTTAAACGTCACCCCGGATTCTTTTTTTGATGGCGGGCGATATAGTGAAAATCACCCGGCACTCGCGCAGGTTCAAAAAATGCTTGCTGATGGAGCGGCAATTATCGATATCGGAGGGGTGTCTACCCGGCCCGGAGCGGCGGATGTCCCGGAACAGGAAGAACTGCGCCGGGTTGTTACGGCCGTCGAATCTGTGGCCAAAGAATTTCCCGAAGCCGTCATTTCTGTAGATACCTGGCGATCATCGGTAGCTACGGCAGCGGTCAATGCAGGGGCAAGTATGATCAATGATATTTCTGCGGGCCGCTTCGATCACAGTCTTTTTGAAACGGTTGCGGCGCTTGACGTGCCCTATATTCTGATGCACATGAAGGGAAACCCTCAGGATATGCAACATAATCCTCATTATGAATATCTTATAGATGAAGTTTTGGATTTTTTTATAGAAAGATTAGAAAAACTGAAAATGCTCGGAATTAAGGACATAGTCCTTGATCCCGGTTTCGGCTTCGGAAAAAAAGTAGAACACAACTTCCAGTTACTTAATAATCTGTCAGTTTTTAAAAACGCGCTGGGGCTGCCGGTGCTAGCCGGAATTTCCAGAAAATCAATGATTTGTAAAGTCTTGAAGGTAAGTCCGGAAAACGCGCTGAACGGCACGACCGCCCTGCACATGGCAGCCCTGCAACAAGGTGCTAACATACTCCGGGTACACGACGTCCGGGAGGCGGTAGAAGTGGTCCGATTGTGGGAAATGCTGGAGGCTGTTTAGGAAACCGTCAGAAAAGACGGTTTCCAGGGATTTTTCACTCTTCTTTTTGCCAAATCAAGATTCGTCGCTTTCCGCTCCCGCCTCATCATTTCTGTGTACGATGGGATCAATCATTGGCAGTCCGACCCAGCGGCTTTCGGCAGCGCTGATGGCGCCCATTCGCAGGAAGCCGCCGGATGCTTTGGCGGTTTCTGTGGCCAGCCCGATAAATCCATGATACAGGTCGGATGCCAGCGAGGCGTCGAGCTTGGCCAGGATCGGGTTGAGTTCGGCAAGGTGTTTTGAGATGGCTTCACTGCGAGCCTCGGCGCCCGCCGGCAACCGTTTCAGATGGTCCTCTACCTTGTTCCAGAAGTCCTCCATAACTACCCGGTAGAACTCGTTGAGTTCTTTGGGATTGTTGTATGTACGGGCGTGAAGCAAGCGCTCTGTCCATTTCCGCTCTTCCCGGTCTATATCGCCATCGGCTGCACCGACAAGGATGGTGATCAATACAGGCGCCTCAACGAGCGCATCTATTTCATTTTTAGCAAGGTGCTGAAAAGCATCAATTGATGTCCACATAATTTGAAATTAAAAGTTCCGGGGCAATAATCGGAAAGATTTTGGATCTTCCGGTAAAAAAAGAAGGCTCATGTGTTCAAGAAGTTGTCCGCGTAATTTGAACTTATCAAAACACGCGGACAACTTCTCAGATTTTGATCCATTTTCCAATAGCCCCTGCTGCTGTCCGGACAAAATATATACCTGCCGGCAAATCCGAAATATTGATACGCATTTCCGTCACCTGGTTGCCGATATCGAGAACCATGAGCGTGTTGCCCGACCAATCGAACAGCCGGGTATTTCCCAGACCCGATTCGGAACGCATCCACAACTCATTCGTTGCAGGATTGGGGCTCAGATAGACGCCGGAGCCGGGTGTTTCTGCGGGTTGATGTGTGTCCACCACGCAATTTGCCGATTGAAAAGTAGGCGCCGCGAGGCCAAATGCCCCTGTACCGTCCGGACACCTGGCAAAACTCACATCCGGAACCGCATTGGCGAATTCTATTTCGTCCACTTTGTTGAAGCCGCTGGCGTCGGAAAGCGTAACGCGTTCTCCGCCTGCCGCCAACTTGAAATTGGCGTGCAAGCCGGGTTGCGAGCCGTCTTCATCCGCCCAGACAATCAGGTACTGACCGGGGGCGATGGTTGTGCCGGAAGGGAATGCCCATTTGGCCTGATTTAACTGATTGTCAGATAAATAGGAGCCGCTCAAATCAATGGGATGGCCGGTGGTATTCAACAATTCGATCCAGTCGTCGTATTCTCCGTTCTGGTCGGCTGCTGTAGAAGTATTAAGCGGCATCACCTCGTTGATAACAACCTCGCCGGCCATTACAGCGGGGATATCGGACACCAGCACATGAAATTCATGTTCGGCGCGTTGCGGTGAAAATATCCCTGCAGAAGCATTTTCGGCATAAACATAATACTGGATAGCCTGGGCGGTCATGATCAGTTGAACGCCATAGACGCCGTCGCCTGCCGCACCGTCGCCATGTGCGCCATCATCAAACATGGCCAGGTAATGAAACCGGTCAGTCGTTTTACTGCGCCAGCCGAGACGGACATAGGTGGCTCCCGGTGCAGATGCTGTGAGGAAAAAACTGGTGCCGACCGGCGGCGCCGCCGGATTTGAAATGATATTGTCCAGTGCAGGCGGCACTGTCTGCATCGCGGCATTATTCTGCAGCCAGATTGCCCGGCCGTTCATGAGTTGACGAATGCCCGGTGCATTCAGTCCGCCGCCGCCAGGTGTGGCAGACTGATCGAGGCTGTTCTGAAACTGTGCCGTAGTGAAAAACTTTTTCGTATCGGCAGCGACGGCATCTGCTATGGTTGCCATTAATTCCTGCGCTTTGGCTACATATTCGCCGGAAACGATGGCCTCCTGGAGAAATGTCCTCGCATGAGCGATATACATACGACGCCAGGTCGGGTTTGCATATACCTGCTTGATAAGAGGCCAGCCGCTATCGGTGGAATGCACGTCCAGTGCAAGTTGTTGAAGCGTGGTCAGGTTGGCGCCGCCCGGAGAACCGCCGCCGATGTTGCCAAAACTGCCGAAACACATATTCAGATCCCATACAATGGAGGCAAAGCGGGCATTTTGATCGCGAAACAGGTAATAATTCTGCCTGAAAGCACCCGTATAGCTGTCCAGGTTAACCGTGATGTTGTTAAATGCCAGCATCCAGATCATCTTGTCCACGTCGAGTATTTCATCGAGCGCTGCGGGTTTATTGTTGAGCGTATCGCACAGGTGAATGAGTTCGGCCCAGCCATAGTCGGATTTTAGTTCGTAATTGTTTTTATAGGAAGCACTGTCGGCGCCGAGATAGGCCAGGTTGCTTCCGGTACCGCCGCCCGGGCCGCCTACGAATTTCGGGTTGCATTTAACAAGCGCGTGCCCGTCAGCATAATTGTGATCCCGGACCCAGTCTTTGTTGATGCTTTCGGCACTGGTATAGACTCCAAAGTATGTACCGTTTATAAATACCCTGGCAAAGTTGGCCCGGGGTTCGTCCATATAGTTCCGGAGAAAAAAATAGGCCAGGGGTTCACGGACAAAGGATGGATCGGAAAATCCATTCCCGAGTTTGACATCTGTAAAGCCCTGATAATTCTGCCCGTTAATTATGTGATCCAGTTCGATGTGCATGGGATTCTTGGCATTGTTGGGATTGTAACTGCTGTTTCCTTTGTACTTCACCCCCACGCTGTCGAATTGCTCGCCGTTGATTTTTACCCACGCGGCGACGAGATATGTTTCTTCGGTGCCCTGCTTGGCCGTATCGAGCAGATAGTCCCAATTGGCCTGATCGAAATGAATTTCAATCGTTTGAATGCTGTCGAGATTGTAAAAAGTTTGTGCCAGGTTAGGCTGTACAAATGAAAAGAGAAAAGCGATGAAGACGAGGATACGCTGCTGCATGGCAGAATTGACTGGGAGGTTGAACGATGAATTTAATACGGGTTTATTCTTGCACTACGGGAATACGCCTGAGTTGGTTGCGCCATGGATTTTTTTCCACTGTGGTGAATGTAGGCAAAAAAAGCAATGCCGTTTCCAGCGTCGTACTAACTTTACCGCCCTTAAAATCCCGAATTGCTAAAGACAGACAATATGGCAAGCGCAAAGAAAGGAGGAAAGATTTCCAACGAAGGCAAGACGACCCCGTTGATGCAGCAATACATCCAGGTAAAAACAAAGTACCCGGATGCTGTTCTGCTTTTTCGTGTGGGTGATTTTTATGAAACATTCAGTGAGGACGCCGTCAAGACATCGCGCGCGCTTGGCATTACCCTGACGAGCCGCAACAACGGCGGCTCCGATATCGAACTTGCAGGATTCCCATACCATGCCCTCGATATGTACCTGCCCCGGCTGGTGCGCGCAGGATATCGCGTAGCGATATGCGAGCAAATGGAGAAGCCCGTGCCTGGAAAAGTGGTAAGACGTTCCGTGACAGAAGTGGTAACGCCCGGTGTCACCACCGACGACGCCCTGCTCGAACACAATTCGAATAATTTTCTGGCTGCGGTGACCTACGGGCCGCATGAGCGGTTCGGCGCCGCTTTCCTCGACATTTCTACCGGAGAGTTTTTTGTTTCGGAAGGCGATTCCGCCACGGTCGACAAATTGTTGCAGAGTTTTAAACCCGCTGAAATCATTTTGCCCAAAAGCAGACTGAAAGAGTTTACGGCGATTTATGGAGAGAAGTTTTACACGTACACGCTTGAAGACTGGATTTTTACGCGCGATTTTGCCCGGGAAAAATTACTGGCGCATTTCCAGACCCAAAGCCTCAAGGGGTTTGGTATCGATGAACTCGATCTCGGACAAACGGCCGCGGGCGCTGCGCTACACTACCTTGGCACAACAGAGAATACAAAGTTGGCGCACATCACGGGCATCAGCAGGCTCCAGACGGAGCGCTATGTTTGGCTCGACCGTTTTACGATACGCAACCTCGAACTGGTCGCTTCAAACCACGAAAACGGCATTTCCTTGTTGCAGGTACTGGACAAAACCATCAGCCCCATGGGCGCCCGCCTGCTAAGAAAATGGGTTCTGCTACCACTTACGAGCCTGGCACAAATTCGGGAACGACATGATATTGTTTCGTTTCTTGTTGATCATCAGGATTTTGTGAATGAAATTGAACCGCATATCCGGCACATTGGCGACCTCGAACGGTTGATGAGCAAAACGGCCGTCGGCAAGATCAACCCGCGGGAGGCGATGCAGCTGCGCAGAGCCTTGCTGGCAATCGAACATTTGAAGGAGCAACTTCATCTGGCGCCCGGTCGCGACAATTCAGGTTCCGATGCGCCAACCGAAAACCCGGGTATGGGTTTGCGCAAAATCGCCGAAGCACTCAATCCCTGTCTGACTTTGCGCGAGCGAATCGAACAGGACATTGCGCCCGACCCGCCTGCAGATATTCGCAAAGGCGGTACGATCGCCGACGGAGCAGATCCGGTGCTGGACGACCTGAGAAATGTCGTACGCAACAGCCGTGAGCTACTGCTCGAAATCCAGCACCGCGAAAGCGAACGCACCGGCATCCCGACGCTGAAAGTAGCCTACAACAACGTTTTCGGGTACTACATCGAGGTTACCAGCAAATGGAAAGATCATGTGCCGCCGGAATGGACGCGCAAGCAAACCATCGCCAACGGTGAACGCTTTATCACGGAAGAACTCAAGATTCTGGAAGCAAAAATTTTGGGCGCGGAAGAAAAAATCCAGGAACTGGAAGAGAAAATTTTTGCAGCGCTGGTCGAGGAAATTGGTCAGTACATACAGCCGGTACAGCACAATGCCCATTTGATCGCCAGACTCGATTGTCTGCTTTCTTTTGCCAGAATAGCGGTGAAAAACAATTACATACGCCCCGATCTCGACGACAGCACGATGCTCGATATTCGGGAAGGCAGGCATCCGGTTATCGAGACTCAGTTGCCTACAGGAGAACAATATGTTCCCAATGACGTGTACCTGGACAACGAAGCCATACAAATCATTCTGATCACCGGGCCCAACATGTCGGGTAAATCGGCCCTGCTCCGCCAAACCGCCCTGATCGCCCTGATGGCCCAAATGGGCAGTTTCGTGCCCGCAAAAAGCGCCCGGATCGGCCTCATCGACAAAGTATTCACACGTGTGGGCGCCAGCGACAATATCAGCGGCGGCGAAAGCACCTTCATGGTGGAAATGAATGAGACGGCGCTGATCATGAACAATATCAGCGAACGCTCGCTTATCCTGCTCGACGAGATCGGCCGGGGCACCAGCACATACGACGGGATCAGCATTGCCTGGAGCCTTGCCGAATACCTGCACAACAACGATCGTGCGCGCCCCAAAACACTGTTTGCCACCCATTACCATGAACTCAACGAACTGGCGGAATCACACGATCGGGTCCACAATTTTCATGTGAGCACCCGTGAAGTCGGCCACAAGGTCATTTTCCTGCGAAAACTCACCCCGGGCGGGTCCAATCACTCGTTCGGGATACATGTCGCCCGCATGTCGGGTATGCCGCAAAGTATCGTGGAACGCGCTACGGAGATATTGAAGACACTGGAGGTCAAGCACATCGATCAGGATGGACCGGACTCGGCAGGCAATGCGCAAAAGGCTGTAACACAGTCCGACATGAAAAAAAAGGTCAAAAATATCTCCGCCCCGCTCCAGCTCCACATTTTCGATGTGGATGATTTTACCATGAAAATCAAGGAAGAATTGCTCGCCCTTGACCTGAATACGATGACGCCGATGGATGCCTTGTGGAAACTGAATGAATTGCGGCGAATTGCGGAAAAAAAGTAGGTTCAATCCCGGCTTTTTTCATGGCACACGATCCAGTTTCCGCTGGTGTCAATGTACCAGGCGTCCGGAAATACCTTGCGAAATTTTTGTTCGAAAAAACGTTCCGTCAGAATTTTCACCGACGAACTGCCGCCGTGTAAACGATTGAACATCAACAGGCCGCCGGGCCTGAGCAGGTTGCCGCAACCGGCAAGAAACTCCGGGCTTTCAAACTGGGGAGGCGTCAGGTCGTCTTCAAAAATATCCACCACGATCAGGTCGAACTTCTCTTCAGTAACCTGCACAAATACTTCGGCATCTGCGGTTATGACATCAATTGGGCTATCAAGTCGCGAAAGCGTGTATTTGGTTGCCAGTAGCGACACCGTTTCATCCCATTCCACGGCAGTATAGTAATACTTGCACTGAAAAACCTTCTCCAGCATGAACGGTATGGAGCCAAGACCCAGGCCCAGTATCAGGACCTGTTCGATCGGCCGTTCCCTGATTTCCAACTGGTCAAAAGCGATCAAAAAGTTCCTGTACAGGTCGTCCCAGGAATAAATAGCATCTCCGCTAAGCAACTGTAGCCGACCGCGGTCGAGCATGACTGAAAGTTCGGGATTCAACCGGGAACCCGTCTCTTCCAGCGTGAGCGGCATGATATGAGACAGCCACTTTTTCCACAATGGGATTTTTAGTTGATCCGATGCCACTGACGACCGTTTATCCTTTCTGATATTGATTTATCGGTTTCAGCCGTTTCAGGGACCCGAATGGCTGAGATCGAAGTTAGTTATCCTTCTTCTTCTTTTTGAAAGGATCAAAGCCTTCCAGCTTCTTCTTGGCATCGTCCACCGTTTTTTTGCCCTGATCGCCGAGTATCTCATCGGCTTTTTTGCCAACGACTTCACCGGCCTTGTTTCCAAGTTCCTGCGTTGCCTTGTCTTTCGCCTCCTGAATTTTTTTGTCTGCGACATTACGCAGGCTGTCTGCTGCCTTGTCGGCGGCAGCCTTGGCTTTGTCTTTTACGGCTTCCAGTTCGCGGCTGGCCACGTTCCGGAGGGAATCTTTTGCCTTGTCTACGGTTGCCTGAACGGCGGCTCCGGTTTCTTCCTTGATGCTGCTCTGTCCGTCGGAGCCCAGGATTTTCATCGCAACCTTGGGGCTGGTCAACGTGCCGGTCAGGTCAAAACGAACATTGATAAATTCGCCTTGCGCGATATTCACGCCGTATTTGCCGGCTTCTTTGGACAGGAAACCAAGACCTGAATTGGCCGCACTTCCAATAGAACTTTTTTCGAGCGCTTTGCGGGGCGTTTTGGTCACGATCTGATAGTTCATGTCCGAATTGAGACCGCTGCTGCCGCCGATCTGCATCGCTACATCGCGTACCTGCGCATTAAAAGGCTTCACGATCACATTGCCATCTTTAATTTCAAACCAGTTTTTGGTGTTTTTCAATTCCATTTTGCTGAGGTAGTCGATGCCGAGTTTGGAACCGATCTCGCTTAATGGTTTGAAATTACTGAACACGGCATTCAAAGTCTCCAAAAATCCGGCGGCGGACAAGGTTTTCATGTCGGGAGTCATGTCTTTTCCTAGCAAACCGCTCATGGACAGCGTAGTATTGAACTTCCCGTCGATCAATTGCATAACGGGCGCCAGCGACTTCACCGTTACAAAGTTCTGGAATGCCTCGCGGAAACCCATGTTTTGCACAGCCATGTCCATATTGAAAGACGGTTTGGAAATATCACGGGTATTGTATTCGCCGGTTAATCCGATCCGTCCTCCGAAAGCGTCTGCCGTCATATCCTCGAGTTTAGCGACCCGGTCCTTCACAACTACCTTGCCCTCCAGATTATTCAGATCATAGGTAGTGTATTTGACCTTGCCGAAATTCGCATTCAGCGTCATGTCCATATTTTCCGGCACGGGAATAACCGCTTCGGTAGCAGGAGTGGCGGTTTTGGCAGTTGTAGTACCTGCCGGTTCGGTCATGAACTGGTTGAGGTCAAAATAACCGGACTGCAGGTTGATGACACCGGCCACCGTCTGGTTGTCGAACATATAATTCCAGGCGTTCCGGATTTCGCCGCTGCCACGGAGGTCGCTCGCGCCCATCTTCATGCTGAAATCGGACACATTCATCTTGTTGGGTGTAAAATGGCCTTTCATGGTCATGTCTGAAATATCATACGTATCATACTTCAGGCGGTTCATTTTCCCGTCTACTGTGAAATCCCAGCGGTCGAATGCCTTTTCTGCGGGTGCGGCGGCCGTTTCACTCGGCACTACCCCACCCGATGTTGCGGCGGGTTCTTCCATCCATTCATTTGCGTCGAAGTAGGTGGAAGAAAAATTCAATACCCCCGTCATCGTTTTTTTCGTGGAGAAATAAGCCAGAATGTTGTCGATGCTTCCGGATGCACGCAGGTCGGACTTGCCAAGTTTTGCGTCAAAATTCTGTATATCAACGCGTTGCGGCGTAAGGCTCGTTGTCAGTTGGTTGATCACTACGGTTGGCGTACCTGCGGCGCGATACGTGATGCCGCTCATGGCAAAATCGCCGGCCATATTCACCTGGTCGTATTGCTGTTTTTCTACCTGGCTCATTGCCGCTTTCATGGTCATGTTGGCTTTGATGATGCCGGCCAGTTCCTGGACGCCTTCCACGGGAAACGCCTTGGAAAGTTCACCCAGATTGAGAGAGCCATTCAATTTCATATCGACTGTCGGATCGCTTTCAGGGGTTTTCAGGTGGAAGTAGCCTTCCAGGGGATTGGATCCGATGCGCAGGCTGAATTTCGGAATGTCGATTTTCATGTCGTTCATGCGCGGCGTGGGGCTGTTGATGGAGGCATCCACGTTGATATTACTTACGCCCAATGGCAGGCTGGGGTATTTGAAATCTGCATTTCCGACCTTGAAATCGATCTTGAATGCCGGATAAATCGTTTCGTTGTATGTGCCTTTGACGAAACCGGCAAACTGTACGGTACCGTTGGCCTGCACATTTTCATAGTCTTTCGTATAGGCGCCGGGGATAATGGACAACAGGCTTTTAAAAGTGTTTTGCGGCGTACCGAATGTCAGATCCATCCGGATATCCTCGCTGTTTTCAGGCATTTGTACCCAGCCGTCGAGCATTACTTTCAATGCGTTCACTTTCAAATCGTTATCTTTAAAAGTAAACTTCATATTCTTCATATCTGCGGCCAGTGTCGCATTCCAGTCGGCGCGGGCGTTGCGCAGGTATTGCATGCCTCCGTAGTTGACCGACAGTTTTTCCACGTTCGTTTGCATCACAAAATCGTAAAGATCGCTCGTGAATTCGCCGGAACCGGTGTGGTTCAGACCTTCGAGTTCGGCGCGCATATCGAGCGAACGGTCGTCGTACAGGAGTTTCCCGTCGCTGAGACCGTAGTGCTCCAGTTTGACGGGACTGCTTTCTGCCGAGGTTGTGGTACTTCCCGCGGGCTCCGGTTTGGTGATATCGTAGTTGGCTTTGCCATCACTTAATACGAATACCCGTATGTCGGGTTTTTGAAAATAGAGGGCATTTACCACAACATTGCTTCCGAAAATGGCCGACCAGAGGTCGATGGCAACATCGAGCTGCTCGCACTGAATAAGTTTCACGCCTTCAAAGGGGCCGGGGCCATTCGTAATTTCGAGCCCCTGAAGGCCGACTGAAAGTTTCGGAAAGTGGCGGAACACTGAAATGTCCACGTCTTTGAAATCCATTGTCGCGGTCAGGCTTTCATTGGCAGAGGCTTTAACCTGGGCGATGATCTCGTCTTTGAAGAAATAAGGGAGCGAAACAAGGGCTCCAAGGAGCAAAACGATAAAAATGGCTAAGCCAAAAAGTACTTTTTTCATAGTTTGTGTAAGGCAGGGCGTTTCAAACAACGTAAACACATGGTAAACGACGCCAGTATGTTAAACGGCGCAAGTTAAACGATGTTCAAATGATATTCTTTTACATAAAAAAGGAAAATAAAAAGAACGCGCCTTTCCCTCCTGCCTTCAAGTCAGAATCATTTCTACTTTTGCTCCATGAATTACCGCGTACACTTCCTTGAAAAACAAGGTGAATTTGACAAGGTCACTAATGAACTGGCCAGGGCCGGCTGGATAGGTTTCGATACCGAGTTTGTCGGCGAGAAATCGTTTATACCCGTTCTGTGTCTGATTCAGATCGTTTCGGAAGAGGATATTTACCTCGTCGATACGCTCCGGATAACGAATCTGGAAAAATTTCTTGCTATTTTGTCCGATCCCGATGTACTGAAAATCACGCATGCCGGTGACAACGACTATCGCCTGCTCAATACACTGTACGGCACGGTGCCCCAAAACACGTTCGACACCCAGATTGCCGCCGGATTTGTCGGCTACAATTATCCGGCTGGTTTTGCCAAGATCGTGGAACGGGAATTGAAAGTCACCCTTGCCAAAAGTCATACAGTAGCGGACTGGGAAGCCCGGCCACTCGATAAAAAAGCGGTTGAATACGCCATAGAAGACGTAAAATACCTGCCGGCGCTCCATGAGAAACTCACGAGGCGCCTGCAAAAGCGCAACCGCGAAGCCTGGGCGCGTGAAGAGAACCGCAAATGGGAAACGGCGGTTTATTACGAAGTTGATCCCAACAAGGAATTGCTAGCCAATGATTTTGTCCACCAACTGGACTTCCGGGAAAAAGTATTCCTCATGCGCCTGTATCGCTGGCGTATCCAGCGGGCGATGGAATTGAATTCGCCCAAGGAAAATGCACTTCAAAGCCGTCATATCAGCACGGTACTGCGCGCCATAAAAAACGGTCCCAATGCCTTCCGTGCCAATCGGACGCTTCCCGAGAATATCTGGAAAAAGAACTACGAAGCCTGGGAGGCACTCTGGCGCAACAAGGCAACGGACGAAGAAAAAGCGTTTCTGGATGCACTTCCCAAGCCGAAACCGGAAGATCCGGAACATGAATGGACCATGGAACTGCTCTACCATTTTGTAAAAAAACAGTGTCTTGAACATGAGATCAGCGCGGCGTTGTTGCTTCCCAAAGGCGATTTCAATCGTTTGAAGGCGGGCAATGACGATTTTGACCACAGTCTCCTGGATGGATGGCGGGCGGAACTGCTGGGCTCTGAACTGGTCAACTGGCTTGTCAGTGGAAAAAATGTAAAGGTTTCCTGGGAGAAAGGAATCTGCAAATTGACAGTGTAATGTCCAGATTGTTAGAAATCAACAATTTAACCGTAGATTTTCTATCGGCCGGCGGCGCGACGCGTGCCGTGGACAACCTGTCTCTTTATCTAGATCAGGGTGAGACACTTGGGATTGTAGGCGAGTCGGGGTCGGGAAAGTCGGTCACGGCACTTTCCATCATGCAGTTGTTACCGTTTCCGGCGGCCAAAATCGAGACCGGAGATATATGGTACCATTCGCAACGGGAAGACAAAGGGGGCGTAAATCTGTTGACCCGGCCGGAAAATGATCTGCGCCGTTACCGTGGCGCTGACATAGCCATGATTTTTCAGGAACCCATGACTTCCCTGAACCCGGTATTCCGCTGCGGACACCAGGTGACGGAAGCAATACAGTTGCATCAGAAAGTTTCGTTTGATGTTGCCAGGGATATGACCCTTCAACTCTTCGAACGGGTGAATCTGCCCGATCCGCTGCGGATTTTCAATGCCTATCCGCACCAGATCAGCGGCGGCCAGAAGCAACGCGTGATGATTGCCATGGCGATGTCGTGTCGCCCTGCCATCCTGATCGCCGACGAACCGACGACAGCGCTGGATGTGACCGTTCAGAAAGCCATCCTGGACCTGATGCGCGACCTGAAGGAGGAATCAGCCCTTTCCATGATCTTTATCAGCCATGACCTCGGCGTCATTTCGGAAATTTGCGACCGGGTGATCGTCATGCTGCAGGGAAAGGTAGTAGAGGAAGGTCCGGTAAAAGATATTTTAAAAAAACCGAAGCATCCTTACACGCGCGGGCTTGTGGCATGCAGGCCTTCCATTTCACACAAACTCCACAGAATGGCCACCGTGGCCGACTTTCTGGACGAAAAGGCGTTTGAAGCGAAAATTGTCACCGCGCAGGAAACAGCCGGCAGAGAGGAGGTTCTGTACGCGCAATCGCCCTTGTTACAGGTAAAAGACCTGACCGTTCGGTATCCCTCCCGAAAAAACTGGGCGGGCCAGGTGACCGAATGGTTGCATGCGGTAAAGGATGTGAGTTTCGATGTATTTCCGGGCGAGACGTTTGGTCTCGCCGGCGAGTCGGGCTGCGGCAAAACGACACTTGGCCGGACAATCGCCCGGTTGACGGAAGCGTATTCCGGGGAAGTATTATACAAAGGCGCTGAATTGCAGAAGATGGGCGATGCGGATTTCAGACCCTATCGCAGGGAAATTCAGGTCGTTTTTCAAGACCCGTATTCATCCCTGAATCCACGGATGGCCATTGGCGACGCGATCGTCGAGCCCATGCAGGTGCATCAATTGTATAATACTGCGCAAGCCCGGAAGGAGAAAGCCATAGCGCTTCTGGAGACTGTCGGACTATCGTCAGAGCATTTCCAACGCTATCCACACGAGTTTTCCGGGGGGCAGCGACAAAGGATCTGCATCGCCAGGGCGCTCGCGCTGGAACCCAAATTTCTCATTTGCGACGAAATAGTTTCCGCCCTGGATGTGTCCATTCAGGCCACTGTATTGAACCTTTTGAAGGACTTGCAGGAAGAATACGGCCTTACATACCTTTTTATTTCGCACGACCTGAGTGTGATAAAACAGATGTGCGACCGGCTGCTGATTATGAACCGGGGAGAAATCGAGGCAATCGGTTATCCGGAGGAGATATTCAGAAATCCCGGTCGGGAATATGTGCGCAGGCTCCTGGAAGCACTCCCCGGCAAAGATTAAATTTGAAGATATTTCTTTGATAAACAGCGCCTTGGAATTTTTTTTTAATAAAACATGCCAAATCAGTTGGCAGTAAAATATTAAATGATTGTAAATTTCCGACGATTTTCCTCTTGTGTTTGTAGCCCGGGACTGGGCAAGCCGGGCTAAATTTGGCGATTCATCTCGTGTCTTGACACGAAACAGATAAGTTCCCCGCACAAACCAGAACAATACCTGCTACTTCGACATTTGTTAACCAATCAACAAGCAAATCCATGATGCACAAACTTTTCCGTGTTACTTTGCTCTTAGCCCTGGTAGCCGGCGGTTATTCCGCCCAGGCCCAATCCAAGGCTCCTGTCATTCACCATAATCCGAATATCAAAAAAGTTCGCCCCGAGGCGCTGAAAGCAGTTCAGATGCCAAAGGCCATGACGGGCTTCGAACAATTCACCGGCACCCCGTCCAATTCGATCGTACCGGCCGTCCCACAATCCAAAAGCATGCTTCGTTCCGCATTGACTGAAGAAAAAACAGGTAGCACTACCTATGATCTTCAGACCAACGGAACCGAAAATGCCCGCGTCCATCCCTTTGCCAACGGCGAAATCGGCGCTGCCTGGACGATGTCCCTGCAACCGGAAGGCGGCGGCTGGAGCGACCGTGGCACAGGCTTTAACGTACAAAGCAAATGGAACAAAGCGACGCCGGAGTATCCGACTGCCAGACTGGAGTCTGTACGTACGGGTTTCTCCAATTACGTGGTGACAGCAAGCGGTACTGAAATCGCCATTGCACACCAGGGCAGCGGTGTTCTGAACATTATGCGGCGCCCCGCCGGCCAGTCCGCGTGGACATCAGGAACCATTCCCTCAAACGTAGCTTGCCTTTGGTCTAAGGCAGCAGTTGACGGAGAAAACCTGTATGTTATGGCATTAAGCATCCCGACCGGTTCGGGCGGTTCAGAGTACCTCGGCATGGACGGTCACCCCTTGCTGTGGCGCTCGCCGGACGGAGGCGTTACGTGGAACATTACAGACGGTATTGTTCCCGGTCTCGACAGTTCGGCATTCGCTGCCATCGGTCCTGACAGCTACGCGATCGACGCACGCGACGGTGTAGTAGCCGTAGGCGTATTTGACAATTACAACGACGTCAAACTGTTCAAATCGTTTGACGGTGGCGACACCTGGGAAGACCCCATCGTTGTGTTTGATTTTCCGCTGGACAAATATGTAACGGACAAAGGTTACACCACGAATGACATTCCGGCAGACTCCAATGCACCCGACTCCCTTGCTATTTTTACCACGGACGGCTCCGCTTCGATGTTGATCGACAACACAGGATACGTACACATGTGGATGGGCGAAACTTACGTCCTCGATTTCCCATTCGATGACGGAACTTCTTTCTACTATCCCGGCATCAACGGCCTTATCTACTGGAGCGAACTCGATCCGGGCACGCTGTATGAAATCACGGGCTCGCTTGATTTGAATGGCAATGATACCCTGGACATTAATACAGTAGTTGGCTACGGTGTCGGACTCTCCAGTATGCCTGCAGCAGCGTCGGATGAAAATGGCGGCCTTTACCTCGTTTATTCGGCAACCGTTGAAAACCTCGAAGATGACGCAGGTAACAACTATCGCCACCTGTACATGATGAAATCGCCCGATTACGGCGCTACATGGTACTTCCCTCCTGTGGATCTCAACTATGCAACGGATACCGACCCGGATTCCAACCTGGCAAAAATATCCGAAGCCGTATATCCCAGCTGCTACAAAAAGGTGACGGATAAGTTCCATACGGTATACCAACGCGACCTGACACCGGGCGCTGCGGTACTGAAAACCGGTACACAGGCCGACGAATCGGCTGATATCATCTACATCGGCAACGCCGACGTGGTAGGGATCAAAAACGTACCGGTCAACAACCTCGAACTGAGCATCAACCCGAACCCCGTTTCGGAAGGCCTGGCTCAACTTGCATTCGAACTGAAGCAAAGTGCCAAAGTCCAGATCGATATCATGGATGTACGCGGATCGCTCGTACGCAGCGTTCAGAATGGAAATATGAACTCCGGCGCCAACTACGTTTCGTTGAATGTAGCGGGCTTGCAGGACGGCGTATACTTCGTACGCGTACAATCCGGCAACCTGACCGGTACTAAAAAACTGGTAGTTTTGAATCGCTAATTAACAGTCATTCAGCACTTTGTTGAATTGATTTTTTAAAAGAAGCGGCGTCCTCTGTTCAGAGGGCGCCGCTTCTGTTTTCCCAAACTTTAACTAAAACGCGCTTAATAAAATCTTTAACGACTCGTTAAACCCTCATTTAATCCGGTAGTCTAAAATCGCAGTTTTTGCCGGCAGCACAGCCGCTGAACATCCCGCCCTCAAACAGCCCACCATACTGCGTTTGAACCGATTTTTTTAACTAAACAATCTTCCGAACATGGCATCACTGACACCCATGCAAGGCGCCTTAGGTCATCGTCATGCTGCTCACCTGCTTCGGCGGACGAGCTACCGCTACACAAAAACAGCGGTGGATGCAATGGCTGGGCAAACTGCATCCCAGGCCCTCGCCGCTTTGCTCCAGCCCTATCCGCTCCAACTCGACCAGCCCGTTTACTATGACGGCACATCCACTATTACCTGGGTGAACCCTCCGGGAGGCACCCTGCCGGCCCAGGATTTTATGCTCCGACCCTGGGTTGTCAGCTGGTGGATAAATGAAGCCCTCCATGACCCCGGTATCGGCCACCGGATGACTTTTTTTCTGCACCAGTTTAATGTGGTGGACATGGTTTCCTATGCAACCACGCACTTCTGCGATTACCTGGCATTACTGCGCTGGGGCGCTTTGGGCAATTTCAAGAAATTTGCCGCCAAACTGGTGGTGGACAACTGCATGTTGCGGTACCTAAATAACACCGAAAACTCAAAGGCAAATCCCAATGAAAACTTCGCCAGAGAATTTTTCGAACTTTTCACCATTGGAAAAGGTCCGCAGATTGGCCCCGGTGATTACAGCAACTATACGGAAGACGATATCGTTCAGGCAGCCAAATTACTGACCGGGTTCCGGATCAAAGGCCAGCGCAACGTAATCGACCCGGAGACCATGATACCCCGCGGTGACGTAAACTTCGCACAACACGATACCACCGCAAAAACCTTCAGCGCCCATTTTCAGGGCACAACGATCCAGGGCGCTACCAATGCCCTGGGTATGTGGACGGAACTGGGCGCTTTTGTAGATATGATCTTTGCGCAGCCTGAAACTGCCAAAAATTTCTGCCGGCGGGCTTATCATTACTTCGTAAGCCGCAATATTACGCCTGAAATAGAGAGTGATATCATCGGCCCGCTCGCCGATACCATGATTGCCAATAATTACGAGATCAAACCGGTGCTGGAGCAATTGCTACAAAGTCAGCATTTCTTCGACATGGACGATTCCGACAATACCGACGAGATTATCGGCGGGCTTATCAAGTCGCCTATGGAACTGGCGTTGCAAGCCATTTCATTTTATGGACTCCCGCTCCCCGATCCGATGACACAAAGTCAGATATACTTCCAGTTCTACAACCGCGGCGTGGCACAACGGATGTTCGGGCTGGCCAATTTGCCGCTTTTCTTCCCCAACGACGTGGCCGGATATCCGGCATACTACCAGATACCCGATTTTAACAGGCAATGGTTCAATGCCAGTACCATAGTGGCCCGCTACAAACTTCCCGCAATGTTGCTGTCGGGTAAATTAACCATCGGCGGCTCGGACAACCAGCCCCTGGGCATAAAACTTGACATAGCGCCGTGGATTAAAAACAGCGGCGTGGTCAGCGACGCAACCGATGCCTACGTGCTGGTGCAGGATCTGTTACAGTATTTCCTCCCGGAACAGTCCGACAACGATCGTTTCAATTATTTCTACAACACGATCTTCCTCGACAACCTGCCGCCCGGAGACTGGACTTATGAATGGCAAAATTATCTGAGCTCCGGAAACGATACGGAGGTCAAGATACCGCTCGAGCGCCTGATCAACGCCATTATGTACTCGCCCGAATATCAACTTTTCTAACTTGAATTCAAGGTTGCAGGGTTTCAAATTCGTGCCGGATTGCCGGCATACCTGAAGCCGTGAAATCATGAAATCATGAAACTTTTTTGACAATGAAAAGAAGAAATTTTCTCAAAATATTCCCTGCTGCGGGTGTAACGCCATTCGTAGTCAACGGCTTCCCGATGAGGCCTTTTGCCAACAGCAAAATTGCGAAAATCATGTCCACCTGCGACGGGGTGGAAGACCGGGTCCTTGTGCTTATCCAGTTGAAAGGCGGCAACGACGGTCTGAATATGGTTATACCTGTTCCGCAATACGATTTATATGCCGCACTTCGGCCGTCCATTCGCATCCCGGACTCGGGCGCGGACAAATACATAGACCTTGACAATACCCTCCCGACACCTGACAAGGTTGGTTTGCACCCGGTGCTGACCGGGATGAAGGAAATGTACGACAGCGGCAGGGCTTCGATCGTGCAAGGGGTTGGTTATCAGGATATGAACCAGTCGCATTTTAAAGGAACGGACCTTTGGCTTTCCGGCGGCGACGGCACGCCGGATAAAAACAATATCCCCTCGGGCTGGATGGGACGGGCCTTGCAGGCGATGTATCCCGATGTGCAGGGCTCTCCAACAGCCGATATGCCCGACCCGCTCGGTATTCAGATCGGCGACCCGAACCCTTCGCTCGGATTTCATACCGAATCGCAGCACCAGAACGTGATCAACCTCAGCGGACAGGATCCGGCAGGATTTTATTCCCTGATCCAGACCATCGGAGGCGCGCCGCTGCTCAATGTTCCCAATTCGGACTACGGCGAAGAAATCGCTTACATCCAGGGCGTGGAGAGCAGCCTGAGCCAATATTCCCAACGCATCAGCGCTACTTTCAACGCCGGTTCCAATGCGCTCACCGATTACCCGGACACGACGCTTGCCAATCAGTTGAAAACCATTGCGCGCCTCATTTCAGGCGGCTGTAAAACAAAAATTTATCTCTGCTCCATGGGTGGTTTCGATACGCACGGCGCACAGGTAATTGAAAACAACACGACTATCGGCAACCACGCAACCCTGTTGCAGAACCTCTCCGATTCGGTTAAATATTTCTTTGATGATTTGAAGGCACTCGGTATCGATGACCAGGTAGCCGCCTGCACTTTTTCGGAATTCGGACGTACGGCCAAAGAAAACGGCTCGCTCGGTTCCGACCACGGCACCCTGGCGCCCATGTTCCTGTTTGGTAAAAACATACAGGCCGGTGTGATCGGAACAAACGTCAATCTGGGTGTGCTGACACAGGATAATCAATTGGAAGACATGCAATTCGATTATCGGCAGGTGTTCACTACCCTGCTGCAGGACTGGCTGGGCGCCAATAATTTCGTGCTGGAACAGACGATGTTCGAAGGTTTTGCCAAAGTGCCTGCAATAGATAC
>JAKOXM010000081.1 GCA_029781095.1 Bacteroidota bacterium
CTGGACAGCCTGAAATTCCGCCTGATAGACGATTGCTGGGGGCGTTTTTTTGAAAACGGGCTGAATGCATGCCATGCAACGCTCAGCAGCGATCCGAATTGTTGCGCACCCTGTTTCGGCCCGGGCGACTCCGCCGACGATCGGGAAGAACGCCACCCGGGAGCGACCACGCTCACCTACGACCAGGACGGCGACGGCGACAAAGACCTGATACTGGGCAATATTTCCTACGAATGCCTCGGTATGTTTACCAACGGCGGGTCGGCCGACCAGGCCTGGATGACCAGTCAGGACACCGCTTTTCCCAATTATGACGTAACGATTCAACTGTACAATTTCCCTGCTGCATTTTACCTCGACATCGATAACGACGGCAAAAAGGATCTTCTCGTGGCCCCGAACAGCAAAGCCATCGGAGAAGACAAAAACTGTGTCTGGTTTTACCGCAACACGGCCGCTACCGGCAATCATTTCGAATTGCAGACCAAAACCCTGTTCGTCGACGACATGATCGATCTCGGAACGGTCACCCACCCCGCCATTGCAGATGTCAACCACGACGGGCTGCCCGACCTGGTCGTCGGCAACAACGGCTATTTCATTCCTTTTAACCCGGGAAATTCCAACAACGGCAGCCTCTATCTTTTCTTGAATACCGGTACGCCGACGCAACCGCGCTTCAATCTCGTGGACAATGACTGGCTCGGTATGTCGCAGTATGCACCCGACGACTTTGATTTCGCTCCTGCCTTCGGCGACATCGACGGCGACGGCGACCAGGATCTGCTGATCGGCAATTACGGCGGCTGGTTGTATTGTTTCCGGAATACCGCAGGGCCCAACAACCCCATGGTCTTTCAACAGGATTTCAACCCCATGTGGGCTACCATGGACGTAGGGACATCCTCCACACCCGTGATCGTCGACCTCGACGGCGACGGCCTTGTAGACGTGCTGATGGGTGAATATCAGGGGAATATCAATTTTTTCAAAAATAACGGATCGCCTTCCACTCCCGTATTTGGCAACCAGCCGACCATCTCCAAAATCGGAGGCATCGACACCGAACTGATCCCAAACGGCGTGGGCTACAGTGCGCCTGCCGTAGTGGTTACCACAGACGGGCTAGACCTCATTACAGGCGGTGTAAACGGCCAGTTTGAAGCATACAGCAATATTTTTGCGTCTACATCGCCTTTCCAGTTACTTTCGAAAACCTGGGGAAATACGGATGACGGCAATCGGAGCAGCCCTGCTTTTGGCGACCTCGATAATGACGGCATTCTGGAGGTAGTGGATGGCAACCTGCGCGGCGGCCTCAGTATTTACAAGACAGTGCTGGTCGATTGCAGCGTTGCAACTGCCGTGAAGGAAGCAACGGCGCCGATGCTGTCCATCAGCCCAAACCCGGCCGGGAATTGGGCCAGGGTGCGACTGCCTTCAGGCGAGCCGGCAAACTGGCGCGTTTTTAATGCGTTAGGGCAACAGATTGCCTCCGGCGAGGCCGCAGCAGACAATTTTGAAATTACCACGAGCAGATGGGAGCCCGGCTTTTACTTTGTGGAAGTATTGACCGGGAGTACCCGATCAACGGGCAAACTGGTAGTGCGTCATTGAACGAATGTCGTGGCTTCTTGTTTCCCGCAGATGGGACGGATTCCACGGATTCAATACAGCGAATCGGAATAGAAATCTGCGTTATCCGCGTGATCTGCGGGAGGCTTTGTCGTTAAGGGTAGTTTTTCCCGCAGATTTCGCGGATAGCGCAGATTTTGTGATACATGGCACACTACTGAGCAACATTTTTCACGCAAAGGCGCAAAGGCAAAAAACGCAAAGACGCAAAGACGTAAAGCATGAAATTTCAATGCTTTGCGTCTTTGTGAAAACTTTGCGGCTTTGCGTGAAATAAAGTTTGGAGGTTTTTGGCACAGCCCGCGAACCTGCCATTTCTCAAATATCGAAGCTGTAGCCTTCTGCCACGAGTTGCTGGTACTTATCCCGGTCAAATTGATACAACTTGGCGGGGCGGTGCGCCACGCCTTCCTGCAATTCATTCAGGTCGTGCAACAGGTTGGTTGACAGTATTTTCTTGCGAAAGTTGCGTTTGTCGATGCGCGCATTCCCCTTTGACTGGATCAGAATGGATTCGTACAGCTGCTGCAACTCCGTCAACGTGAATTTGGGCGGCAACAGTTCGAACCCGATGGGTGTCATGCGCACCTTGCGCCGCAGTCTTTTCAGACAACTTTCCAGTATTTCATTGTGATCGAAAGCCAGTTCGCCCACTTTAGCGACCGAATGCCATTTGGCCGATTGCGCGAACGACGCCGGGGTCACGGTGTAATCGCTGATCTTGATGAGGGAAAAGTACGCTATCGTGATAACCCGCCCCAGGGGATGGCGATCCACAGCCCCGAAGGCTTTTACCTGCTCTAGATAGACACCGCGCAAGCCGGTGAGCTGTTCCAAAACACGCTCCGCCGCAGTATCGAGGTCTTCATTTGGATAAACAAGGTCACCGGGCAGGGCCCATTTGCCTTTGTAAGGCGCCGCGCCGCGCTGGATTAACAGTACCTTCAAATCGCCGCCGTCGAATCCGAAAATGACGTTATCAACCGAGAATGCGGACTTGAAGAAGCTTTCAACTTCACTCATATTTTTTGCTGGATATAGACGTGCCAAAATTACAAGCTTATTGTCTTTTATACACCAAACCCTGAAAGTAATTACCTATGAATACCAACGAAGGCATTTTGCCGTTTATAGCGTTGTGCGCCAAAGCTTACCGTATAAAAAAAACATACCTTTGCGCGCATTTTGGCAGAATAATTGTTTAAAATTACTAATCTCATAGCCCAATCGCCAACTTTTAACCGTCCCGACCATGCAAATCGATATACCTGCACACATAGAGAAACTGCTTTTTCTCCACGATACGCTTACAATTCCGTCGTTCGGAACCTTTACTGCGACCAAAACGCCGGCCAGTTCCGATTATGTGGGCGGCACGGTAACTCCTCCATCCAAATCATTGACATTCAGTGAAAACCTGATTATCGACGACGGCGTTTTGATAAACGAGGTAGCTATAGCGCACAGCATCTCAACAGAAGATGCGCGCAAAGCAGTGGAAGAATACGTCGATACCGTTCAGGGGTTGCTCAACCAGCGTGAAATCGTGACACTACCCAACGTTGGCAGGCTGTATAAAAACTACGTGCAAAAAATCCAGTTTCTGCCCGATACAACAAACTTCAATCCCGAATCATTCGGCCTTCCGCCACTTCAGTTTTCTCCATTGGCCCGCTCGCGCGAAGTAGAGAAAAGTCCGGATGTGCCGGCCGTTCCGCCGCCGCCAAGACGCACATCGGCGCCAATTCCAGCGGCAAGTGCCGCTGCCGCACCGGCGCCTCTGCCCATGCCCGAGCCATATACGCCTACAGCCGCCCGTTCCGGTGGCGCCGGATGGGCCACGGCACTCGGCATTACGCTGCTGCTGTGTGCGCTGACAGGGGCGATCTGGCTGTACCGGAATCAGAAAAACCCGGCGGGGGTAGCAAAAAACGAAATGACCGAGCGCGCTTCCAACCCCATACCGGGTTCCGGCAAAACGAACGAAGCGCCCAAAAAAGCAGAAAAACCGGCTCAGGCAGAAGAGACCACGATCACACTTACCCAAAAGGATGACGACAGCCTGAACGACAATAAAATCAAGGAATCGGTCGCGGAAAAAATGGCAGCGGCCCGTGAAGAAGCGAAAAACACCCAAACGGTAAAAGGCGGACGCGAGTGCATTCTGGTGGTGGCCACCCTGCATGAAAAAGCCAATGCCGACCGGCTGGAACAGCTGCTCAAGGAAGAAGGCTTTAAAGTGTATTTCCTGCAAAAGAACGGATATCAGGTCGGCATACAGTTCAACTACACCAAACTCGGCGAAATACAGGAAAAGATCGCCACGCTCCAAAACCTGACCGGCGAAAAGGAAATCTGGATCAAGAAAAAGTAAGGTTTCAGGGTTTCAAGGTTTCAGGGTCTGTGCATGTACTAACCCTGAAACCTTGAAGCCCTGAAACACTCTGAAATCATGAAAAGAATCGACCACATCGGCATTGCCGTGAAAAACATGGCGGCGAGTAATGAACTGTTTCGAAAATTGCTCAACGAAGCGCATTACAAGGTGGAAGTTGTTGAAAGTGAAAAAGTTGCCACTTCTTTTTTCCAAATAGGCGAAAGCAAGATAGAACTGCTGGAGGCTTCCGACCCGGAAAGCCCTATCGCCAAATTTATTGAAAAACGCGGAGAAGGTATCCACCACATTGCCTTTGAAGTCGACGACATCCGCGCAGAGATCGAACGTCTCGAAGCCGAAGGTTTTGTGCCCCTGAACCGCGAACCGAAGCGCGGCGCCGACAACAAACTCGTGGCTTTCCTCCACCCGAAGTCGAGCAACGGCGTACTGGTGGAGTTGTGCCAGAGTATCCCCGAATAGCCGCTTATATCTTCTCGAAAACAAGGCTGTATTCTCCCTTTCCCGCAACTACCCGTAATACATACCACCCTGCGGGCAGCAGGTGTATGTCGAAGGTTGTCTGCCGCATGGTGGCAAAAGGTTGTTCCAGCCTCAGATTTCCCAAAGCATCCCTGATTTCCAGTCGACCGGCCGGCAGCAGTTGTTCACTGCTCACCCGCAGAAGGGTGCTTGCTGGGTTGGGGTATACGCTCAAATTGTTCCGCTGAGTGCTGCTGAAAATGGCATCGGGCAGGGTTACTTTCGTCTCGGTGGTATTCGTAACCACGGGCAGGTTGACGTCGAAATAAATATAGGCCGTGTTCCGGATCGCATCGCCGATAACAAGGTCGGGTTTGGGCCGCACCGAATACTGCACGAAACCGTGGCTTTGCGGTTCGCTGGACGCAGAATCGGGTAAATTAATGTTGTCAAATACAAAACGCAGCAGGCCCTTATTTCCCAACGACCAGGTCATCGGATGGCTCGATGCAATCACCCGGAAGGTTCTCAGGTCAAGATTTTTCAGATCAAGGGTGTCTTCTATCGTTACTTTTTCGGCCGGGTAAGTGCCTGTGTTCTGAAAGCGGACTGTATATACGATTGCCTGCCCGTCGGCGAGTTGTTCCGTTGTAATATGTTCGCCCGGCTCGGATTGTTTGTCATTCGGGTCGAAAGAACCCACCACCGTGAAGCAGTTTTGAGCGACATTGTCAGCCGGATTGGCATCCGTACCAGTCGTTTCGATAGCCGTCCGGATGCACAACTGGCTGCCGAGACTGACCGATGCAATGCAACTCGCGGAAAGTATAATTGTTTGGTTTTCAAACCTTTTAATCTGATCAAGTTGCCAGGTGAGGGTATCGCCGCCCGGCGAAACCAGGTTTGGCAGCGGACTGGCCGACAAATAGGAAAGTTCCGGTGGCAGCACCAGCAGCACTTTGCCGCTAGCGGTTGCCGTGCCGTTGTTTTGGCAAGTCAGGTAAAAGCCGGTCTGAAATCCCGGTCTGACCGGAGTGAGGCTTGTGACGGACGGCGTCAGGTCGCGTTTACCCGGTATGTAATACACGCCGAAGGAAACAAGAGTATCGCTTAGGGTTACCTGGTGGAAGGCTGGCTTTACGGTGGCATACGGCGAAACCGGCGCAATACCGAGCGTGTCGCCTTCCAGCACCGGAAAGCCGCTGAACTGTCCGGCAGCATCTACCCGAACGGCATACTTTTCCGGCGACAGCGTTACCAAAGCGCCGGAAGCGGGCGCTTCACCGTTGTCGCGGATGCCGTTGTTATTTACGTCCTCGTATACCTCACCTTTTAATCGGAAAAAATCGTCGAAATCGCGGCGGAACAGCCTCCGGCCTCCGTTGTAATAAGCATATCCTTCGCCGGTATACAAGGCTTTGTACTGGCCGGGGTCGACCGTCAATCCATCGTTGAATGGTTCCCAGCTCGTCCCGTTGTCCTTGCTGAAAAACAGGCCCGTGTTTGCGTTGACCACGATCCTGTCGCCGTTGCCGCTCATTCTGTAAATATAGGCTCCCGTTTCCGGCAACGCGATTTGTACCCAGGTCACGCCGTCGTCGAGCGAGCGGAAAAGTTGGTCCGTGGCGGCCATAAAGACGGCGTTTCCGGTCGACCACATCCCGTATACCGACCACTGCGACACCCCCGGGGGCGACACCCAATTGCTGCTGCCGTCCCAGAAGATACGCTCGATCTGCGCCGTATTCGGATTGTAATGCATCAGAATGTCTTTGTGCAGGGCATGGCTGTCGTAAATGCCGCCCGTCCAGAGTTCGAATTCCTGTGTGACAGGAGAAAATTTGTGGATACCATTTGACCCGGTACTGACAAACCGGTACACTACAAGTCTGTTGTGCTGATAACCAAGCATTTCCGAAACCCCGCCGGGTTGCGGCGTGGCAATTGTCTGAAAATGTTCTCCGCCGTCCGTGGAAAATTTAAGTCCGGCCTGAGCCAGATAAAAAACGGTATCGCCTCTTGCCATAACGGGAAGGTACCCATCGGCCAGGAGCGAAAAGTGGAATGTTTTACCCTCGTCATGACTCACAAACAAGCCTTGTCCGGTGGAATAATAAACATGACCTCCGGAAGCGGCTACGTCCAGCACGCCCGGAGCTTCTGATTCGTCATCTACGAGGCCGTTGGCGGCATACCAGGTGAATCCGCGGTCGGGCGACCGGTATGCGCCGGTGTTGGAGGCCACATACCAGTTATTGCCGTCGACGGACAGGTCGGTGGCGGAATTACCCAGGTTGGAGCGTATTTGCCATGTCTCGCCGTTGTCAGTGGATCTAAACACGTAGCCTGCGGCATAAAAAAGCGTGTCGCCTTCGGTATGCATCCGTACGTTTCCCCAGTTGATTCCCGACCCCTGGGGCGGATAAACAAAAGTCCAGCTGGCGCCCTTGTCGCCAGAGCGATACAACCCTTCGCCGGGTTTGGACAAATACAGGTAGTTTTCCGATACGGTCAGCCGGGAATCATACGAATTGAACGACGGCGGATTGCTGAAACTGACCGTATCCGCGTCGATGGTCTGCTGCCAGGTGTGGCCGTTGTCAGGGGAATAGAAAATCCCGTCGAAGGACAGCGCAAAAAAATCGTTTCCGTAGCTGGCTACATCGACGATGACGTCGAAAGAATCAGTCGTCAGGATCGGGCCTCCTGCGAGTGATTGATAATTGTATAATTTGCCAACAACATCATAAACATATACATAAACGGAGTCGCCCAAGGCATAAACCACAGAGGAATTAGGTGAAAAACCCATGCCCTTCCATGTTTCGCCACGGTCTTCTGAAATACTGCGCGAAACCTGAAAGCCGATCCATTCTACCACCAGAATATTGCCCGCCTTGTATATTGCCTGGGCATTACCGATCTGCGGTACGGTCAACCAGTGTTGTCCGTTGTCGAGGGAACGGTAAAGGGAATCCGTTTGCCATTTGACGGCAAAAAGTGTGTCGCCGAAGGCTTCCACTTCCCTGTAATTGGGTCCAATGGGTTGGCTGGTTTGTTGCCAGACCGATTGGCCGGAAAGGTTCGAACAAAACGCGATGACAGGAATCAGCAGGAGGGTCTTGATTGGCGACATAGTAAATTGGTTTACACAAAAATAAATGCGGCTTGCATTTTAACAAGCAACCTTAACTTTTGTGGCTGTTTTAGTGTGGTGAGATACCTTTCGTATGAAAAACGCTCCTGCTTCCGGCAATAAAGTCGGAGGCTTGCAGTACCTTTTCCCACTTCAACCAGCCGATTGAAATACCCGGCACAACCATGACCGAACTCCAGCAATACAACGACGCATTCCGCGTATTCCTCGACACGCTCAACGACGCACAGCGCCGGGCTGTGGATTTGACGGAGGGCCCCGTGCTTGTCATAGCCGGCCCCGGTACCGGCAAAACGCACATCCTGACTGCCCGCATCGGAAAAATATTGCTCGATACCGATGCCCGGGCGCAAAACGTGCTTTGTCTCACGTTCACCGATGCAGGCGTACACGCCATGCGGCAGCGGCTGCTCGAACGCATCGGTCCCGAGGCGCACCGCGTACCGATCGCTACCTTCCATTCTTTTTGCAACCGGGTTATCCAGGAAAATATGGAACAGTTTGGCCGGGCGGGCCTCGAGCCCGTATCCGAACTGGAGCGCATCGGCATCGTTCGCCAGTTGCTATCCAAATTGCCGCCGGAGCATCCGTTGCGAGAGGGCAGAAAAGACATTTATCAATACGAAACCCATTTGCGCGGACTGTTTTCCAGTATGAAAAAGGAAGGCTGGTCGCCGGGATTCGTATTGAAAAAAACCGATGAGTTTCTGCATGGTCTGTCCGCGCACCCGGACTATATCTACCGCCGTGACACCAAAAACGCCCGAAAAGGAGAGCCTAAAGCCGCACAGATTCAGGAAGTTACCGAAAAACTCGAAAGGCTGAAATCTGCGGCCGACCTCTACCCAAAATACCTGAATGCCATGGAACGCGCCGGGCGCTACGAATACGAGGATATGCTGCTCTGGGTTGCGAAGGCCTTTGAAAAGAACGAGGCACTGCTCCGCAGTTACCAGGAACGGTATCAATACATACTGGTCGATGAATTCCAGGATACCAATGGCGCGCAGTTTCACCTGTTGAACCTGTTGCTCGATTTTTGGGAAATCCCCAACATTTTTATCGTCGGCGACGACGACCAGAGCATTTACGAGTTTCAGGGCGCCCGGCTGGAAAACCTTCGGGAATTTCACCGGAGATACCGCGCCGGGCTCGAAACCATCGTACTGGAGGAAAATTACCGTTCCACGCAGGAAATTCTCGATCCGGCAGGCCGGTTGATCGCCTGCAATACGCTGCGGGTGCTGCATTTGTTCGAAGAGCCTTTGGAGAAGCGGTTGCGGGCAGCCCAACCAACTCTCGCATCAGGGGAGGGGCCGGGGCTGGGGTTGTATGAAACGCGCCTCCACGAATTGGCCGGTATCGTTTTTCAGATCGAAAAACTCGTCAGCAACGGTGTGGCGGCCTCCGAAATTGCCGTTATTTACGCTCGCCACCGCCAGGCCGAACGCCTGCTGGTCCTGCTCGAAAAGAAAGGTATCCCCTACCAGACCAGGCGCCCCGTCAACATCCTCGACCTGCCGGAGATACAGCAATTCCGCGATCTGCTGAAGTACCTGCACGAAGAATCACAAAAACCTTTTTCCGGAGAACCGCGCCTTTTTCGCCTGCTGCATGCTGCCTTTTTCGGACTGGAGCCGCTTGATCTGGCAAAAATTGCATTCGCATGCCATCCTGGAAACCAGGAAAAATCCGGCAGGTACGTCAGGGTAGGAGAAAATGGCAGGTCACAGGTATTCTGGCGGGAAGCGCTGCATGAACCGGCGTTTTTAGAGGGCTTACAACTATTTGATTATCAAAAAATTGTCGATACCGCAGAAAAAATGAACCGGTGGATTGCCGAGGCAGCCAACATACCGCTTCCGCATCTGATCGAACGGCTGTATACGCAATCCGGTTTACTCGCCTGGGTACTCGCCCGACCCGACAAGATCCGTCACATACAGGTGCTGAACACCCTGATGGAATTTGTGCAATCGGAAGCTGCCCGCAACCCCCGGTTTTCGCTTGCCCGCCTGCTTGACCTGCTGGACAGCATGGACGACAATGGCCTGCCCATGCCGCTTCGCCAGCCGATGCAGGGTATCAACGGCGTGCAACTGCTCACGGCACATTCGGCAAAAGGCCTTGAATTCGAACACGTTTTTATGCTCGACTGCACCGATGAGGCCTGGGAAAAGAATACAGGAGGCAACCGGGGTCAGTTTGCGTTGCCGCCCACGCTCACGCGCTCCGGCGAAGAAGACGCCATAGAGGCGCGGCGGCGGCTGTTTTATGTGGCAATGACCCGCGCAAAGCGATACCTCCACATCTCGTATGCAGCCCGGGGAGAAGACGGTAAAGCCCTTACCCGTACCAGATTTATAGATGAAACGGGGCTTCCCGGTATGGAAATCACCGTCGAAAGCCAGTTGCTGCTCGATACCCAGACCCTGTTGCTGCTCGAACAGGCGAAGCCTGTAATCACGCTGCCCGAACCCGTTGTAACAGACGAACTGCTTGCGCAATTCAGTCTGAATATCAGCGCTTTAAACCGCTATTTGCGTTGCCCGCTCGCTTTTTATTATGAAGACCTGCTGAAAATACCCGGCGCAACAAGCGAATCCGCCGCCTTCGGTACCGCCATGCACGGCGCCCTGCAGCAATTCACGCTGAAAATGAAGGCCGATAAGAAACAGCAATGGCCCTCGCCGGAAAGCCTGATGCGCATGTTTGCCGCTGAAATGGAGCGGCAGCGCGGATATTTTTCCGAATACGGCTTCACGCAACGCCTGGCACTCGGCAAAGACTACCTGCGCCGCATCCATCTGGAACAGGTGCCCTACTGGCGCAGACGCGCCATTGTGGAACGCCACGTCGATCGCGTGGAACTCGATGGCGTGCCGCTCACAGGCGTGATCGACAAGATCGAATGGTACGACAACGGCACCATCCGCATCGTGGACTACAAAACCGGCGCCCCCGACCCGAAAAAGACGGCGCCACCCGACGAAAAACAAGCACACGGCGGCGATTACTGGCGCCAACTGGCTTTTTACA
>JAKOXM010000088.1 GCA_029781095.1 Bacteroidota bacterium
GCGTGTATAAACTTCTGCACGAATTGCCTTAAGCCGTTCGCCCATGTCTTTCTGGGCATGTATGCCGGTGGAATATGCACTGATAATCAGGACGATAAAAAAAATGCGTTTCATGATATTTGCAATTGTAAATGGTCATTAGATCGGACGTCAGAGCAACTTTTCGAGTTCTTCATCGCTCATTTCCTTGAGCAGCATGTCTACCTCGTCTGGCGAAAGACCGTCCAGCGGATGGTGTAGTTGAAGTTTTTTATTCTGCCGGGGTGTGCTGCCTGTTTCCATGTCAGGATCGGGCGAGAACGCAGCCAGCTGGTTGACGTCGAAATCACGGATGTTTTCCAGCACATAGGCTTCGATCATTTCCTCCTCCGTCAACTGTGCCGCGGCTACCGGTGCAGGCGCGGTAGCAGGGACAGGCTGGGGGGTGAAAAACCATTTTGCAGCCAATACGACAACAAATACTGCCGCGGCGGCCGCCATTAGTTGCGGGCGAAGCAGCCATTGACGAAGACCTTTGCCTTTGCGTGCAGACAATATCGGCCTGCGGCGCGATTCCATTGCATCAATTTTATTGAAAACAGACTCTTCCAGATCTTCGAAATACTGATCGGGAAGGCGGAATCCGTCATCCTGCTTTTTCAGGTCCCGTAGCAGAGTCGCCAGGTCTTCCAATTCTTTGTTTACAAGTTCCTTTTTCATACCCGTTTACTTTGAGGTACTATTGCTCTGGTTCTTTGAAGGATGCCTCAATTTTCTTTACGGCATGGTGAAAAGAGGCTTTCAGTGCCCCCACCGAGGTATCGAGCATTGTGGACATCTCTTCGTAAGGCATTTCGTCATAATAACGCAGATTAAACACAAGGCGTTGTTTGTCAGGCAGCTGTGTGATCGCTTTTTGAAGCCGAACCTGTATTTCATCACCGTCGAACCACTCATCGGCAAGCAGACGACCGGCCATGATGGACGCCGGATCATCGAGCGAGGATGACGCCTGCCGCGCTGTACTTTGCAAATGCGTGATCGCTTCGTTGGTCGCTATCCGGTACAGCCAGGTATACAGCTTCGATTTGCCCTCAAATTGCAAAATGCCCCGGTATATTTTAATGAACGTGTTTTGCAATACGTCGTCGGCGTCTTCATGGATCAGAACAATCCTCCGAATGTGCCAGTAAAGCCGCTCGCGATATTGAGCCATCAGCAACCGAAACCCGCGCTCGAACGTTCGGTCCGAGCGCAGCAACTCCAGTATCTGTTCATCTGACGCGGTTTTGTTCGTCGCTGTAGCCTGCAAACTGTTAAATTTGATAGTTTTGACGAAAGTAATGGAAGATGGTTTAACCCAATGTAAAAAAAAGCGCCGGGGCTGTGGATAGCCGCCGGCGCAGTAATTTTTATAAAACATGGTTCCGGGGAATATGACCCGGCATGAGATATGATCGTTTATTGGGGTTTCAGGTAACGGTTGAACAGCCAGCTGGTCCCGTACTTGTCGGTCAGCATACCAAAAACGGCACCCCAAAAAGTTTCTCCGAGCGGCATAGTGACATTGCCTCCCGCTGCAAGGCTGTTGAAGGCCGATTCCTGGTCTGCGGCATCGGTAAAGTCGAGGCTGAGATGTACGTTGTTGCCGACAGTAACAGGATGATCCGGCATCCCGTCGGAGGCCATAATAAGGACGCCCTCGGATTGGAACACAGCATGCATAATCTTCTGCTTGTCATCATCAGAGGACGGCGCGGGCGTTTCGCCAAACCTTTGCATGGATACAATCTCGCCGCCCAGGCATGCTTTGTAAAAATTCAAGGCTTCTTCGCAGGTCCCCGGGAAAGTGAGGTAGACGTTCAGTTTCTTCATGTGCAAATAGTTATAGGTGTATTGTTTGAGTAAGCATGTCAGGCGGCCTGTTGAAATAAACTCATCTGACCGTTATGGGCAACCGTTTCGAGCAGACGAACAAGTTTCAGTTTGTCCTTGCTGTTGGTGCGAAGTGCTATGAGTTTGGCCAGTTCAAGTGTCAGGTAAAAATCCTCGATGGGCTCGCCGGGCCGGGCGCGTTTTGCATAGTCGCGATACGCTTGCGGACGGCGAATACCGTCGCCGAATTCGTACAGGTCGCGCATCCAGCGGCGCGTCATCGATCCGTACTGGCGAACAGGCAGTTTCAGAACGGCATGGAGGTTGGAGGCGGTGACAACTTTGGTGCCTTGTTTGCTTTCGAATACTTCGAGTTTCATAACCAACTCGTTTAATGATTGTTACTGTTTTTGTTTTAAAGACGGTACAAAAATAAACAAGTTGTTTTTAAAAACAAATTATTGTATTTATTTTTTTAGTAAATTTTTTGTTTGTAGTTTTAAAGTGCTTAAAATCAGTTATTTATGTAACTACATTGTTCCAACGCGCGTCCGCTGAAAGGCAGGCACGTCGTCCGACACCATCTTTGGCGGGCAATGTGCATCCCCGGATCAAACTGCCGGAGCCGGAAATGTCGCAGTTCGAAAAAACATTTACCTTTGCGCGTTGTTCTTCTGCTCGCTGCTAACACCACATAGCGACAATCTCTTTCCCTAACCGCATCATCCGTTTGTACATATCCACTGAGGCACGGCACTCGGCGGGTAAACGGGTTATTTTGGTATAATCCTGCCGGGAGAGACTTCGAGAAGGTTTTGCGTTCATCTGCCGGGCCAAACAGGCATCTTTTCGACCCGTCAGACGAACGCAACGGACTTCCAACAATCTGAGCAACCATTTTCAATAACAAACAATCGACATGACACCCATCGGCATTGACGACATGGCTTTCTACGCCCCGAAACTGTATCTGGATATCCGGACGCTGGCAGCAAAGCGGGATATTCCCTATGAAAAACTATCGCAGGGCCTCGGCCTGCTGAAAATGGCTGTCTGTGATACCCATGAAGATGCGGCTACGATGGCTGCAGAGGCCATTGCAGAACTCATCGAACGCAACCACCTTGATCCCAGGCAAATCGGACGTATATATCTAGGTACGGAAAGCGCGCTCGATATGGCCAAGCCTACCGGGACTTATGCTGTCGAAATGCTTTCCCAGCGTTTTTCAAAACGTTTCGGCTCGGGGTGTTTCCGTCATTGCGACGTTCTGGATATGACTTTCGCCTGTATCGGGGCTGCCGACGCACTTCAAAATACCCTCGACTGGGTTGGCGCCGGCCGCGACCGCATCGGAATTGTAGTTGCCAGTGATATTGCCAAATACGAACTTGGTTCCACGGGCGAGTACACCCAGGGAGCCGGCGCCGTTGCCATGCTCGTCAAACGGAATCCGCGCCTGCTGGCCGTACGCCGTATTTTCGGGGTCGCGATGGAAAGCGTACACGATTTTTACAAGCCGCGCCGTGAAAAATTCAGCGAGACACCCGTTTTCGACGGACAGTTTTCCAACCTGTGTTACCAGAATCGAATGGTGGAAGCGCTCGATGATTTCCGCCGCCGGGCAGTTGAAGCCGGGGTGTTCAGCAATGACCGGTTCAAAGCGCTTTCAGACCGTTGGGCGCGCATGATTTTCCACCTGCCCTACGCTTTTCATGCCAAACGCATGTATGTGGAACGCTTCGTTTGGGAGCGCAAGGAGAAAGGGCTTTGGGAGGCCGATGTTTCAAAATACGGATTTGACGAGCCGCAACAGGAGCAATTTGCAGATAAAAAGGGCTTTGAAAAGGCGATGGCATCCTTTTTCAAAGCGGTCAGCGATTCGGAATTGTACCGGCGGTTTGTTTCCGAAAAACTGGAAAAAGCACAGCGAGCCAGCCAGGACACCGGCAATTTGTACACAGCATCCCTTTTCCTGGCCCTGATGAGCGAACTGGAGTGCGACTATAACGAAAACAGCAACCTCGCAGGCAAGCGCATTGGCTTTATTGCATACGGCAGCGGCTCCAAGGCAAAGGTTTTTGAGGCGGTTGTGCGGAAAGAATGGAAAACGGTGGCGAAAGAATTCGGCGTATTTAAAAAACTGCAAAACCGCCGTGCGATCGATTACGAGCAATACGAGTCACTGCACAACGGAACGCAGGAAAGACCTGTATTCACGGAACGCGGGCGTTGGGGTCTCGAAAGCATCGGACAGGAAGGCGTGACGCTCGGAGCGAGGTATTATGCGGCATTCAGCGGTTAATTTTGCCCGCTGAGTATTTTTTATCATTCCGTTCCGGAGATTAACAATATATTTGTTCGTTCGGAGTTTATAATGGCATACTTCATCTGCCTGCCCGCATTCCGGGCCCGGACGCTGTTCCGGTTATGAACATTATTTCTCTGTAATCTTTTCCAATCACCGATTTATTCCGCCGACTTACATGAATTATTTCAAGTTAATCGAACCGTACCTGTACGGTAGCCTCAGTCCCGAAGAACAATTGATTTTTGAAAGGCAGCTTGCCCGCAATCCTGCCCTTGCCAATGAAATATCGATTCGTTTTTCGCTGATTCGAGTGCTTATAGCCAGTCAGGGCTATTCATTCCAAAGCAAGAAAAAGTCAACAGTCAACAGCAGCGCTGCTGTCACGCGCCGCGCCGGCATTTTTGAACGGCTGTGGCTTTTGTGTACGGCTGCTGTGCTGGGAGGACTCCTGCTGGGATACCTCTTTAACTAGGCGGCGGGAAAATCGCGGTTCACTCGCGTTCGAACACCCCGTTTTGAAACGTTCCGCGTTTCAACCATCCGATACAGTTGCCCGCGAACTCGAATGATCCGCTCAGGGCGCCTGTTTTGGGGTCGAAGCGCGTGATTGCCAGCTCGCCCGAAACGGTTTCATACGTTTCCGTTTTTCCATCCGGTTGTTTTATCTGGGCAATCGCTGCAAAATGCCGGAGGGCAGTTGCATCGGCGTCGAATGTGCTTTCCAGCGGCATCCGGGTCAGGTCGTTTTTCTGCAGTCCGCCGAGGAGCAGGTAGATACGCTGCATTTGCTCGGTACTGTCCGTCCAGATGAGGTTGACTTGAAGAGACACCGTATCGGTACCCTCAAGCAGGTCGAACAGTTGCGTACATTTTTCCCACGGAAGTTCATGGGCGGTGACGACCTCCTTTTTCATGATCGAATCGAAGTATTTCCAGTGCAGCAGGTTGGTCAGTCCCGATTTGGTTTTGTGATACGGCAAAACGCGAATGCCTTTCCACAGGGAGATTTCGTCGACGGAGAGGGTGCATTGGGCGCAACCCAGGTCAAAAACCTGGTTGGGAGCGCCTTTTACAATGGTTACCTGGGCAGATGCGCCGGGCAGGTAAAAAAGCAGGGCGATAATGAAGGCGGTGGATTTCATAATTCAAAGGCGGCAAAAGTAGTGATAGAAAGACCAAATAAAGTCTCTTTCCTGCCGGGGATTTGTTGCGGCCGGATCATTCCGCCTTGCCCGTTTTATGGTCTCCAAAACTTTTTTCAGAAAATTTCAAACCCTGCTTGGTTTTTCCGATGCTGTGTTCTTACCTTTGCGCTCGCTTTTGAAAAACAGGACAAAATCATGTTTTGTTTTCCTGGTTTCGAAAGATGGAAATTGAAATTTAAATTCCTTTCAGGGTAATGAATCAAAAAATTCGCATCAAACTCCGGTCTTACGACTACAACCTCGTGGATAAGTCCACTGAGAAGATCGTAAAGACTGTACGTGCGAGTGGAGCTGTTGTAACTGGCCCGATTCCGCTGCCTACCGAGAAAGAAATTTTCACCGTGCTGCGTTCGCCGCACGTGAATAAGAAAGCTCGAGAGCAGTTCCAGTTGCGCACCCACAAGCGCTTGATTGAAATCTACACACCGACACAGAAGACGGTGGACGCTCTCTCCAAGTTGGAACTCCCGAGCGGTGTTGACATCCAGGTCAAGTTAACCTGATCGTACTCTTAGGAATCAAGTCTGCGGTTTCCGGCAGCAATCAAAGTGTCCCGATTTTTCGGATAACTGATGCAGTCGAAAGCGGTTCCGGTTCACGGAAGATCGCTTCTTGCATTTGCGGCTGTTTGGAAACTCAATTGTGAAAAAAAATAATTCAACTCAATCGTTCAACCTTATAAAAATTACGACACAGTGAACGGTCTGATTGGCAAAAAAATCGGGATGACCAGCATCTATGACAGCCTCGGCAAAAACGTCGCGGTTACGATCATCGAAGCAGGCCCCTGCGTAGTAACGCAAGTGCTCACCCAGGAAAACGACGGCTATTCGGCCGTTCAGTTGGCTTATGGTGACCGCAAAACGAAAAATACACCTAAAGCGCTCATGGGCCACTTTAAAAAGGCCGGCCTTGACGAGCCTCTTCACAAGGTGCAGGAATTTCGCGACATGAATCTGCCCAAAAGCCTCGGCGAGGAAGTTACCGTAGCCGATGTGTTCGCGGAAGGTGATAAAGTGGTCGTTACCGGCACTTCAAAAGGTAAAGGATTCCAGGGCGTTGTGAAACGCCACGGTTTCGGCGGTGTAATGCAGCAAACACACGGTCAGCACAACCGCTTGCGCGCCCCCGGCTCGCTCGGTAACTCATCGTTTGCAGCAAAAGTAATGAAAGGCATGCGCATGGCAGGTCACATGGGCAACGCGCAGGTAAAAGTGCGCCGTCTTCAAATTCTCAAAGTGTTCCCCGAGCAGAATATCCTCCTTATCAAAGGAGCAATTCCTGGTCACAAGGGCGCTTATGTAACAATTGAAAAATAATTTTTTGACCAATAATTTCTTCGGAAATGAAAATTTCGGTCTATAACATCAAAGGCGAAGCAACCGGCAGAACGGTAGAACTGCCTGAAGACGTGTTCGGCATCGAACCGCACGAGCACAGCGTATGGCTCGATGTGAAGCGCTATCTCGCTGCACAACGCCAGGGTACTCACAAATCGAAGGAGCGCAGTGAAATGAGCGGCTCCACCCGCAAACTGCACAAGCAGAAAGGCACCGGCGGTTCGCGTAAAGGCGACATCAACAACCCGCTGTATCGGGGTGGCGGCCGTGTATTCGGTCCGCGTCCGCGCAAATACGTTATCGAAGTGAATGCCAAGGTACGCCGCCTCGCTCGCCGCAGCGCGCTCTCTGCCAAGGCAAAATCAGGTGGAATCGTGGTGGTCGAAGATTTTTCCTTCGAAACGCCCAAAACCCAGCAGTTCAAGGAAATTCTGGCCGCATTGAAAGTTGCGGACAAGAAACCCCTTACGGTGCTCGGCAGCTACGATAAAACCCTTTACCTCTCGTGTCGCAACATTCCGAAGGCCGGTATCGCGCCTGCCCAGGAACTGAACACGTACCAAATAATGAATGCAGGCGCATTGGTGATTGCCGAAAGCGCAATTGCAAAAATTCAAGAATCCTGCGCATAAACGGTTTGAGGCTTGGACACTGGAGTTTTTTACTCCAAACGCCAAACTCCAACTCCAAACTTAAAAAGTAATGGCTAAGCAAATTTTGATCAAGCCGGTCATCACCGAAAAGGCAACCAAACTTGCCGACAAGCGCAATACCTATGCGTTTGTGGTGAATAAAGAGGTGAACAAAATCGAAATCCGCAACGCAGTTGAAAAAATGTTCAACGTTTCCGTCGACAGCGTTAATACGGCAGTGATGCCGGGCAAGCCAAAATCGCGCAATACGAAAACGGCTGTCATCCGGGGTACCAAATCGTCTTATAAAAAGGCGTATGTGACGCTTTCGCCGGGTGAAACCATCGACCTTTTTGGCAGCGAAGAATAAACTGATATTCAACCACATCACAGTACTCGCAACTGAGTAGATATGGCACTTAAGAAATTCAATCCGATCACTCCGGGACAACGCTACAGAGTCGCCGTTTCTCGTGACGAACTCACGAAAGGCGCTACTCCGGAAAAATCATTGCTCGTTTCCTTCGGCAGCACCGGCGGACGCAATGGCGACGGACGTCGCACCATGCGTAATCGCGGCGGCGGTCATAAGCGTCGCTACCGCATCATCGACTTCAAACGCGATAAAACGGGAGCCGCTACGGTGCAATCCGTACAATACGACCCGAATCGCAGCGCCTACATCGCACTGGTGCAGTACGCGGATGGTGAAAAGAATTACATCATCGCTCCGAAAGGAATCGAGGTGGGACAACAAATAGTATCCGGTCGCGGCGTAGCCCCTGAAAACGGCAACTGCCTGTACCTCTCCGAAGTTCCATTGGGCGCCATGGTGCACAATATCGAACTGCACCCGGGTCAGGGTGGCGTTCTGGTGCGCAGCGCCGGCAACAGCGCCCAGATGATGGGCCGTGAAGATCGCTACGCGGTATTGAAAATGCCCTCGGGCGAAACCCGCCGCATTCTGCTTACCTGCCGCGCTACCATCGGGATTGTCAGCAATCCGGATCACAGCCTGGAGATCATGGGCAAAGCAGGCCGTATGCGCTGGAAAGGCTGGAGGCCCCGTACCCGTCCTGTCGTCATGAACCCTGTCGATCACCCCATGGGTGGCGGTGAAGGTCGTGCATCGGGCGGACACCCGCGGAGCCGCAAAGGCTTCAAGTCCAAAGGCGCCAAGACCCGCAGCAAAACCAAAGCATCTAACGCACTCATTATCGGCCGTAAAAAAGGCTGATAAAGTGCCTGGATAAATAAACGCACTAATAACTCAGCACTCAGTCACTCATCAATCAAGAGATGCCGCGTTCACTAAAAAAAGGCCCTTACATCCATCACTCGTTGCTGGAAAAGGTGCAAAAAGCAAAACAAAGTAACCGCAAACAGGTCATTAAAACCTGGAGCCGTTCCTCGATGATCATTCCCGACATGGTCGGAGAAACCATCGCTGTACACAACGGCAAAACGTTTGTGCCTGTCTTTGTAACTGAAAATATGGTAGGTCACAAACTCGGGGAATTTTCTCCGACTCGTAACTTCCGTGGTCACGCCGGTAATAAAAAATAAATTTGATACTGGATACTTGATACTGGATACCAGATGTCCTTCATAATTCATCCGGCCAGCATCCCGCATCCGTCAACCAGCATCAACTATTAATAACAATGGAAGCAGTAGCTAAACTGAGAAACTGTCCGATGTCGCCGCGCAAAATGCGCCTGGTAGTGGACAACATTCGGGGTCGCAAAGTGGTGGATGCATTAAGCATTTTGAAATTCACCAACAAGGAAGCGGCAGTGTGGCTTGAAAAGCTCGTGCTGTCTGCGGTGAATAACTGGGAACAGAAATCTGAACAGGTAGGCGCAGCGGACGATTACGAACTCTATATCAAAACCGCCTTTGTTGATCCGGGTAGCATCATTTACCGCTTCTTACCGGCTCCGCAAGGTCGTGCATATCGCGTTCGCAAACGCCGCAACCACGTAACCCTCGTCGTCGCCAACGGTGTTGCGCTCGATAGCGAAGGTGCTGAATAATCCCTTTAACCACTCATTTACTCAATCACTCATTCGCACAATATAATGGGTCAAAAAGCAAATCCGATCGGCAATCGCTTAGGCATCATACGGGGTTGGGACTCCAACTGGTATGCTGACAAAGACTATGGTCTTAAAGTGGTGGAGGACGAAAAAATTCGCAACTACCTCCGCGCCCGTCGCCCGAAAACGGCAACGGCCGACCCGCGTGACCGTAACAAGCCGGTGCAAAACGGCATCAGCCGAATTGTGATCGAGCGTACCATGCGGCGCGTTACGGTTACCATCCACACCAGCCGTCCCGGTATTATCATCGGCAAAGGCGGTAAAGAGGTGGATCTTATCAAGGAAGAACTCAAGGTTTTGACGGACAAAGAAGTACAAATCAATATCTTCGAAATCCGCAAGCCCGAACTCGACGCCAATATCGTCGGCGAACAGGTCGCCAAACAAATTGAGGCTCGTATCAACTTCCGCCGTGCTGTCAAAGGCGCTATCCAGGGCTCCATGCGGGCCGGTGCTGAAGGTATCAAGATCCGTGTGAGCGGACGTCTCGGCGGCGCCGAGATTGCCCGTACGGAAGAATATAAAGAAGGACGCACGCCCCTCCATACATTCCGTGCCGATATTGACTATGCCTGGGTAGAAGCCCAGACCGTATATGGCAAAATTGGCATCAAGGTATGGTTGTTCAAAGGCGAAGTGCTCCAGAAACGCGAATTGACACCCTTTGCTGCGGCAGAAGGTACCGGCGGTGATCGTCGCGACCGTCGCGAAGGCGGTGGCGGTGAGCAGCGTCGCGAAGGCGGACGCGGAGAACGTCGCGAAGGTGGTGGTGATCGTCGCGACCGTCGTGAAGGCGGCGGCGGCGGTGATCGTCGCGAAGGCGGCAATCGCGGCGGTGGTGGAAACCGCGGCGGCGGTGGCGGCGGCAATCGCGGCGGCGGCGGTGGAAACCGCGGCGGCGGCGGCGGCGGACGCCGGTAAAACAATTGAATATTTAACGGCGGGTTTGAATTTAACCTTTGAAAAATTTTCCTCCCCGTCGTACCTTTGCAGCCCCTTTTGGAAAAAGGAGTTGATTTAAAATACAAAATACTGATTGACAGGCTTTTAAATTGTACAAACGATGTTACAGCCCAAACGTCAAAAATATCGCAAACAGCATAAGGGCCGCAATCGCGGGCTGGCTCATAAAGGTAGTTCCATTTCATTCGGCTCTTTCGGGCTGAAAAGTCTGGAATTCAGCCGGATTACCAGCCGTCAGATCGAATCTGCGCGTATTGCACTGACCCGTCATATGAAACGCGAAGGAAAAGTGTGGATTCGCATTTTCCCCGACAAGCCCATGACCTCCAAACCGGCCGAAGTACGTATGGGTAAAGGTAAAGGCGCTGTGGATCACTATGTATGTGAGGTGCAGCCCGGACGGATCCTGTTCGAGATAGAAGGCGTAAGCGAAGAACTTGCTTACGAATCACTCCGTCTCGCGGCACAAAAACTTCCGATTATTTGCAAAGCCGTAACCCGTTACGACTTCGAAGGTTAAATCATCAACAGGCTGGCAACATTTCATTAATGCTGACAACCTTTTTAAACGATAAAAAAAACAATGGCAAAGGAGAATTTGGACGTTGCTAACATGACCGACGCCGATCTGCAAGCCCAACTGGCGAGCATGGAGCACGAATATCAGCAGATGAAATTCGACCATGCGGTAAAAGGCCTCGGCAATCCGATGGAACTCCGCGAACTGCGCCGCAATATTGCCCGTATTCTGACGGAAGGCCGCAAACGCGAATTGGCTGCGATGTCGCCCGAAGAAATTGAAATGCGGTCCAAACTGCGCTCACGTCGCCGTCGCCAGAATTAAAAAGAATGAATGCGTTGAATGGAAGGGTTCGGTTTCGTGCCTTGCAAGTTCAACAGATTCAACGAATTCAAATAAATTACATCTAAAATAGATGGAAGCAGTAGAAAGAAATCTTCGCAAGCAAAAAACAGGCATGGTCGTCTCCAATAAAATGGACAAAACCATTGCTGTTAAAGTGGAGCGTCGCCTGATGCACCCGCTCTACGGAAAATTCGTAAAGCGTTCCAAGAAATTCTTCGCGCATGATGAAGAAAACACTTGCAATATCGGCGATGTCGTGCGTATTATGGAAACCCGCCCACTCAGCAAAAACAAGCGCTGGCGGCTGGTTGAAATCATTGAAAGAGCAAAGTAATATTTGGCTATTTGTTAATGGTTATTGGTCGCGTACAACATCCGCTTCAATAGCCGGTAACCGATAACTAATAACCGACAACTAATATAAAGTCATGATTCAGCAAGAGTCTCGTTTGAATGTGGCCGATAATTCCGGCGCGAAAGAGGTACTCTGTATCCGCGTACTGGGCCATACCCGCCAGCGTTATGCAGGCGTCGGCGATACCATCGTAGTGACGGTGAAAGATGCTACGCCTGGTGGTATTAAAAAAGGCACGGTTTCGAAAGCGGTCATTGTACGCACCCGTAAAGAAATTCGCCGCCGTGACGGGTCTTACATCCGTTTCGACGACAATGCAGTGGTGCTGCTCAACGCCGCAGATGAACCGAGGGGTACACGTATTTTCGGACCTGTTGCCCGCGAACTTCGCGATAAAGATTACATGCGTATTGTTTCTTTGGCTCCTGAGGTTCTTTAATTTTATTGAAATCTGAATAAAGCGCATTTTTCAAAATGGCTGCAAAAAATAAAGTAAAACGCTTCGCACCGAAACTTCACATCCGCAGGGGTGACAAGGTAGTAGTGCTTGCCGGCGACGACAAAGGAAAGACGGGAGAAGTACTCCAGTTGTTTCCGGACAAAAACCGCGCGATCGTGGAAGGCGTCAATATCGTGAAAAAACACGTGAAGGCTACGCAGAACGAGGAAGGCGGTATCCAGGAAATGGAGGCAACCATCCACGTATCCAATCTGGCCATTGCCGATCCGAAAAGCGGTGAAGCAACGCGCGTCGGACGCCGCAACGAAAACGGCAAAAGTGTTCGCTATTCAAAAAAATCGGGAAACATCATTAAGTGATGAAATACGTACCGCGTCTTAAGACAAAATATCAAAATGAAGTAGTGCCCTCGCTCATGGAGCAGTTCAACTACTCTTCCGTCATGCAGGTGCCGCGCCTGTCGAAAATTTGCATCAACCAGGGTGTCGGTGACGCAACCGGCGACAAAAAGATGGTTGAAAATGCATCAACCGAACTTACGACCATTACCGGGCAAAAGGCGGTATCGACCAAAGCGCGCATTTCCGTGTCAAACTTTAAACTCCGCGAGGGAATGCCCATCGGCGTCCGCGTAACTTTACGCGGCGAACGGATGTACGAATTCCTTGACCGCCTGATTTCGATCGCACTGCCGCGCGTCCGCGACTTCCGCGGCGTAAACGACAAATCGTTCGACGGCCGTGGAAACTATACCATCGGTGTGACGGAACAAATCATTTTCCCGGAAATAGACATCGACAAGGTGTCCAAGATCATGGGTATGGATATAACGTTCGTCACGACCGCTCAAACGGATGCCGAAGCTTTCGCCTTGTTGAAAGAGATCGGGATGCCGTTCGTGAAAAAGCAATAAAAGATTCTCATTCTCAATCTGATATAAGAGAAAAATGGCAAAGAAATCAGTCATAGCCCGTGAGAAAAAACGCCAGCGTTTGGTCGCCAAGTACGCCGAACTGCGCAAGCGGCTGAAAGAAACGGGGAATTATGATGAGCTGGATAAACTCCCGCGCAATTCAAATCCGATCCGGCTTCACAACCGCTGCCTGCTCACAGGACGCCCCAAAGGCTACATGCGCAAATTCGGGATTTGCCGTGTCAAGTTCCGTGAAATGGCGCTGTACGGCAAAATTCCGGGAATTACCAAAGCATCCTGGTAACGCTCTCGTTGCTCGACAACCGTTTCATCCCACGCAGGTGAAGAATCGGAAAACCGGCAACCAACAACCAACAACTATCAACTATTTGATAAAATGCACGTTACTGACCCGATAGCAGACTATTTGACCCGCATCCGCAACGCGCAGATGGCAGGCCATCGCATCGTAGAAATTCCGTCATCAAAACTTAAAAAAGCGATCACGGAAATTCTGTACGATCAGGGTTATATTCTCAAATATGCATTCGAGGATAAAAATGCCGATAATAAACAGGGCCTCATCAAGATCGCTCTGAAGTACGATCCGGCGACCAAACAACCGGTTATCCGTGAACTCGTGCGCGTTAGTCGCCCGGGCCTTCGCAGGTTCTCCGGATCAACGAGTATTCCCCGTATTTTCAACGGCCTGGGTACCATGATCGTCTCTACCTCCAGGGGAGTGATGACCGATAAAAAGGCGCGTGAAATGAACGTTGGAGGCGAATTGCTCTGCTATATCTCCTAAACAACTAAGAACCAACAACTTAGAACTTAAGAATCTGTTTGCGATATGTCACGCATTGGAAAATTGCCGATCAGCCTCCCCGACAAAGTGGAGATTTCAGTCGCCTCCGATAACACGGTTACGGTGAAAGGCCCGAAAGGTTCGTTGGCCCAGAAAATTGACCCCGATATCAAGGTTAAGATTGAAGACGGTACACTCACTGTGGAGCGCCCGACCGAGCAGAAGCGCCATAAATCCCTGCACGGTCTGTACAGGGCTTTGATCAACAATATGGTCGTTGGCGTAAGCCAGGGCTATGTAAAGGAGATGGAAGTCGTAGGTGTAGGTTATCGTGTTGAAAGTCAGGGAAATCTGCTGACGCTCACGATCGGCTATTCGCACCCCGTGATGTTTCATATTCCCTCCGAACTCAAACTGACGACGGCTATGGAGAAAGGTTCTCCACCGCTCGTACGCCTGGAAGGGATCGACAAGGAACTGCTCGGACAGGTATGCGCCAAGATCCGGTCATTTCGCAAACCGGAGCCTTACAAAGGGAAAGGTATCATGTTCAAAGGAGAACAGGTACGCCGTAAAGCGGGTAAAACTGCCGGCTCCAAGAAATAAATTCAAACCTGGTACTGGTCGTTTGGCTCCATACTGCCGGCGATCAATATCGATTCTTATATATTACATCAATGCATACCCGGTCGGAAATCGGGTTGCCTAAATTGATAGACAACAATGAAGCGTACAAAAGATCAAAGCCGCCGGCGCATTCACATGCGCATACGCAAAAAAGTAAACGGTACGGCAGAACGTCCGCGTTTGAGTGTATACAGGTCGAATCTGGAGATTTATTGCCAGCTTGTCGACGATACCAAAGGGCATACGCTTGCTGCTGCAGACTCACGAGGCGTCAGTAACGGCACCAAGATCGAGCAGGCTGCAGCGGTTGGCAAAGCCATCGCCGAAAAAGCCAAAGCCGCCGGTATTGAAACGATTGTTTTCGACCGCGGCGGATATCTTTACCACGGCCGCGTTAAAGCGCTCGCCGATGCCGCCCGCGAAGGCGGACTGAATTTTTAACCTGAATTTGAATATTCTCATATTAGCACATCCAATACAAAATGGCTAAGCAAGAAAGAGATAGAGATAACCGCAATTCGGATGAATCGGGTCTCAAAGAAAAACTCGTATCGCTCAACCGCGTTGCAAAAGTTACCAAAGGTGGTCGCACCTTCAGTTTCGCTGCTGTGGTGGTAGTGGGAGATGGCAAAGGTCAGGTTGGCCAGGGCCTTGGTAAAGCCCGCGAAGTTTCGGAAGCCATCGCCAAGGCGGTGAAAGACGCTGAAAAAAACCTGATCAAAGTGCCCATTTTGCATGGTACCATTCCGCATGAAGCGCATGGAAAATACGATGCAGGACGCGTACTCATCAAACCTGCCGCTCCCGGTACAGGTGTTATCGCAGGTGGCGCCATGCGCGCCGTACTTGAGATGGCCGGCGTACACGACGTGCTGGCAAAATCACAAGGATCGTCCAACCCGCACAACGTGGTGAAGGCAACCCTTGCGGCACTTGCGAGTCTGCGCAGCCCGATCGAAGTAGCGCGCCAGCGCGGTATTTCGCTGGAAAAACTCTTCAATGGCTAATGTAGTTATTGGTTTCCTGTTATAGGTTGTCAGTATCGGATACTGCATGGACCAATAACCGGTAACCGGTAACCGATATAACCAAGCACAAGCAATGAGCAAAGTAAAAATTACACTTGTAAAAAGCCCCATCGATAAAACGAAGCGGCAAAAAGAGACCCTGAAGGCTTTAGGCTTTCGCAAGGTAAACCAAACGGTAGAGCATGAAGCAACACCCCAGATACATGGTATGTTGCGCGTGGTCAATCACCTCGTTCAGGTAGTAAATGCCTGATACAGGATAATGTATAAATAATTGAAATTCAACTAAGAACCTGTGAGGACCAGTCCTTTACAGGTTTTCATATCGAATAAATACGGCAATGGAACTTTCAAATCTTCGCCCGGCAAATGGTTCTGTAAAATCACGCAAGCGCATTGGTCGCGGCACCGGCTCGGGTCGTGGCGGCACTTCCACGCGTGGTCACAAAGGTGACAAGGCTCGCAGCGGCTCCAAGGAAAAACGCCACTTTGAAGGTGGTCAGACGCCTATGCAGCGCCGACTGCCCAAACGCGGTTTCCAAAATATCAATCGCGTTGAGTACGTCCCGCTGAATCTGGGAAATCTGGAAAGCCTGGTACAGAAAACCGGCAACAGCACGATGGATTTGGAAGCCCTCGTAGCAGCTGGTGTCGCAAAGGCTTCCGACAGGATCAAGGTATTGGGCAACGGCAAGTTGACATCCAAAGTATCTCTCAAGGTGCATGCTATTTCGGCCTCCGCCAAGGCTGCAGTTGAAGCTGCAGGCGGAAGCGTAGAACTCGTTTAAATCTTACTTCGTAAATGAAACTGTTTACGGTTATCAAGAATATCTGGAGTATCAAGGAACTCCGCCAGCGCATATTGTTCACCCTCGGGTTGTTATTGATTTATCGCATCGGCACGTTTGTGGTACTCCCCGGAGTTGTTCCTGCTGCCCTCGAAAAAAGCGCCAGCAACCGCAGCCCCAATGATCTTTTGGGACTGATCAACGTATTCACCGGAGGTGCATTCGACAATGCCGCTATTTTTGCCCTCGGCGTAATGCCGTACATCACGGCATCCATCATCGTTCAGTTGTTGGGCTTTGCCGTTCCCTATTTCCAGCGCCTCCAGACGAAAGAAGGCGAAAGTGGCCGCAAACGTCTGAATCAAATTACCCGTATTCTTACGGTCGCCATTACCCTCGTTCAAGGCGGAGGTTACCTGCAATTGATCCGCAGCATACCGGGCGCCGTTTCGCCCGAGATACCGGACGGACTTTTCTGGATCACCAATATTATCATACTCACTGCCGGCACCATTTTCTGTATGTGGCTCGGTGAACGTATCACGGATAAAGGTATCGGCAACGGCGTATCGCTGATTATTCAGGCCGGTATTATCGCGCGTCTGCCCCAGGCATTTGTGTTTGAATTCCAGAAATTGTTCGGCGACAACAAAATACTGTTGTTCTTTATCGAACTGGCCATGTTCTTCATCATCGTACTGGCTACAATCCTGGTCATCCAGGGCGTACGAAGGATTCCGATTCAGTTTGCCAAACGAATGGTGGGGCGCTCGGGATCTTCCTTGCCGACAGCCGGCGCACGGGATTACCTTCCACTGAAAGTGAACTCTGCCGGTGTAATGCCCATCATCTTCGCACAGGCGCTTATGTTCCTGCCTGCGACACTCATACAATACGTTGCGGGCACACAGGTAAATACGGGACGGGTGCACATGTTCAGCGACATTTACTCGTTTGGTTATAACATTGCGTTTTTTGTTCTGATCGTCGTTTTTACATACGTCTACACAGCGTTGATGATCAACCCGACCAATTACGCCGAATACCTGAAGCGCAGCAATGCCTTTATTCCCGGGGTGAAACCCGGCGAAGCCACGACCGAATACATCGATAACGTTATGACTCGCATTACGCTCCCCGGAGCCGTATTCCTTGGTTTTATCGGTATTCTTCCTTCGATCGCAGCCACCTTCGGTGTCAACCAGCAATTCGCGCTTTTCTTTGGCGGAACGACGCTCCTCATCATGGTTGGTGTGGCGCTCGATACGCTACAGGTTATTGAAAGTTATCTGCTGACGCAGAAATACGATGGTCTCATTAAATCCGGGCGGATACAGGGGCGCGCTGCCACAGGCGTTCAACTAGGTCAACCCCAATAAGATCATGGGACTTTTTGCGAGCGGTCAGGAAGGCAAACGAGTCTTCTATAAAACAAACGACGAAATCGAACTGATGCGGCAGGCTAATTTGCTTGTTTCTCAAACGTTGGGTTACGTCGGGAGTCTGCTCAAACCGGGTATTACCGGGTATGAAATTGACAAGGCTGCTGAAACATTCATCCGGGATCACAATGGTAAGCCCGCATTCAAAGGTTACCACGGTTTTCCGGCAACACTCTGCGTTTCTTACAACGACATCGTCGTCCACGGTATTCCGGGGCAAAGAGAGTTCAAAGAAACCGATGTTGTTTCCGTTGATTGCGGGGTTGAACTGGAAGGTTACTACGGAGATGCCGCTTTCACGTTCGCATTTTCCGACGTGGACGAACCTGCCATGGAATTGCTCCGGGTAACGTACGCATCGCTTTATAAAGGAATTGAACAGGCTGTGCACGGGAAAAGGATCGGAGATATTTCTTTCGCGATCCAGGATTACTGCGAACGGCAACATAAATACGGTGTTGTGCGTGATTTGGTGGGTCACGGGATCGGACGCTCTTTGCACGAAGACCCTGAAGTGCCCAACTACGGCAAGCGGGGCAAAGGACCTCTGATGATGGAAGGATTGGTATTGGCCATCGAGCCGATGATCAATATGGGAGTGAAAGAAGTGTACCAGGATACTGACGGCTGGACGATCCATACCAAAGACCGGAAGCCGAGCGCACACTATGAACACTCGGTCGCAGTCAGAAAAGGGAAGCCCGATATCCTGTCGACACATGAGTTCGTTTTGGCAGCAATAAAAAATAATGATTCTTTGCGGGAAATTTCCCCAAAAAATTAGACCTTTGCACCCCGAAATTGACAAGCGCCTTTTTATGGCAAAAGAAGATATTATCAAACAAGACGGTGAAGTTGCGGAAGCGCTCTCCAATGCCAACTTTAAAGTTCGCCTGGAGAATGGCCACATCATTCTGGCTACCATTTCCGGGAAAATGCGCATGAATTATATCCGAATTTTGCCAGGTGATAAGGTTTCCGTTGAAATGTCACCTTATGACCTGACACGCGGCCGGATCATTTACCGTTACAAATAATCCTGATAACCAACGTTTTAGTACGAATTTTTGTAAACCGAACAATACGACCCGTCATGAAAGTCAGACCGTCCATTAAAAAACGTTCTGTCGATTGCAAGATCGTTCGCCGTAAAGGCAAACTGTACGTAATCAACAAGAAGAACCCGAAGTTCAAGCAACGTCAGGGTTAAGCAACTGCCGGTATGCGTGAACTGGTCGGCCGGATAAAAGACGGCGAACGGGTAAACGCAGATCAGAATCAGCGCAACAAATCAACTGCATCAAAAAATTAACAATATATTATGGCACGTATTGCTGGTGTGGATTTGCCCCGTAACAAAAGGGGAATCATCGGTCTGACTTATATTTATGGCGTTGGCGCTTCCACGTCGAAAGCCATTCTGGAGAAAGCAGGCATCGATGAAAACACCAAAGTCGAAAACTGGACGGACGATAACATCAAATCTATCGCCCGGATAATTGCCGACGATTACAAGACCGAAGGCCAGCTCCGTTCGGAAGTTCAGCTGAATATCAAGCGTCTTATGGATATCGGCTGCTACCGGGGACTTCGTCACCGTAAAGGACTTCCCTTGCGCGGACAACGTACCCGTACCAACGCCCGTACCCGCAAGGGCAAGCGTAAAACGGTGGCCAACAAGAAAAAAGCAACGAAATAATGTGCCGTTGCCGGAAGATGCTGTGTGCCGATACCTCGCGCAGAGCATGCTACCTGCAAATTCATTGGCACATTTTCAAAATTAGCACATTAGCACATTGAAATAAAATGGCAAAAGGAGCTGCAAAAAAAGCTGTCAAGCGCAAAGTAAAGATCACCCCGGAAGGAATCGTTTTCATCCAGGCCAGTTTCAACAACATCATTATTTCAATCACCAACAAACAGGGTGAAGTGGTGTCGTGGGCCTCTGCCGGAAAAGCGGGTTTCCGCGGTTCGAAGAAAAATACGCCTTATGCCGCTCAGGTGGCGGCGAATGATGCTGCCAAAACGGCATTTGACGCGGGCATTCGTTCTGCAGAAGTCTTCGTGAAAGGGCCGGGCTCCGGTCGTGAAGCGGCGATCCGTGCGATTGACCAGTCGGGTATCAAAGTTATGGTCATTAACGACGTAACGCCGATGCCGCACAACGGCTGCCGCCCTCCGAAACGCCGCAGGGTGTAATTGTTGATGTGCTGATATGGTTAATGTGTTAATGTGCTAATTAAATACAGCACGAAAATATTATCACATTACCCCATTGGCACATTACCCTCATTGACCTGATATTAGCACATTGACCACATTAGCACATTAGCACATTTAACAAATGGCTCGTTATACAGGACCAACTACCAAAAAAGCCCGCGCGTTTGGCGACCCGATTTTCGGGGTAGACAAATATTTTGAGCGTCGTAAATACCCGCCGGGACAACATGGCCTTTCGCGTAAGAAGAAGCAAAGCTCAAACTACTCGCAGCAGTTGTCTGAAAAGCAAAAGGCGAAGTATACCTATGGTGTGTTGGAGCGTCAGTTCCGCAAAACATTCAACAACGCTACGCGTCGTCACGGTGTAACCGGTGAAATCTTGCTCCAGCTCCTCGAAGCACGCCTCGACAACACGGTTTATCGCCTGGGTATTGCTCCTACCCGCCGCGGTGCCCGTCAGTTGGTTGGCCACCGCCACGTCACTGTAAACGGCGAGGTGGTAAATATTCCATCCTATTCGCTGAAACCCGGTGACGTAGTTGCCGTGCGGGGAAAATCGAAAGGCCTGGAAGTTGTAACAACCCATGTTGGCGCCAAAACAAACAACGTGCGTCAGTTTGGCTGGCTCGAATGGAATCCCGATACGATGCAGGGCAAGTTTCTGACCTACCCGCAGCGCGACCAGATTCCGGAGCGAATAAACGAGCAGTTGATCGTAGAATTGTATTCCAAGTAATACCATGACAAGAAAAAGGTTGGCGTTCGGGATCGAACGCCAACCATTTTCGCGTTTAAGCGTTTCAATCTTCTGATCTTTCTTTCCGCCCTCAAAATCTTTGATTTCCCATCCTTTTCAAATTTGGAGCGTTCCACAATATGAGTATACTCAATTTCCAGAAGCCCGACAAAATCCTGCTGCAGAAAGCAACAGATTTTGAAGGCACCTTTGAATTCAAACCGTTGGAGCCGGGTTTTGGCCAAACGGTGGGCAATTCACTTCGCCGCGTCCTCCTTTCATCACTCGAAGGTTATGCCATCAGCGCTGTGCGCATCGGCGGTGTCGACCACGAGTTTGCTACAATGCGTGGGGTGGTAGAAGACGTGGTGGATATCGTGCTCAATTTGAAGCAAGTACGTCTCAAACCGGTCGTTCAGGACGAAAAAAATGTGCAGGAAAAAATTTACCTGACCATCAGCGGTCAGGAAGAATTCCGCGCAGGCATGATCGAGGAGTACAACAACGTATTCAAGGTCATGAACCCTGATCTGCTTCTTTGCCGCATGGAACCCTCGGTCAACCTCGAATTGGAACTGACCATTACGAAGGGCCGCGGCTACCAGCCTGCCGACGACGGTGCGCCGAAAGACGCAGCGATCGGCGTTATTCCGATTGACGCAATTTACACACCGATTAAGAACGTGGCCTACAAAGTGGAAAACACCCGCGTCGGCCAGCGTACTGACTACGAGAAACTGACCATCGATGTAAAAACGGACGGTACCATCCATCCGGAAGAGGCCATCCGCGAAGCAAGCCGTATCCTGATCCAGCACCTGATGCTGATCACGGACGACAACATTACATTCGACACGCCGGCCAGTCGCGAAGAAAACGTTGTGGACGAACACATCCTCCACATGCGTAAGTTGCTGAAAACCTCGCTCGAAGACCTCGATCTCAGCGTTCGTGCTTACAACTGCCTTAAGGCCGCCAAGATCAATACCCTGGCCGAACTGGTCAAGTACGATACGCACGAACTCCTCAAATTCCGCAACTTTGGTAAAAAGTCGCTGGTGGAAATCGAGGAACTGCTTCAGGACAAAGGCCTGACATTCGGCATGGACCTCGCGAAGTACAAACTGGACGAAGAGTAAAAAAGAGGTTTCAAGGTTTCAGGTTTTCAAGGTTTCATAGTCAGAACCAGCCTGAAACCTTGTAACCCTGAAACCTTGAAATATTTTTTAACAAAGTGTGGTAACCGTTGAGCGCCGAAAGGCCCGCCCCGGTGCCGCCACCTAAACAAAAGGTACCCGTACGATGAGACACGGAGATAAAATCAACAACCTCGGACGCACCGCGTCGCACCGCCGCGCCATGCTGGCCAATATGGCGATCGCGCTGATCGAGCACAAACGCATCACCACCACGCTGGCAAAGGCAAAAGCCCTGCGCCGCTA
>JAKOXM010000091.1 GCA_029781095.1 Bacteroidota bacterium
AGTCGAGTAACTTACTGCTCCGATCAGCTGATACGTACCCGTTGTTGGTTTCAGTTTTATTTTATTGAACGATGTGCCAGGAAGTTTAGCAGGTGCCGAAGGATTGTCTCCTTGCATGATTTTAGCTGTCAACACACCGTTATCCCATGAGCCATCGGTAATCAGGAACTTTGTTGCTTTGTTATTGATCGGGAGACTCAAAGTAGCGGTTGTGGGCTTGGCAGCAATGGGTGCCGGAAACTCCAGGGTACCCTGGCGCCCCAGCATCTCTACAACATACTTTTTATCGTCGGGGCTATCACAATCAGTGCTGGTGCAGTTCTTCATACAACGGACGTACATGATATCATTGGCGGAGGCTAAACCTGACCATATTCCCCCGTCGCCATTCCAGATTTTTACGAATAGCGGTTGATGATTCCTTTCGGCCCACCAGGCCGTCCCACTTCCCAAGGCATAGTACTTTCCATCCCAGACCCAACCACCCGGGCGTGCTGAAAAGCCGGTTGAATTGGTGGCTTTGCCATTATGCGGCCAAATACTTCCTGCTTCCCGGAGTTGATATCCGGCGTAGGTTAATCCAGGTGCGCCTGCTCCACCCGCCTTAGGGTCATTGTACCATTTACGAAGCACCAGGTTCCATTCATCCTGACTCGCTATTTTCCAGCCATCAGGGCAAACATTGCATTTAGAGATGGTAGCCCAATTGTAAACTGGCCCGTATTTCTTACTGTTCTCACTATTTGGGTCGTTGCCGTGCCAGTACATCCCGGGCGAATGGCTGGTCGTCCCCAGGTTGAGTTTAGTTATCTGTGTACCGTCACTGCCCTTGGTGGTATGAAGGTTTTCTGCCATCCATAATTGATCGCCAATTCGTACTGTGTTGTAGGTATTGCCGTCTGCGTCTTTTACCGTACCTGAAGACTGCCCGATGGCTGTTTGAATCAATGCCCATACCATTATGAACGCGAAAGATAATTTTTTCATGGTTGAAAGTTTTTTTGTAAAACGCCTACTCTATGATAGATTTTCGGCTTCCTCAGGCCGCCTGCAGAAAAAACCTCCACAGAAGACAGGGCAAAAATGCCCCCAACCCAAGTGACCATTCCCGTCAATCTTGTAGCATTTTCCGTCAAAATGATGATCGAAGTGGCAAAAAAAGGCCAAAAGCAAGGCAAATTCACTCCCCCAGCATCTCCGAAGGCAACTTCCCGAACCGCTGTTTAAAACTCCGGGAAAAAGAGCGGGCGTCGTCGTAGCCCACCTTCGATGCCACCTGCGCGATGGAATCGCAGGCGCGATTTTCCAGCAGACGGCGGGCCTCGCTCAGGCGCATCTCCTGGAGGTACTGGATGGGCGAAAGCCCCGTCAGGCGTTTCAACTGTCGCAACAGGGTGGAGTCGCTCATGGCGAATTCGTGAGCCAGCCCCGATACATTGAGCGTATCGTCGGCATAATGTTTCCTGACGTAGGTCTCGAATGTTTTCAGCCACTCCCGGTCGGTGGTGGACAAGTTGGGCGTGCTCTCGCCCGGTTCGGTTTCGGCCGGGACGGCTTCGTGCCGGGCTGCCTGGTTTTTCAGGAGGTTTTCGATCCGGGCCAGCAGTTCTTCCTCGTCGAAGGGTTTGAGGAGGTAGTCGTCCACTCCGATGCGCAGGGCTTTCAGTTTGTCCTGGACGTCTGCCCGCGCCGTGAGCATGATGACGGGGATGTGCCGGGTGGCATCGTCGGACTTCAGTTTTTCGAGGAGCTGGTAGCCGTCCATGACGGGCATCATGAGGTCGGAAAGAACAAGAGACGGCAGACGGTCGGCTCCTGCCAATCGTTCCAATGCTACCTGGCCGTTTTCAGCCGTAATGACCTCGTATTTTTCCGACAGAATCAAGCGGATGTATTCCTGTAATTCGGGGTTGTCTTCCACGACGAGGATGGTCGGTTTGGAACCGTCGGGTCCGCTGTGCCGCGAAACACCGGTTTCGCTATCTGGGTGCGAAACTGGTGTTTCGCTGTACAGCGGGTGCGAAACTGGTGTTTCGCTGTACAATGGGGCACCCACCACGATAACGGGAAATGCCACCCGGAAAGTAGAACCCTTGTCGGGGGCGCTTTCCACCTCAATGGTTCCGCCAAGCAGCCGGGCATACTCCTGGCAAAGGTTGAGGCCGATCCCCGTGCCGCCTTCGGCGGGTTTGTCGGGGCGACTGGTCTGGAAAAAGCGGTCGAACACGTGGGGCAGGTCGTCGGAATGAATACCGGGACCTGTGTCGGCAACGGTCAGTCTGAAGATGCCGTCGTTTACCGATATGTCGGCTGCGATGCGACCGCCTGCCGGCGTGAATTTGAAGGCATTGGAAAGCAGGTTGTACAGGACCTGGCGGCATTTTGGCTGGTCGATCATTGCCGCCAGACGGGCATCCATGCCGATATTGAATGAAAAATCAATCCCCCTGTGCTGCGCCAGGGACTGGAACTGCATGAAATAGTTCCGGAAGAAGGGCGCCAGTTCGGTCGGTTTTTCATCCAGTTCCATTTTGCCCATTTCCAGTTTTCTAAGGTCGAGTATTTCTGCAACCAGCTGTTTCAGTTGTTTTCCGCTCTGGCTGGCCAACTGCAACAAACGGGCTTGTTTGTCCGTCAGCCGGTTTTCTTTCAGGAGGGTATTCACAGGGCCAAGCATGAGGGTAAGCGGAGTGCGTAATTCGTGGCTTACATTGGCAAAAAAGCGGGACTTGGCAACATCGAGGGATTTCAGGCGCTCTGCCTGATCGTGTATCAAGGTGTTTTGGACCGCCAGTGCTTTTTTTTGCCTGCGAAGGTTGACGGATGCCCAGATGAGAACAATGGTAATAACCAGGGCGCATACAGCAAATATCAACAGATATCGGAGGGTCTCTTCCCTTTCAGCCCGCTCTGACTCCAGCGCCTCCTTTTCCACTTCGAGAAAATAGTTTTGCGCATTATGGCCCGCGTCCCGCCTCACGAGGCTGTCCCTGTGCTCGTACATCTTTTTCGTGAAACCAAGCGCGTCGGCGTAGCGGCCCTCCTCCTCCGCAAAACGGGCCTTTATCTGGAAACAAGCGGCCAACATATCGTCCAGGTTAAACTCCTGCGCGGATACATATGCCCTCTCGATATATGCCTTTGCAGAAACACGGTTTCCGAGTTCCCAGTCTGTTTCAGCCAAAGAAAGAAGGCATCTTATTTCAAGCCACCGGTCGGAAATGTCCGTGCTCAATCGCAGGGCATCGGCATAAAACCCTTTGGCGGCTTCAAATGCTTTTTTTTCACTGTATAAAGTTCCACAGCCTCTCAAAATCGTAATCCGGAAATACTTTTCGTCCGGTGTAACCGGGTCGGGCCTGGCTATAGCCTCCAGCGCATCGAGGTGTTTTGCCATTTGATCGTATTGGCCTGCTGTATGGGTCAGACTTACCAACTCCTTGTGCAACCGAATGATCATTTCCGAATCGCTGCGCGCGGTGGCTTCGTCCAGCAAGTTTTCTATGGCGGGCAGTACATCTTCTATTTTGCGGTGTTTGAGGCTGCTTGACAACTTCCAGAATTTACAAAGTGTAATCCGGCTTTGGTTGCCTGTTCGCTCGAAAAGGTGCAGCGCTTTTTCGATGCTGATGGCTGCCTGTCTGCCATTTCCGAGCGCGTCGTGGAACCGGTAAATATTCAGATACACATCCGCTTCCGCTTCGCGATCCTGCTGTTTTCGGGTAATTCTTGCGATTTCTTCGCCCACATAAATAGCTGCCCGAAGGTTGAATTTGCGTTCCAGGCGATGCATCAGGGTGGTATAGGTCCGGTCAAGACAGTCATAATCCCGGTCGCAATGACCGCGTACCAGCAACAGAATAAATTGAAAGGAAGTGTCGGATGGTTGTTTATCCAGTTGGGTTTCGATGAGTGACCACAGCCTTTCGGAGGCAACGTCCGGATCGGTTTTGCTCTGGGCAGCCATCCTGTCCGGGATGCCGGTTAAAAACAGAAGCAAAAAAAGTATGGAAGGAAAACATGATTTCCCGATGGTCATAGAATAAGGCAATTACATTGTTTTGAAAATAGCGATATGTAATTACGGTTTTTGATTATGGAAACTGATATTGCATTATATATGCTTATTAGACGTGGCGCCGCAAATATTATCAATGAAACCTAAATGTAATATTATTTTGAATACGATAGTGCCGGCGACATACATGGCCGGGAGGGCACAAACTCTGCCTCGCCAAGGGCACAAATACCGGATGGGAAGACTGTCCACTCTAAAAGCGTGTACCTCGGGATGTTACGCGCCCGTGAGTCGGACGGTTCTCAAGAGAAAGGCAAATGCAAAATGGGGAGAGGCAGAAAGTGAGAAGGAGGCTCGGTTTTTGAAACAACAGACTTGATATTTGAAACAACAGGTTCAACAATATAAACAATATATGCCATATTTGAAACAACAGGCCTGACAATATAAACAAATCATATAACTTTTGACGAAACAGGTACTTAAATGTAAACATTTTACCGCATTTTTGAAACAACAGGCACAACAATATAAACAAATCACATGACTTTTAACAACGGGGATGCTTATATATAAACAAGTTGTATTTTTTTTAAAACAATTCTTTCTCTTTTTAATATGCATGGACCCCCAGCGACCGGGCGACCCTGAGGCAAACGACATCCTGTATATCCAGATAAAAGACCACAGCCAATGGGACATAAGCCTCTTCGACGCACAACGCCGGTTACTACGCCGGCAGGCGGTTTCCGGCAGCCAGACGATTGGGCTGAAGGAATTTCACGCTGGCTTGTATATGCTCCGGGCAATTTCCCGCGAGCAGGTTTTTACGGGGAAAATCGTCAGGCCGTAATCGAAAACCCGTCCTGCGGCTCAGAACTTCATGATGTCTTCGGCGGCACACTACTGGACATTTTTATTTCACGCAAAGACGCAAAGTTTTCGCAAAGACGCAAAGTGTTGAAAATTAAAATTTTGCGTCTTTGCGTTTTTGGTTTTTGCGCCTTTGCGTGGAAAATGTCCAGTAGTGTGCTTCGGCGGACTTTGCAGGTCGGGTGGTCCGGAAAAAAGCCGTGATAAAAAACGAGGAAGAAAATTTTACTTGTAATAATATTGTAATGGGTAATGTGTGAATAATGTAAATTTTATAAAGAATTGTATAATATTTAGTAGCATTAAACACCTCACCTTTGCCAATTCACTATTTTAAACTATTACAATAAATTCAACGATGATGAAATATCTTTTAAGCGTGGCTGTGATTGCATTTTTAACAGCAGGTACGGTAAGCGCTCAACATGTAAACATTGGTATTAAAGGCGGATTGAACTTCTATAATATTCACAACGACAGGGGCCCTTCGAACGACACAAAAATTGGATTCCATGCGGGTTTGCTGGGTCATATCCACCTTGCCCGGCAAGTGGCATTTCAACCTGAATTGGTGTTTTCCATGCAAGGAGCAAAAAACACTGCGGGTGGTGTGAATACAAAACTGAACCTGGGTTACATCAATGTGCCTTTGTTGCTGCAATATATGTTCGACAACGGCTTCAGGTTACAGGCAGGCCCGCAGATTGGTTTTTTGATATCTGCAAAATCCAGTGTCGGTGACAGCAATACGGACGTCAAATCCAGTTTGGAAACAGTTGAATTCGGTTTGGGCGTGGGAATGGGCTATGTAAATCCGGCAACGGGTTTAGGGGTAGATTTCCGGTATAATTTCGGGTTGAGCAATATCAATAAAGATGATGTCATTACTTCGACCAACAGAGGTGTACAGATCGGGTTGTTTTATCTTTTTGATCATAAATAAGTGTGCATGAGGTTATAACGCCTCCATTGCCCTTTCCAGATCTTCCCATAACCATTCCGGGTCTTCGAGGCCGATATAAAAGCGCACAAAGGTCCAGGGCAAAGTCGCATTGGGCTTGCCGGGTATGTTGTAAAACCCGATGGTCGGAATAATCAGCGATTCGTGCCCGCCCCAACTGACGGCCATCAGGAAGCGTTCGAGGCGGTGGATGAAGGCTTCCATCTTTTCCATCGAACCGGTTTTAAACTGAACGGAGAACAGTCCGCCGCAACCGCGCATTTGCTTTTTGGCGAGTTCCAGCTGCGGAAAACTGTGGTGAAAAGGGTACCATATCTGTTCCACTTTCGGGTGGCCGTCCAGTTTGTCGATCAGCCATTGGGCGCCTTCGCTGCTTTGGCGCAAGCGGAGGGGGAGTGTGCGAAGTCCGCGCAGCACCAGCGCGGCGTCGTGCGGTCCGAGGATGCCGCCGAGAGTCATCAGTTCGGACTCGAAGATCTTTTTCACCATGGCTTTGCCGGCGCACAATACGCCCACCACCACGTCGGAGTGACCGTTGAGGTATTTGGTGCCAGAGTGCAGAACGATATCGATACCATAGGCCGCGGGGTTCTGATAAAGCGGCGAGCAATACGAATTGTCGATCATGGAAACCAGGCCATGCTTTTTGGCCACCGCTGCACAGGCCGCGAGGTCCTGGCATTCAAAGGTCATGGTATTCGGGCTTTCAAGATAAAGTATCCGGGTATTCGGTTTGATGGCTGCTTCTATGTTCCGGATGTCTGTTCCATCCACAAACGTGTGTTCCACGCCGAAGCGCGTCAAAAACTTGCGAAGGAGTGCCGTCGTCCAGGAATACGGGGCTTTCTGACAGACGACGTGATCACCTGCGGAAACGTTGCCGATGACAGCGGCGGCTATGGCTCCTGCGCCACTGGAGAACACCAGCGCGTCTTCCGTGCCTTCGAGTGCGGCGAGTTTTTTGCGCAGGATTTCCACGGTGGGGTTGTTGCCGCGGGAATATACGTGGTGCCCCAACTCATCGGAAAATGAGTCGCGAAAAGCGGCCAGATCGGGGAAAGCGAAATTGCTCGTCTGAATGACGGGCGGCGATATGGCGTGAAAATACTGCTCCCGGTCCTCACCGAGGTGGGTGAGTATGTCGCTGAGGACGGGTTTCGGGTTAGAGTTTGCCGGGTTTTCGGGTTTGTTTGTTTCGTTCATGGTCAGGAAATAAACATAGAATTGATAATGTCAGGTATGGCATGGATTCCGGGGTAAAAATTTTAAAAATTTTTACCCCGGAATCCATGCCATACCTGTATAAAGGCTACTTCTTCTTCCTTTTCTTTTTTCCTTTCACCAGTTTCATGTCCTGCACGAGGTTCGTAGCGCCGCCGAATTTGTCGACGATAAAAAGCACGTATCGGATATCCACCATGATATTGCGGCAAATAGCGGGGTCGTAGTTCAGGTCGCTCATGGTGCCTTCCCATACACGGTCGAAATTGAGACCGACAAGGTCTCCGTTGGCGTCGAGGGCCGGACTGCCGGAGTTGCCGCCGGTCGTGTGGTTGGTGCCGAGAAAGCCTACGGGCATACGACCGCCTGCGTCAGCATACTGGCCGTAATCTTTTGATTTCCAGAGATCAATGAGTTTTTGTGGCACGTCAAATTCGTAGTCGCCCGGCACGTATTTTTCCATCACACCTTCCAGGTACGTATGGTCTTTGTATTCTATGGCATCGCGGGGCGAATAGCCGTTCACCTTCCCGTAGGTCAGTCGAAGGGTGCTGTTCGCGTCGGGAAAAAGGCGTTTTTCTTTAAATACTTCCATTTGCGCGGCCATATACTGGCGTTGCAGGAGGTTGATTTGCGGCTGAAATTCCTGAAGTTTGGGTTGAATATTGGCCTGATAGGCATCGTTCAGCGTTTTCCAGAACGTGTAAGCCGGGTCATTTTTGAGCGTTTCGGCAATTTGGGCAGGCTTTTCAGACAGCAGCGCATTCATTTTTTCACGACTGACCAATACGCTGTTTTTGAAAATATTGGCGGCAAGACCCGTGTAACCGCCGCTTTTATCCGCAGCCATCTTTACAAATCCCGCACCCCAGTCGTCGCGTACGTTTTGCGCGTAAATCTCCAGCAGGCCTGCAAAAACGGCCTCATCTACTTCCGGGTGGTAATCCTTGTAAAAATCCTCCAGTCTGGATGTGGCTTCTTTTTGTTTGCCCGCAAAAAAGGCCTCGCCGTTTTTATCATAGGAAGCGATCCAGCTGTCGAGGCCCGCAGCCAGGCTGAGAATTTCGTTGTTGCGCACACAGGCTTCGAAGTAGTAATCGCGGGCCAGCGCATACGGTTCGATGTCCTTGTACAACTGCCGGAGGCGAGGCAGCAGGTTGCCGTAGCGGTATTTGAAGCCTGCGTTTTGTTCGACGCGGCTGGTAAATTCCGCTTCATAAGCGCGTTTTTTTTCAAGGGCCTTGTATGTTTTCAGCCCCTGCATCTCTCCGAGCCATTTTTTCCACGCATTGGCGATGGATGCGTAGCGGGCGATGTAGGCGATTTTTACCGCCGGGTCTTTGCGCATGAAGCCGTCCATGATTTTCAGGGCGCGGTCGCGCACGTTGACGCGGGCGGGGTCGAGCACGTCGCCGGCTTGTTGCACGGCTGCTTCGGTCAGGTATTCATCGGTTCGTCCCGGGAAGCCGTACACCATGGTGAATTCGCCTGATTCCGCGCCGTCCAGCGAGATGGCCAGGTATTTTTTCGGGTGAAACGGCACGTTGTCTTTCGAATATTCCGCGGGGTGATTGTCTTTGTCGGCGTACACCCGGAACATGGAAAAGTCGCCCGTGTGACGCGGCCACACCCAGTTGTCGGTGTCGGCGCCAAACTTGCCAATGCTGCTCGGCGGGGCGCCCACGAAGCGCAGGTCTTTATACGTTTCCGTGACGAACAGGTAGTACTGGTTGCCGTTGTAAAAGGGGCGGACCTGAACTTCTTCCCACTTTTCTCTTTTGGTATTTACCCTGATCTGCACGAGGTTTTTATCGATCTGTGCCTGACGTATGCTCTCGGCCATGCTTTCTGTGACGCCGATCAATGCCAGCGCGGTCACGTCCTCTATCCGGTTGATGAACATGGCGGTTACGCCTTTTGCCGGCATT
>JAKOXM010000122.1 GCA_029781095.1 Bacteroidota bacterium
GTTGGGCGAAGCGACGGTGCAGGATGTGTTTTCTCCTACCGAACTGAAAGGAGCCATGATATTGAGTGCAAACTGGATGTACAGCAGTTTTATAGAGAATCTGGGCAACGGTCATTTCAAGATCACACCCTTGCCATATCAGGCCCAACTCGCTCCCGTCTACGGTATTTTGCCCTATGACTATGACCACGACGGCCTCACTGACCTCCTGATGATCGGCAATGATTACGGCATGGAACTGCTGCAGGGCCGCGCCGATGCATCCTACGGGCTGGTGTTGAAAAATGCCGGCGGAAACAGGTTTGCTGCGCTGGAACTCCCCGAAAGTCACTTCTGCGTGTCGCACGATGCAAGGGCACTGACGCGGGTAGACCTGGCGACCGGGCGGGAAATGATCCTGGCCACGCAAAACCGCGACGCCCTGAAGGCTTTTTTACCCAAATCAACGGGCGGGAAAGTGGTTCCGCTCGAACCAGGCGAAGTGAAAGCCCGGATTACGTTTAAAAACGGGCAACACCAACTTCGGGAGTTCTATTGGGGCAGCACTTTCCTGTCGCAGGAACCGAGGACCATCTTGCTGGATGACGGAATGACGGAAATTGAATTACTGGACCACAGTAACAAACCGACCCGGAGAATAAATGCCTCGGGTATCGTTAACTGAACCTACAATATGTCTGTCCCATGAAAAATATTGTTCAACTGTTCTTTGCCGTTCTGGTATTGCCCGCATACGCACAACAAGGCGTTCTGAAAGAAAGTCTGCACGTAAAAAGCGCCATACTTGGCAAGGAAGTGGGGTACAGCATCTATCTCCCTTCGGATTATGAAACATCGAGCCGCAAGTACCCGGTGCTGTACCTCCTGCACGGATATACCGATGATGAAACCGGCTGGACCCAGTTCGGAGAGGCCAACCAGATCGCCGACCGGCTCCTGAATAGTGGAGAGATACCGCCCATGATCATTGTTATGCCCGACGCAGGCGTCAGCTGGTACATAAACAGCGCCGACGGCAAAGTGAAATACGAGGATTTCTTCATTCAGGAGTTTATTCCTTACGTCGATGCGAATTACCGGACGCGCAGCGCCAAGGAGTTTCGCGCCGTGGCAGGTCTGTCGATGGGCGGACATGGCACCCTTATCATGGCCATGAAACATCCCGACCTCTTTGTAGCGGCGGCGCCCCTCAGCGCAGGAATATTTACAGAGGAGGAACTCATCAACATGCCCGACGATAACTGGGACCGTGTTTTCGGCCCCCCATACGGCACAGGATTAAAAGGTAAAGAGCGGCTTACAGAGCATCTGAAGCAAAACTGGATATTGAAAATCGTTGAAAATGCAAAGCCCGAGGATTTGCAAAAAGTGCGGTACTATATCGACTGCGGCGACGGCGATTTCCTGATCAAAGGAAACATGGCTCTCCATGCGCTCATGATCGACAAAAAAATACCGCACGAATTCAGGGTGCGCGACGGCGAACACAACTGGACCTATTGGCGCACGGCCTTGCCAGAAGTGCTGAAATTCGTCGGCGAAAGTTTTCACCGCTAGAAAATATTATTTCCCGCCGGCGGAAGCACCCGCCAGTTCCAGTGGTTTCCGGGGCAGCAGATCATTGCGCTGCGCCGTGTGCCACACAAAAGAAGCGATAATGGTAGCCGCCTGCTTCAGATCGTCGGCGATGAGCTGATCGTAAACATCCATATTGGAATGGTGCGTACGCGTATCGTAATCGATGGGATCCTGTATGAACTGGAAACCCGGAATGCCTACCCGGTCGAATGACTGGTGATCGGTACCGCCGGTATTGGACAAAGTTAGTGTCGAGGCATCGAGGTCCCTGAATGCATCGAGCCACGGCCGGAATATAGGCGCAACTTTGTCATTGCCCTGCATATACACGCCGCGAATCTTGCCTGTACCATTGTCCAGGTTAAAATAGGCGGAGACCTTCGCCTGTTCGGGTTTTACCGATTGGACGGCCCGGTCCTTCATTTCCGCAAAATGCTGTCCAACGTAGGCGGCCGATCCGAGCAAGCCCTGTTCTTCACCCGTCCACAAAGCCAGACGCAACGTACGGCGGGGGTGTACACCGCTTTCTTTTATGGTTTCCATGAGGATGCGCGCCACTTCCATCATGACGGCCGAGCCGGCCGCATTATCGGTCGCTCCCGTACCTGCCTGCCAGGAATCGAAATGGCCGCCGAACATTACCACCTCGTCTTTTAGGTCTGTGCCCGGTATTTCCGCAATGATGTTGTGCTCCATGCCATCGGGATTGGTGTAATCTGTTGACAAATCCATGGACAACTGAACGGGAATGCCTTTCTTCAGCATCCGGAAAATGCGGTTGTATTGCTCGACCGCTATGGTTACCTGTGGCAAAACCTCGGCTTTTTCGCTGTAAGCACTGCCTTCTTTCGCCCGGGCGCCCTGCACGAATACCGTACCCTGGTCACCCTTGAAGCTGCGGTCGATGAGGGCAAGCGGTTGCTCGGCGTACAGCAATTCGGTGATTTGGCGGGCAAGATCATTATTCCGGCCCCTGAAATTGCGCCGGCCTCTCGCCGCCGGCGTCGATGCGTTGGCGAGATCGAGCAGTTCCTGGGCATCCCTTCGTTTGGCAGTTCCTTCAAACCAGGGCTCCGTAGCGCGAAGCGTATCGGTCATCACGAATTTTCCCTTCAATTTTCCTTTATATTTTTCAAGGTCTTCCACGGAAGTCGCATCCAGATATACTACCTCCCCGCTCACCGGTCCGTTGGTGGATGGCGACCAGGCTTTGGGCCAGGCTTCGACCGGAAAGTACGCAGGCGACAGGGCATGCATTTCAAAATGCTTCAATTCCCATCCGCGTCCGAACGGCCCCCAGGCTTCGGTGTGTACTGCGTCGAGACCCCAGGATTTGAGTTGTCCAAGCGTCCAGTCGGTGGCTTTATCCAGCATGGGCGATCCGGTGAGCCGCGGGCCGTACACATCGGTGAGCCAACCGGCGATTTCCATTACCTGGCTTTGCTGCAGGCCGTACTTGCGGATCAGGGCATTAATGGTACTGTCGGCTTTGTCCTGCGCCGAAAGAGATAAAACGGTGGCAATAAACAGAGCGAGCAGAAGTGGAGTTTTTTTCATGGAAATTTGAATTTGGTTGGTGAAAAGCGGCGTCGGGAGCATTATTTTGTCAAATTCGGGGAAACCGGTCAGTTTCTATTTGGCAGCAACCCGCTCGACGGATAAAAGTTAGCCCGTCATGCGGACAAAATTGTTCGAACTTTCGCCGGCTAAAAATAGAAAAAACGTCCGATTCGGGCTTAAAACTGGAAGGCGGCAAAAAATGAATCAATTCAAATCTTATTGCTCGACAGCCTCAAAGCGGCAGTACATCAGAATACGGACCCGTTTTGTGAAATATTGCCCGGTTTGCCTGCTTCTGTTGTTGCCGATATACGCCTGCACGGCTGACCGATCCCGAAAAGGGCCAAAACTCACAGGACTATCCGGAAAAGAACTGGCGGAGATCCATTGTGCCGGCTGTCACCTCTTCCCCGCGCCCGATCTTTTGGACAAGTCTGCCTGGGAAAACGGCATATTGCCCGAAATGGCCTATCGGCTCGGCATGCGCGACCCGCTCGAAAAACTGGCCGTGCTGGCTCCCGATGAGATTATTACCGTACTGCGCGCAGCCTCCTACCCCGATGGTCCCGTGCTCGCGTCGGAAGACTGGCAAAAAATCATACGTTTTTACGTGGGCAATGCCCCTGAAAAGCCGTTGCCACAGGAATTAAAGTCGCCGGTCGGGGCCGGCTTGCCATTTTTCGAAGTCAGGCCGCTCGCCGAAAAAATGGATGTGCTGCCAATGGTCAGTTTGGTAAAAATTGACGAAACAGACGGGTGCATTTACGCAGGACGGCGCGAAAAACGAATGCTGGAAGTGTACGACCGCTCCCTGAAAAAGATTGAGAGCCTGCCGGTCAGCAGCCCGCTTTCTGATATGGCGCTCTCAAAGGGGCAGGGATTGATGGCGCTTCAAATGGGAACCATGGAGCCGAACGACCTTCGCAACGGCCAATTGATCGCGATAGATGAACAAAAGCAAAAAACTGTTCTGCTCGATTCTTGACAGCGCCCGGTTCAAATGACGGTCATCGATCTCAACGGAGACGGCATTGCCGATTATCTGGTCTGTCAATACGGGAACGAAACCGGCAAATTGTGCTGGTACGATGGTAAAAATATGCAGGAGCATGTGCTGAAAATCCAGGCGGGCGCCCGGAATACGGTGGTACAGGATATGAATAACGACGGGCGACCCGATATCGTCGTGTTGATGTGCCAGGCCCGGGAAGGCATTTCTGTCTGGTACAACCTCGGGAAGGACGTATTTGAAGAACACGTCATTCTGCAGTTTCCACCGGTCTACGGTTCCAGTTATTTCACCCTGGCGGATATGAATGCCGACGGTCGCCCCGACATCCTGTATACCAACGGCGACAACGCGGATTATTCCTATTCCCTCAAGCGATACCACGGCCTGCGCATTTTTATGAACGAAGGCAATGACCGTTTTGCCGAAAAATTCTTTTACCCGGTATATGGCGCCTCCAAAGTGGCGGCGGCAGACTTTGACGGTGACGGCGATCTTGATCTTGCTTTGATCGCCTTTTTCCCCGACGAGTATCAGACACCGAACGAAGGCTTTTTATTCTTTGAAAACCGGGGCGATCTGCATTTCGATGTGTCCACTTTTAAGGAGGCTGTATCGGGGCGCTGGCTTGTGATGGATACCGGAGATGTAGACGGCGATGGCAGGCCTGATATCGTACTCGGCAGTTTTTTCAAAAGCGGTTTGGGCCAGCGTACGGAAAAAGCGGAATCCGCACGACCGGTGCCGATGGTTTTTTTGCGGAATGTTTCGAAGCAAAAAGACCGGTGAGCATCGTCTTGTGCTTTGATTGCAGTCGTCTTTCGCAAAAACAAATTCAGACGTATTTCGCTTGTTTACAGGTTTTTATAATGTACTGAAGGCATGCGCCCCAGGTTTTCGGCCGCCTGCTCCGGTGTAATGTCCCGTTGGGCTTCTCCGAACATCTCGTATCCGACCATGAATTTTTTTACCGACGCCGAACGCAGCAGGGGCGGGTAAAAACTCATGTGCCAGTGCCACCAGGGATGTTCCTGTCCATCGGTAGGCGCCTGGTGAATGCCTGCGGAATAGGGAAATGATGTTTCGAAAAGGTTGTCGAACCGAACCGTCAATGCTTTCAGAATGGCGGCAAATGCCTGTTTTTCATCTGCTGTCATCTGCCCGATATGTTGCTGTTGCCGGATGGGAATGATCATGGCTTCGTAAGGCCAGATTGCCCAGAAAGGTATCAGCGCCACAAAATGTTCATTTTGAAGCAGCAAGCGCTCACCGGCTTCCAGTTCCTGAGCCAGATAAGCCCCGAGGAGGCCTTTCCCGTGTTGTTCGAAATAAGCCTTTTGCCGGTCTGATTTTTTGATCGCTTCATTGGGTAAAGAGCGTTGCGCCCATATCTGTCCGTGCGGATGCGGGTTGCTGCATCCCATTATGGCGCCTTTGTTTTCAAAAATCTGCACGTGGTTGATAAAAGGCAGACTGCCCAGTTCGGCATATTCTTTTTGCCAGAGATCGATGATCTTTTCAAGGTCCTTTTCGCTCATTTCCGGCAAAGTCAGCGCATGGTCGGGAGAAAAACAAATGACTCGGCAAATGCCCGGCTCTCCTTTTGCCGACAACAGGCCTTCCTGCAATTCCCCTTCTGGCGTATCCGGCATGATGGCGGCAAAGTCATTTGTAAATACGTACGTATTCTGGTAGACCGGCGTTTGTTCGCCGCCTGCGCGCAGATTGCCGGGGCAGAGGTAACAATCCGGGTCGTATGAAGGACGCAAATCGCGGGCAGGTGTCTCGATTTTGCCCTGCCAGGGCCGTTTGGTACGATGCGGCGATACCAGTACCCATTCGCCGGTCAGGATATTGAGCCGGCGGTGCGGATGTTCGTTGAGTGAGAACGCATTCATGCGGATGCTTTTAACCAGTTATGCCACCGGGGTTGCAATCATTGCCTGAACGCCATCCCCTGTTTTGACCTCGATGACTTGCGGCTGAATCCCGGTTTTTTGCCGGTAAATGTCCGTGATATTCCGGATAGCGGCCTCTTTTTCAGCCGTTTCGATCAGGTTGATGGTACAGCCGCCGAAGCCACCGCCCACCATTCGGGCGCCTGCCACGCCTTGCTCGGCTTTGGCGAGGTCCACGAGCAGATCCAGTTCGGGCACCGTGATCTCATATTCGGTGCGCATGCCTTCGTGCGCCTGGTACAAAATACGCCCTGCTTCCCGTATGTCATTATTCCGGAGCGCATCCACTGTTTTCAGCACCCGTTCGTTTTCTGCCAGCACATAGGCGGCGCGGCGGTGGTCGACTTCAGCGAGCTGCGAACGAAACGATTCGAGCATCGCGGCATCGATATCCCGGAGGCTGTCGACCTCGGGGTGCTTTTCCCGAACGGCCCTTACCACCCGTTCGCAGGACTGGCGTCGGTCGTTGTACCCCGAACCGGCCGCAAGTTCGTGTTTGATCATGGAATTGATCAGCACGAGCGACCATTCGCCGAGATCAAGGGGGAAGCGCCGGAAGTCAAGCGTTTTGCAATCGAGGCAAAGCACCTTGTCGCGCTCGCCGAACAATACGGCATACTGATCCATTAAACCGCAATTCAACCCGACCCGGTGCTCGGCAGCCTGTGCGATCAGGGCAATTTCCGGGCGTTCGATCTGAAAATCGTACAGACTGGCAATGCCGTAGATCAATCCGCAGCACAGGGCCGCGGAAGAAGACAAGCCCGCACCCATTGGTATATCGCCTCCGAAACTGCCCTGTATCGCCCTTACCGGATAGCCCCGCTTTTTCAGTTCCAGCAATATCGCTTTGATGTAATCCTGCCAGGAAGTGCCTTTGGGTGTGATATCATCATTCAGGCGAATCCGGAGGCGTTCGCCCAGGTCGGAGGCCAGAAAATTACACGCGTCCGGGTCGTCGCCGAGCCCCAGGGCAAGCCAGAGGCATTTGTCGATCGCTGCCGGCAAAACCCATCCCTCGTTATAATCGGTATGCTCCCCGATGAGATTGATGCGTCCGGGCGCTCTGACAAGAATGGGCTTTTGCCGGAAGCTGGCCCGGTATCGCTGCAAAACGGCTTCTTTCATGAAAAATTGATTCCAGTTTGGAACCGCTAAAGTAAGAACTTGTTTGCCTCGGCAGAATGGCGCGAATAACTTCAAAACAAAAAAGGAAAGGTGCCTTTGTTACAAAAGCACCCCCCTGAACCTAACTAGTCGTGTATTTATTTGTTTTGAAACCGGAATTACCGGTGTGTTTTGACCAGTGTTTTTACGGTAGTTCCGTGTCCGTTCGAAAGTCTGAAAAACAGCGGGCCATCGGGCATTCCATCGAGTTCGATGCGTATGGGATCGCTGTTTGCGGGGTCGATCATTTGTTCATAAAGCAGTCGCCCCGACGGATCATAAACGCCTATTTGCAGTTCCTCATTCGGCAGATCATGCAAGTCCAGATTTGCTTCTGTTGATGCCGGATTGGGGTATAAAGTCCAGGAGGCGTCACTTCCGGGCTCGAATGCGGCGACCAGACCGCTGATAAAAACAGGCGTATCAGTGATGGTACAGCCGTTGGCATCTGTTGCGACAAGGGTGTATTGCCCTCCAAACAGGTTCTGAATATCTTCGGTGGATGCATAAAACTGGCCGTTGAGCGACCAGGAATACGTGTATGGCGCGGTGCCGCCGCCGACCGTGATCGAAATGCTGCCCGTTCCGGCGCTCCCGACATTGTCGGTAATCTGATCGATGTTCAGGTGGAGCATTGGCGGCTGGGTAACATTCACCGATTTGACCAGCAGGCAGCCGTCACCGTCGGTGACTGTTGCCGTATAGGAGCCGGCGCAAAGATTGGCTGTGTTCAGACCCGCATTGCCGTTGTCCCACGTCACGCCAAAGGGCCCCTGGCCGCTGCTGATGGAAAGTGCCGCCAGGCCGTTGCATTGACCGGGGCAGGTGACATTCACCGCAGTAGCCGTAACAACCGGCGGCGCGTGTACCGTTACAGTGAAACTGCACTGTCCCGTATTGCCTCCGTTATCTGTGTAGCGAAAGGTTTGCACAGTGGCGCCGATCGGGAAAACAGAACCCGAAGGCAGGCCGGAAATCAATTGCAACTGTTGCAGATCGACGGCGCAATTATCCGTTACCTGGGGCGGTGTGAAAGCAACAGCGGAGTTGCAGTATCCTGCACTTACGTTGTTTTGGCAGCTTAGCACCGGGCTTTCGGTATCATGAACGGTTATCTGGGTGTTTTGTATTTGCGAGCACCCTGCCGCATCGGTCATGGTGGCGGCGTAACTTCCCGGGCAAAGTCCGGAGATCGAATTTCCCGATTGGCTGTTGTTCCAAAGGACTGTTACAGGCTGGTTCGTTCCGGTAATGTTTAATGAAATACTGCCGTCGCAGGAACCTGCGCAACTTACCGGCGTCATCTGGGTTGTGTAGGAAAATGGCGGATTGCTGCTGCTGCCAATGTTAATTGTCTGGCTTTGAGCGCAGCCTGCCGCATCGGTCACTGTAACCGTGTACGCCCCCGGGCAAAGTGTGCTGGCGACACTTCCCGTTTGTCCGTTGCTCCAGTGGTAACTAACGCCCTGGTTGTTGCCTCCTGCTACCGTTACGGTTGCACTGCCGTTGCAGGCGGCTTGACAGGACGCCGGCGTCGGAAAAATCTCGAATGCCAAACCACCAAAAACTGTAATATTGAAACTGCAAATGGAACTGTTGCCTCCCGGATCCGTGTACGAATATACCTGGGTTGTTGTTCCGATCGGGAACGGCGTTCCCGAGGCGAGTCCGCCGGTCAACACGGGAGCACCCGTCAGCGAGCAATTGTCAATAATTTGCGGGATATTGTAATTGACTACCGTGGAGCAGGCCGAAACGGTCTGATCCAGGGGACAGATCAGCACCGGCGCGATCTCGTCCTTTACCGTCACGGTGGCGGTGCCGGTTGATTTATTGCCATTCTGATCGGTGGCCGTGAGCGTAACCACCTGCATCCCGACCTGGTTGCAGTAAAATATAGACGGTTCAACCGTCCAGCTGGCAATGCCGCATCCCGAATCCGTGCTTCCGTTATCGAACATGGCAGCCGTGACCGGCGCGATGCCGTCGGCATTCAGCGAAACGGTGGCGTTGTGGAGCAACAACACCGGCGGGGTGTTGTCCGTGGCAATGATCTGGACGTTCTGGACTTTCGAACAACCGTTGGCATCCGAAACAGAACAAATATAGGTACCGGCTCCAAGCCCCGATGCCATGGCCGTCTGATTGCCGTTCGACCAGGAATATTGGTAGGGTGCAGTTCCTCCCGCAGCACCGAGCGTTGCGGACCCGGTCAGGTTACCCACACAAAGCACATTGTTTTGTGCAACAATATTGGCTGTGAGGGGCTGGGGA
>JAKOXM010000158.1 GCA_029781095.1 Bacteroidota bacterium
AAATCAACAAGGACTATTTCTTTGAAATGATCTCAAAGCCCTGGCTGACGGTCAAATGCGACCGGGATTTGTACCTGCAATTGCAACAGGACTTCACTTATTATCAGGGGATACTGGTGGACAAAGACGGGAATATCACCCAGTTGTACCTGTCGTGGAAAGATATGGCGGAAAAATGCCCGTCTATGAGGTAAAAGCCATATCAGAATTCTTTCAGGGTGCGTAAACGGATCCGGTTATCTGCGATACCAACCGGGCTTTACCTTCTTTTAACTTCAATTTCCCATTTTTGCACCTCAATTGAAGTTAAACCACGCTGCCGGAACCTCCTTCCGGCCGACAACATGCCTTTTATGAAATTCTACCCGCTTACCTTCATTCTCCTCTTTTTTGCCCTTCAGAATGCCCCGGCACAGACACCGCCCTCCCAGCCCAAACTCATTGTGGGCATCGTCGTCGACCAGATGCGCTACGACTTTCTTTACCGCTACCAGGCCAAATACGTGCCCGGCGGGTTCAAACGGCTGCTCGGAGAAGGTTTTTCCTGCGAAAGTGCGCATTACAATTACGTACCGACCTATACGGCGCCCGGTCATGCCGCCATCTATACAGGTGCGACGCCCTCCGTCACAGGTATCATCGGCAACGAGTGGTGGGACCCCGAATGGCGCGCGCACCGCTACGTCACCACCGATACACGCTACAAAACGGTGGGCAGCCCGAACGTGAAGGTGGGCCAGCACTCGCCTTCCGTCCTGCTGTCGTCCACCATCACCGACGAATTGCGCCTTTCCAATAACTTCAAATCAAAAGTGGTGGGTGTATGCCTGAAAGACCGCGCCAGCATTCTTCCGGCGGGCCACATTCCAAATGCCTGTTACTGGTTTGACGACGCTACGGGCAACTGGATCACGTCGACGTATTATCCTGATTCTATGGGACTTCCGCAATGGGTGCAGGATTTCAATGCACGTCGTCTGCCCGATGCTTACCTGTCCAAACCCTGGACTACAGATTCCACGCTGCATTACGACGAGAGTTTTGCCGATTGGGATAAATACAACGACGGCGACTACACTTCGCTTTTTAAGGGTAAAAGCATGCCCTACGATCTGCCGGCAATGAAAAAAGCAGGCGGTTACGGCGTTCTGCGGTTCACACCGTACGGCAACAGCCTGACGCTCGATTTTGCCATTGACGCAGTGAATAAAATGCAGCTCGGTGCGGACGACTCGCCCGATTTTCTGTGCATCAGTTTTTCCAGCACGGATTATTGCGCGCACCAGTTTGGTATTCATGGAGAAGAAATGGAGGATACGTACTTGCGGCTCGACCGCGATATCGCCCGTTTTCTCAATTTTCTGGATAAAAAATTTGGCAAAAACAACGTTCTCGTGTTCCTCACTGCCGACCACGGCGGGGGCGAGACGCCGGTGCACCTTGAGGATCTGCGGATACCTTCAGGCGTGTTCCCGGAAAGCGGGCTGGAAGATATTCTTGAAAAAGCCCTGGCCGCAGCCCTGGGTATGCCGGGGAATTACATCTCTGAAGTCGGCAATCAGCAGATATGGCTCAATTGGGATGCCATCAGTGACCTCGACCTCGATACCGATAAAATGGCTTCGGTTATTATTGATTACCTGAAATCGCAACCGGGTGTTTACGACGCATTTACGCGAGAAGAATTGATGGCGCTCCCTGCCGAATACCCGTTTGCTGCCGAAACGAGGCGTGGCATTCACCCCCGCCGTTCAGGCGATATTATTTTCCAGCTCGATCCGGCCTGGCACTCGGACGACAAGTTTTTCGGAAAAGGCGGCACGACGCACGGATCGTCGTATGCCTACGATACGCATGTGCCTTTGCTCTGGTACGGCTGGAATATCCCGCACGGCGCCAGTTTCGCTCCTGTGGATATCATCGATATTGCGCCGACCCTGGCGGCTATGCTCCGCATTACGGAACCGAACGGCACGCAGGGAAAGGTGATCGGTGCGCTGGTGAAATAGATCAGAATTTACGAATTTGCAGAATTTTGATAATCAGTTAATTGCAGGGATATGTTTTTCCTCAATTAAAGATAATTTGTAATAAATACAGGTGATGGAACATTTGTAAAACACTGATTTTTACTCAAAAAAACCGTTGCCTGAAAATGAAAGAGGCCGCCTCGCGTTCGCGAAGCGGCCTCTGCGTATTCCGGAATTCGATTCCGGCTGATTGTCAATTACTGCTTCGCAAACGTACCATCCAGTCGGCCGGCAGCGGACAACAGCGACAGCCGGTATACGCCTGCGGGCAGGTCAGCTACGTCGAGCTGGAAGTTGCTGCCTTCCGGTACCGTATTCGAGCGTACGAGACGGCCGTCGGCGTGGTAGATTTTCACCGTGGCTTCACCGATTTTTGCGCCGCCCGGGAGTTGCGCCGTTACGTTAAGCCAGTTTGA
>JAKOXM010000161.1 GCA_029781095.1 Bacteroidota bacterium
CGCGAACCGGAGGCCCGCGTTACACCGGCGAAAGTAGGGCGCTGCCGGGAAAGTGCAAAGTGCTGATTTGAGCCAAACCGATTTTTACCCCGCCGGATAAAAGCATCTTTTCCGGATAATTGTTTTTGCTCAAAAAACACGCCATACCGGGCAACCTTGCCTCCTGCCGATGCGCCATGCTTTTCGAATCTCAAATTCGGATTGGCACGAGTGGGGAATCCGGGCGGCGATTCATAAAAAAACTCATACCGCGCTTTTCTCCATCCTGTTAAATCGTGTTCGGACGGCTTATGAAGAATCAACTCTTTTCCATCTTTCTGATCTTTGCCGGCGCTGTGGCGCTGCCCGCACAATCGTCATTTACCATCCAGCATACGCTTCAGTGGGATGTCGAGCCCGTGAAGCAAACGCTTTCCGGTGGCGATGTGCTGGAGTTCTGGCATTTCGACGGTTGTTCTTTCAGCGACGAGGCGCCGACGCTGCCGGCCTTTTCCGAACAGTTTTTGCTGGCAGGCCGCTCAAAGATCAGTGTGGAAGTGGTGGCCGTTCAGTACGAGGCGTTTCCGAAAAAGCCTTCTTCCGACGACGCACAACTGGGAAGCGATCTCGTCGTGAAAACGAGCGTCACGCAGGAGCGCAATAAATTTTACGGCGCCGTGTATTTCGTGCCCGTGCGTCGTGCGGGCAATGCCTTCGAACGCGTCACATCCTTTACGCTAAACGTGCGCATCAGCCCCGAACCGGCGCCTGTGACCGAACGCGGGGGCCCGTTCACTTACAATTCCGCGCTCAGCGGCGGCACTTCCTACAAATTCGGCGTCGCCAATTCGGGCATTTACAAACTTGATTACGCCTACCTGAAAAATACGCTGGGCATCAGCAATCTGGATAATATCGACCCCCGAACAATACGCCTGTTCGGTAACGGCGGCGCCATGTTGCCGGAAAAAAACAGCGACCCGCGCCCCGACGACCTGATTGAAAATGCCATCCAGGTCGTGGGCGAGGCCGACGGTAAATTTGACGCCGGCGACTATATCCTGTTCTATGCCGTAGGCCCCGACCCCTGGTATTATCGCTCCAGCACCACCGACCCCGAACTCACCATACGCAAGAACCTGTACGATCGCTATGCCTGGTATTTTATAAAAACCGGCGACGGCAACGGACTGCGCATTGCTGACCAGGCCAGTGTATCCGCTGCATTCGTCACCGAAGCGTTTGACGACGTGCGCCGCATCGAGGACGAGCGAACCAACCTGCTTGATTTTTTCGTTTCTGCGCAAGGGTCGGGTAAAAAATGGTTTGGCGATTACTTTTATCAGACCCGCGAACGCGATTATTCGTTCGATTTTCCCAACATCCTCGCCGGGAGTTCAGCGCGTTTTCGCATGGATTTTGCGGGTCGCTGCGGCTGCGGCACTTCGGGATCCAACGTTCGGCTCACTGCCGATGCAAGCACCTTTACGAGCAATATCGGCAGCGTGACCGTTAGCAACAACGAAGCGAATTATGCCGCGCTGGGTGTCGTGCGCGGCAATTTCCAGCCCACCGGCACCGACAAGATCAATGTGCACGTCGAATACCTCCCCACAGGCCAGCAAAGCGAAGGCTGGCTGGATTACATCGAAGTCAACGCCCGCCGCAGGTTGATCATGGCAGGACAAACGATGGAATTCCGCGACAAGGAGACCATGACCCAGACTGCCGCAACTTTCCGCCTGTCGGGTGTAACAGGCAGCAACCTGGCGATCTGGGATATCACCGACCCGCAAAAACCGCAACTTCAGCAAAAAACACAGACCGGTAATACGGCGGAATTTGGTGTGAACACCCTCGGCCAGCTGCGCAATTTTGTCGCTTTTTACGAGAACACCGCATTCCCCAAACCCGAAACGGCCGCCGGAAAAATTGCCGCCCAGAACCTGCACGGCATTGAAAACGTGCACATGGCGATCATTTATCCCCCTGATTTTGAAGCCCAGGCCGCGCAACTCGCCGAGCACCGGCGCAATTTTAGCGGCCTCGATGTGTCGCTGGTGAATATCGATCAACTCTACAACGAGTTTTCATCCGGCGGTAAAGACCCCACCGCCATCCGCGATTTCGCGCGCATGCTGCTGGAGCGCAACCCCGACAAGTTTGAATATCTGCTGCTTTTCGGCGACGGTTCTTTCGACCCGCGCAATAACACGGGAAGCACTGAAAACAAAGACTTTGTGCCTGTTTTTGAAACGGCAGAATCCTTCGACCCCATCCGGGCATACCCGTCCGACGATTATTTCGGCTTGCTGAGCCCCGATGAAAGCGGCTCGCTGGGCGGCAAACTCGATATCGCCGTGGGGCGCTTCACGACCAATACGGTCGCCGATGCCCAGGCGATCGTAGACAAGATCATCGCATACGACAGGGAGCCCGCCACGCTGGGCGACTGGCACCTGCGAAATGTGTTTATTGCCGACGACGAAGACGGCAACCCGCACATCAACCAGGCCGACGACCTCGCTACAAAGACCGCCAATACCGAAAAGTGGTTCAACATCGAAAAAATTTATTTCGACGCATACCAGCAGGTGGCGACCTCCGGCGGACAACGCTACCCGGACGCGAAGGCAGCCATCAACTCCAATATTTTCAAGGGGAACCTCGTGACGCAGTACATCGGTCACGGCGGCCCGCGCGGATGGGCACAGGAACGCGTCATTGATAACAACGATATCGCTGGCTGGGACAACCCGAACCGTTACCCGCTTATCATCACCGCAACCTGTTCGTTCGGAGGCTACGATGACTATAAAACGCTGACCGGCGGCGAACAGTCGCTGATAAAACCCAAATCGGGGGCTATTGCGCTGTTTACAACCGTGCGGGCGGTGTTTATCAGCGGCAACGAAAAACTCACCGATGCGGTGCAAAACGTCCTTTTCCAGCGGGTAAACGGCCAGTACCGAACCATCGGCAATGTCCTGAAAGACGCTAAAAACAACCTGACATCGGAAGTGGAAAATGCCCGGCGGTTTACCCTGCTGGGCGACCCGGCCATGTATCTTGCCATGCCTGAGTACCGTGTGTCTACAACAAAGATCAATGCCAAGGACGTGACCGCGGGCCAGCCCGATACGCTCAAAGCCCTGATGCCCGTGACCCTCGAAGGCATCGTGACGGATACCCTCGGCAACCTGTTGAGCAGTTTCAACGGTAAAGTAAATGTGTCCGTTTATGATAAAGCGCAGACGCTGCAAACGCTGGGGCAAGACCCCGGCAGCATCGTGCGCTCGTTTACCGTACAACGCAATATTATTTTTAAAGGTAGCGCTACAGTGACCAACGGCGGTTTCAAGATCGACTTTATCGTTCCGAAAGACATCAACTACGCCTACGGAAAAGGGAAGATCAGTTATTACGCAGAAAACGGCACGCCCCTCGATGCCGCCGGCGCCGACGACAATATCGTGATCGGAGGCAATGCCAACCTGGTGCAGGACGATCAGCCGCCGCTTGTGCAGCCTTTCCTGAATACGGACGCCTTCGTTTTCGGAGGCATCACGGATAATGGCCCGAAGGTGCTTGTAAAATGTTCCGACGATTTCGGCATGAACGTCAGCGGCGTCAGTCTGGGCCACGACCTCACGGCGGTTTTGGATGGCAACGTACTGGAAACCATCGTACTGAACGACTTTTATGAAAGCGAGCAGGACAACTTCCGAAAAGGGAAGGCGATCTACCCGTTGCGCAACCTCGCGCCGGGTCGCCACACACTCAGCGTAAAAGGCTGGGACATTGCCAATAACTCTGGCGAGGGCTACACGGAATTTGTCGTCGCTGAAGACGGAAAAGCTGCGCTCGATCACGTGTTGAATTACCCGAATCCATTTACCACGAATACATATTTCCAGTTTGAACACAACCTTGCAGGCCAGGTGCTCGACGTTCAGGTGAGTATTTTCACGGTATCGGGAAAACTGGTAAAAACCCTCATCCATACCGCTCCGGCTGACGGTTACCGGGTCGCCGATATTTCCTGGGACGGGAAAGACGATTACGGCGACCAATTGGCCCGCGGCGTATATCTTTATCGCGTAAAAGTGCGCGGTACGGACCTGAACGGCGCCCAGGCAACCGCCGAAAGCGATTTTGAAAAATTAGTGATTTTGAAATAGACAACCGCAAAGTGCCGTTGATGCGGCGTACTTTTGCACACTTTTTGGAAATTCTGTCAGAAAACGCCCTGACCCTTGAAGATTGAGACGGTTGAGAAAAGCAAAAGACGGCTGGATTTTATTGATCCATCTTTCTCAAACAGCTCAACTCCCTCGATCCGGTTGGAGGCAGAACATTTTGCAACTTAAATATTATTTGCTCTCATGAAGAAATTATTCGCCTTGTCACTGATAGCCGCAGGTATCTTTTGCGGGACCACTTCGCTGCAGGCGCAACTTGAACCGAAATGTAAAAACGGTTACAACCCTATAACGGGTGAAAAATGCGCCAATGCAGTGACATCCGCCGTTCCTTTTCTCCGCATCGTGCCCGACGCCCGCGGCGGCTCGATGGGCGATGCCGGAATTGCTACCTCCGCCGATCCCAATGCCATGCACTACAACCCATCCAAACTGGCATTTGCAGAGAAACGCGTCTCCATCTCGGCCACATATACGCCGTGGATGCGCAACCTGGGCTTGCAGGATGTTTACCTGGCATATTTGTCGGGCTATGTCCGGCTTGATAAATTGCAGTCCATCGGTTTTGGCCTGCGCTATTTTTCGCTCGGCGATATCGAATTTACGGACGAGCAGGGTATGTCGCTCGGCCAGGGTCGCCCGAACGAGTTTGAAGTGGCCGGCGGTTATGCGCGCAAGCTGTCCGATCGCTTTTCTGCGGCTATCGGCGCCAAATTCATCTATTCCAACCTTGCGACCGGTCGCGTCGTGGAAGGCAACGAGATCAAACCCGGTATCGCCGGTGCTGCCGATATTTCCATGACCTATAAAGCCCCGGTGACCTTCACCAAGAACAAAAGTGAATTCACGCTGGGTGCGGCCATCAGCAATCTGGGCTCGAAAATCACGTATACCAATTCAATCAACCGCGATTACATTCCGACCAACCTCGGTGTGGGCCTCGCATGGAAATTCAACCTCGACGAGTTCAATACGCTCACGTTCACGTCCGATTTCAACAAACTGCTGGTGCCGACGCCACGACCTGAAATCGATGAGGACGGCGACAAGATCCCCGACTACAAGCAATATTCGTCTATCCGTGGCGTATTCAAATCATTCGGCGACGCGCCGGGCGGCTTCAGCGAAGAACTGAAAGAAATCACCATCGGCAGCGGCGTCGAATACTGGTACGACGACCAGTTTGCCGTACGCGCCGGCTATTTCTACGAGCATTATTCGAAGGGCAACCGCAAATA
>JAKOXM010000162.1 GCA_029781095.1 Bacteroidota bacterium
GAAAGATTTTCAGGATTGCATCGATTATTGTTTCCATTTTTGATTAGTTAATGGTTCGGATGGAAGGGTTTTTATGGATACCAGGCTGCATTTCCCGTCCGGGCATACTGGCAGCAGAGTCTTCGCCTTGTTTGCGCTACCAACACTGCTGCCATGCCCCGGCCAAAGCCGCATCTTCTCCACCTCGGGGGTTCAGGGCGGACGGGTCAATCATCTGTTCGGTGGATGCTATCCGGCATTCCTGTGAGCTATAAAGGACGGACGAGGCGGAAGCCGATATTGTTGTTCCGATTCTCCGGCGTGTTGTTGTTGCGATTGGCGGCGCGGCAATTCTGCGCGTTGTTGTTCCAACTGCCGCCGCGATTCACGCGGTTGTCGCCCTTTGGATGGTTGACCTCTACGGCAAATCTACGCTTTCCCGGAAATTACGCGTACTGGCATGCGCCAGAAAAGCGATTAACGGCAAAGCGCGGCGTTGGCATTCCGATTCACTCCATTCGCCTGAATTGTAATTCTGTTTCAAAATCCTGCTTTTTCGAATAACCCAAAATTTTTGGGGCTACAGCCCCATCTTTCTCCGCTTGCGGTTTGCTCCGCACTGCCACTACGCTTCGCAGTCGGTCGTCCCTCCCTCCTCGCTCGCTTCGTTGCAGCGCTTCGCTTCCTTTTTGCTCACAGGAATGCCGGGATAAGCAAACCAACTGACTATAAAGGACGGACGAGGCGGAAGCCGATAAGGCTGTTCCGATCGTCCGGCGAGCTGTTGTAGCGATAGGCGGCGCGGCAAAACAGCGCGCTGTTGATCCAACTGCCGCCGCGAAACACGCGGTAGTCGCCCTTTTCCGAGCCGACGGGATCAATCACTGTTCCACCTTGTTTACATTTTTCATAATAATCTTTGTCATACCAATCGCTGCACCACTCCCACACGTTCCCGCTCATATCATAAAGCCCTGCGCCATTCGCATTTTTGGTCGCCACCGCATGGGTGCGGTTTCCGCTGTTTTTATAATACCACGCAACCGCATCGGGGTCATCGCTGCCGCTATACGGGAAAGTGTCGCGCCGCGCCGCACCGCGGGCTGCGTATTCCCATTCTGCCTCCGTGGGCAAGCGGTAGCCTTTGGCGTTCCAGTCCGGCCGAAAATCACCGCCACTGGTATCCACCGCAGGGCTTAGTGCCGGGCGTTGCTGTCCGCTCAGCCAGTTGGCGTACCCGATGGCGTCGTACCAGCTGACGTTCACCACCGGGTTGTCGCCTTCCCAGCCCCAACCCGGGCGTTCGATGACTTTCGGGTCATTGATATCCCGGCCCTGCGCGGCAAGATAGAGGTTATATTGCCAGACGGTCGTCTCGGTTTTGGCCATTTTATAATCCGAAACGGTGACTTCATGGGGAGGGGAAGCATCATAATCGTCTGAATTATTGATACCCATCGTAAAGGCGCCGCCCTTAATATCCACCATCTCCGGGAAGTAGCGGGCCATAAACAGGCGGTATCTGCCCTTGTCGAGCGCGGCAAAGGCATCGTCGAAGCCGGTTTTTAACGAGATATGTGGCTTTCCGAGCAGTCCTGCAGCCATTGCGAACGGTTCGGCCGCTTTGTCGGCTTGCCCGGCGTGATGATAAAAAAACGCGATCTCCATCAGTTCGAATGCCACGCTGTCTTTCACCGAGCCAAGCCCGGCGGCGTTTTTCATTTTTGAAAAAGCGGCGGGGTAATGCAGGTAAAGAATGTCTTTGCGGGCGGCGTCGAGCAGGGCAATAACGGCCTGCAAGGCGGCCAGTTCGGCTTCTTTCTTTTTTATTTCGGCATTGTCGGTGGCGGTTTTGGCTTCTTTCGTTTTCAAGGTGGCGATTTCCTGCGCAAGCGTCGCTTTCTGTTCAGCAACCGTCGCCTGTTGTGTCTTGTCCTGTGCAAGTGAATCGCTCACTGCGGCGGCAAGGGTCTTGGCTTGTGCCAAAGAATCGCTCACAAATGCGGCACGGGTCTTTTCGTCCGCCACCTTTGATTT
>JAKOXM010000170.1 GCA_029781095.1 Bacteroidota bacterium
GAATCAAACTGTCGGTCGCGCCTCCCAGTATAATTTGAGTCCCTGAATTGACATTCGCAACCTGCACGCCGGGGTAGAGGGCGACTTTGGGCCGGATGGTTTCAAAATCGGCTTTGACTGCCAGCATAGTCCCGGTATCGCCTTCGCCCGGCGTTGCCATCGCTTCTCCGCGCGCTTTGGACAAAGCGTAAAATGTGGCGTCATCAAGCACGCCCGCAGCCCACAGCGCGGTCAGTTCGCCATAACTGTGACCGGCATAAAAATCGGCGCCAAACCCCGCTTCCTCCATCAGACGATACATGCCCGCGCTCAGTGCGCCGATGGCCGGCTGGGCAACGTGTGTGTTGGTCAGTTGTTGCTGTTGCAGTTTTCTATCCTCTTCAGTGAATACCGGAATAGGGAAGACGGTGTCGGTGAGCGGTTGCTCACCCCGTTTTTCAAAAATCTCGTTCATATGCCGGAACGACTCGCGCAGGGCCGGGTAGGCACAGGCAAGTTCTTTGCCCATATTGACGTATTGGGAACCCTGGCCGGCAAAAAGTGCAACGACCTTTTGTTCCCTGCCGATGGCTGCCCGCCGGAACCAAATACCGGCAAGGGGATGCTCCCAGTCCGGCTGTCCGGTTTTTTCAGACAATAATTTGATACTTGTTTCCAGTTTTTGCAGGGCTTCGGCGACGGAAGATGCGACAAATCCGAGGCGCGGGTGCATCGGTGGAATATGGCTTTTGGCCGATTGTTGTGCCAATAACCGAAAATGCTCGGCGCCGGAATCGCCACGCATCAATTCAGCGAGTTGCCGGCATTGGCGGGCAAGCTCTGCCTCCGTTGGTTCATGCAGCAATATCAGGTGGTGCAGCGTATACTGGCGATAGGGCGTCTGGTGCTCTTCCTCCTGCTCTTCCATGGCGATATGCAGGTTGACTCCCCCAAATCCAAATGCACTGACTCCGGCGCGGCGCGGCGTTTGAGCGGCTTTCCGAAACCAGGGCCGCGTTTCGGAATTAATATATAAAGGTGAATCGGCCAGGTGCAGTGCATCGCTGGGCCGCGTGACGTTGATCGTTCCGGGCAGTATTTTGTGGTGCAGAGCGAGGGCTGTCTTGATCAGACCGGCAACGCCGGCGGCAGCCTTGGTATGGCCGATCTGCGACTTTACGCTGCCCAGAGCGATGTGGTGCAGGGCAGGATTGTTTCGGCCGAAAACACCTTTCATGGATTCCGCCTCGGAGGGGTCGCCCGCGCCGGTCCCGGTCCCGTGCGCCTCCACCAGGCCAACGGTCGAAGGATCAAACCCGGCCTCGTCGTAAGCCCGCTGCATGGCCAGCGCCTGGCCGTGCGGTCGCGGTGCATATATGCTTTTATACCGGCCGTCGCTGGAGCCACCGATGCCTTTTATCAGGGCATAAATCCGGTCGCCATCGCGCAAGGCGTCGTCCAGTCGTTTGCAAACAACCATTCCGACGCCCTCCCCGATAAGCATGCCGTCGGAATCGTGGTCGAAGGGACGAATACTTCCTTTTCTTGAGAATGCCGGGGTTTTACTGAAACTCATGTACATGAAGGGCGAGTTGTCGGTGTCTACACCGCCGGTGATCATCATGTCACAGTTGCCCTCGATCAGTTCGCTGATAGCCATTTTGGTCGCGCTGAGCGAGGCAGCGCAGGCAGCATCGACGACGCTGTTGAGTCCGCCCAGGTCGAAGCGGTTGGCAATTCGGCCGGCGATTACGTTGCCCAGCAGGCCCGGGAAGGTGTTTTCCGTCCAGGGAATATAAGCGGCTTTGATCTGCTCGATGATCGTTTCGATCTGTTCTTCCGGCAGCCCCTGCGTCTCCAGCGCCTTGCGCCAGATCGGGTACTGGAGCCGGGCGGTAAGCGGAATGATCATTTTCTGACCTCCTCCCACGCCAAGAATTACGCCCGTCCGCTCCCGAAGCGCCGCACTGAGCCGGTCCGATCCGGGTGCATATCCGGCATCGATGAGTGCGTCGCGCGCGACGGCAAGGCCCAGCAGTTGGGAAGCGTCGGTCGATTCGAGCAGGTTCGGCGGCAGGCCAAACTCCATCGGGTTAAAATCGATTTCAGGCAGGAAGCCCCCGACCTTGCAATAGGTTTTATCGGGTGCGGCTGGATCAGCATCGTAATAATCGGCGGCATTCCAGCGCGTGGGCGGCACCTCCCGGATACAGTCGATACCCTGAATTATGTTTTCCCAATATTTTTCAAGATTTTCTGCGTCGGCAAAAACGGAGGCCATGCCGACAATGGCTACAGGGTTCTGCCTGAGAAGAGGATTGATATCAGCCATGTTAATTGTTTCCGGTCAAAAAAATAAATAAGGCACACAACGACATTTCGTCCCGCAAAGGACGGGAGATTACGGCACTTCAACGGTTAAACAAACGGACTAAGTTAAAGTTAATTCTCCATATGCCCGGCCCTGCACCCAATGGAGCGGTTCGGCCGCCGGGCAATTGGTGTTATAAATACCCCCTCATTCTATTCAATTACCCCCCTGTATTCCATCGTCGTAGCGCTTATATTTGCCAGCCCGGATATTCGTCCGGATCACAGTCGTTACCATGTCAACAATGAAACACCAAGGCAAAGCGACGTTCCTGCTACTTTCAATGATGACGCTGTCGCCTATATTTCTCATGGCCCAATCCGAATCCACAGGCATATTTAAAGCCGCAAGCGACGTCGGACCGGTACTCCACCCCGGAAAGACGAATTTTGATGTTGCCGCACAATCGTACCGCCTCAGCGGATCAGGAGCAAATATCTGGTTTGCAAAGGATGAATTTCATTACGCTTACAGCCAGATCAGTGGCAACTGCCTGTTGCAGGCACGGGGCAAACTCGTCGGCCAGGGTGTCGACCCGCACCGGAAATTTGGCTGGATGATGCGCGCGGGACTGGATTCGACGGCCGCGATGGTGAGCGCCACGGTCCATGGCGACGGCCTGACGGCCATACAATATCGCAAACACAGCGGTATGAACATCGAGGAAGTAAAATCACCTGTCAGGATGCCCGATATCATCCAGCTGGAGCGGCGGGGCAGGAGTTTTTTCCTGTCGGTCGCTCATTTCGGCGAACCGTTCTGGACGGTGGAAGTGCCCGATTTTGACTTTCCGGAAACGCTGTACGCGGGTTTGTTTATCTGTTCGCATAACAAAGACGTGACTGAGACGGCGGAATTCGATAATGTGCGCATCGTCGTTCCCGCAAAACCCGATTTTCAGCCTTACCGCGATTACATCGGCAGCCACATAGAAATCCTCGACATCGAATCCGGCCACCGTGAAATTGTTTATTCCGCAGTGAATTCACTGCAGGCCCCCAACTGGACGCCCGACAACAAAGCCCTGATCTATAACAGCGAGGGCCTGATCTACCGCCTCGATCTTGCTGCGAGAACGCCCGTCGTGGTGAACACGGATTTTGTGAAACAAAACAACAACGACCACGTGCTTTCCTTCGACGGAAAAATGCTGGGCCTGAGCAGTTCGAGCGGCGACGCCAAATACGGCTCGTTGATCTATACAGTGCCGGTCGGCGGCGGCACCCCGGTGCAAGTCACACCCGTCGGGCCATCGTACCTGCACGGATGGTCGCCCAATGGCAAATGGCTCACGTTCACTGGCCTGCGCAACGACAACTACGATATATACAAGGTCCGTTCCAAAGGCGGCCGGGAAATCAGGCTCACCGATACGCCCGGACTCGACGACGGTTCGGAATTCAGCCCCGACGGCAAATACATTTATTTTAACTCGACCCGCAGCGGAAAAATGCAACTTTGGCGCATGAAAGCCAATGGCAAAGAACAGACGCAACTGACCGACGACGAATACAACAACTGGTTTCCGCACGTTTCACCTGACGGAGAGTGGATCGTTTTTCTCTCCTACCCACCCGATGTGAAACCCGACGACCATCCTTTTTACAAACAGGTTTTGCTGCGAAAAATGCCGGCAGAAGGTGGCAAACCCGCCGTCATCGCCTATTTCTATGGCGGCCAGGGCAGCATCAATACGCCCTCATGGTCGCCCGACGGGAAGCGGGTGGCATTTGTCAGCAATTCAAATTGAGTACGCAGACTGAATGAATTGATAAAATCCACCTTGGTCTTTTGCGTCAATACTGCGTTATTTTTTTCAGTCGCAGCGCTGCTATGCCCTCAAAAAATGCCTTGTCTTGCCTCAAAATCCCTGTGTTGATTCTATCAATTCATTCAGTCCACGTACTTAACCGCACAGCATGACGAAAGCAATACTTTTCTGCACCATTTTATCAGGACTGTTTTTTACCGGCCTGCTTTCCGCCCAAATTCCGGTCACCGGTTACAACCACGTCGCGCTCGCAGTGTCGGACATTGACGCCAGCGCGCGGTTTTACCGGGAAGTCATCGGACTGGAACCGATCGAGGTACCGGAACACCTGAAAGCGATCCGGGCCTGGTTTCGCATCGCGCCCGGGCAGGAATTGCATCTTCTTGCCGGGCGCAGCCTTCCGGTAGCCAACAACGACCCCAACGGCGCCCATTTTTCGCTTACCATCCTCGATGCCGATCCCGTGGAAGCCTATTTGAAAAGCAAGGGTTTGCCATACCTGCGCCAACAGCGATTCGACGGCGCCTGGCAAATCTATATCACTGACCCGGACGGCTATGTGATCGAACTCAACGAGCCGAAAGTAGCGTGGCGCTACCTGCTCGACGGCGCCGACCTGACCGGCTGGGATACCTATCTCGGGCCGCAGTTTCCCCCGGCAGGTGAAGATCGCACGGGAATGGAGCCTATCGGGTTGAATAAAGACCCCAAACAGGTTTTCAGCATGGTAACCGAAGACGGCCAAAAAGCGCTGCATATTACAGGAGAGCAGTTCGGCGGCATTTCGACGACCGATGTATTTGAAAATTACCACCTACAACTTCAGTTCAAATGGGGGAAACGCAAGTGGCACCCCCGCGAGAACAGCAAAATGGACAGCGGTGTACTGTACCACGCCGTCGGCGAACACGGACAGGATTGGGGTTACTGGATGCAGTCGCAGGAATTTCAAATTCAGGAGGGAGACTGCGGCGAATACTGGGGGCTCGTCGGCGCGGGATTCGACATCCGGGCAAAAAAACAGGGCGAGAAGGATTGGGTCTACGATCCCGGCGGCGAACTAACAACTTTTTCCGAAAAATCGGCTGCAGGCCGTCATTGTATGAAGCCGGGCAACCCGGAAAAGCCGGCAGGCGAGTGGAATACGATCGATTTGTACTGTGTAGGCGATACAGCGGTGCACGTCGTGAACGGCCAGGTGGTCATGGTGCTGCTGCACTCCCGGCGCCCGGGCGCGTCCGGCGGTTCGGAGCCCTTAACCAAAGGGAAAATCCAGCTCCAGTCGGAAGGTGCGGAGGTGTATTACCGGAATATCCGGATTCTCCCGATTGATCGCATCCCGGCCGCCATATTGGGAGAAAAAAAATGATCAGGCTCCAAATCCCGGTTATTCATCAGATGACTACAATCACATACTACCGGATATTTTCCACGCGAAGGCGCAAAAGCAAAAAACACAAAGACACAAAATATGAATTTTCAATGCTTTGCGGCTTTGCGAAAACTTTGCGTCTTTGCGTGAGATAAAATAGTCCGGCAGTATATATCCATACAACCCTGATGACATACCCGATCTGATGGAAGTGCACTAAAATCCTGTCTTATATGAAATTAACTGTACTCGACATTTCAATCATCCTGTGCTACCTCGCCGCCACGGTGGTTATCGGACTTTTGTTAAAAAAACGGGCGGAACAGAGCAAAAAGGATTATTTGCTTGGGGGAAA
>JAKOXM010000172.1 GCA_029781095.1 Bacteroidota bacterium
CCCGATCGAGCACCTCAAGCGTTTTGACGTTCCATTTAACGATCTCCGAGGAGACAAAGAAAGAGGTGTAAGCATTGCCGTTGTCGTCAAATTCGGTGTGCAGGGGGCCCAGGCCCGGTTTTTTCACCTCGCCGTGCAGCACAGCCTCGTACTTCAGTACCGGAATACCTTCGTAATCACCTTCAAAAGTCTTGTCGGCTATGGCTTTTTGCATTTTTTCAAAAGAAAATACGGGTATAATGGCGGCCAGTTTGCCCGAACCGGCGATGTATTCTCCGGTGGGGTCTACGTCGCAACCGTGCGGGCTTTTCGGACAAGGCATGAAATACACAAAATCTTTCAGTTCTTTGGGATCCAGCATTCTGACTTCAGTCTCCCATTTTGTGGTGGCCGTATGGGTCGTCTCATCGTACACGTTGTGGGCATACCGCACTTTTTTAATCGTCCCTTTCCCGGCTTTGGCATACTCCTCGGCCTTTTTCCAGTTGACGGCCACGATAAAATCCTTGTCGTTTTGCGAGGCGTTCACCTCCAGCAAAGTGTGCGCCCGTTCGGAATTATAGCACGAAAAGAAAGTCCAGTCATGGCTCGGGCCTTTGCCGGAATGGCTCAGGTCGAGGTTGATACCAGGCAGCAAAATTTGGAAGGCGAGGTTCATGTGGCCATCCTGGGGGTCAACACTGATGAAAGAGGCCGTACCGCGGAAATTATCTTTGTACGTCTCGATGGATACATCCGGCTGATCGTCCATCGGGATGGAAAACCGGGTTCCGGCCACGATGTATTCGCTGTTTTCAGTGGTAAAAGGCGAAGCGTGGTTACCCGCAGAATTGGGAATTTCCATAATCTCCATGGTACGGAAGGTCTTCAGGTCTATCCTGCCCACCCTCGGCGTATTGTTGGCGTTGGCAAATAGCCAGCGGCCATCTTGCACGCCATTGGTCTGCGACAGGGAAAAGTGGTGCTGGTCGTCCCAGGGCACCCATCCGTGTGAGGTATTGAGCATGGATTTCGTTTCTTCGCTGTAACCGTATCCGTTTTCAGGGAACACCGAGAACACCGGGATGATCTTCAGCAAACGCCCGGAAGGCAGTCCATACACCGATACCTGGCCGTTGAAACCGCCGGATACAAAATTGTAAAACTCGTCGTATTTGCCAGGAGCGACATAGGCTTTCTGAGCGGCATCTTCCGTCGTAACGGAGGCAGCGCCTTTTGTTTTGCACTGCCAGAGGGCGACAATGATCAGGAGCAGCCCCCCAAGGGAAAAGAGAACTTTTTTCATATAGATAAATTGAATTAGAGTGTCAGCAGATTGCAGTGGCCGTTGGCAGTGAGCAGTTACGATGGCTCAATGCCAACTGCCACTGCCAACGCTCCACTATTTTTCTCCGTCATTTGAGCGCATGAATTCCAGCACATCGCGGGCATCGCCGGTGGAGACATTCTGGTTGGGCATGCGGGTCAGGCACAATTGCAGTAGTTTTTGTGCCTCTTCGTCTTTATCCAGCATGATTTCCACATTGGTGACCATGTTCATGATCCATTCCGGCTTGCGTCTTTTGGTGACGTCTTTCCAGCCGGGGCCGACAAATTTTTGGTCGGTCAGTTTGTGGCAGGCCGCACATTTCATGTCATAAATGGCCTTGCCCCTTGTTACGCGCTCTGCGTCCAGAGGTGAATTCAGTTCGACGGATTTGATTTCGCCTATCCCCTTTCCTTCGGCAAGCATCTGTTCATCAGGAGATTTTGGAGCGGCAGTCTGCGGGGCGCTGCCGCCGCCACAGGAGGCCAGACCAAGCAAAAACAAGCACAGCGAGTAATACCGGATTTTCATACAACAATGATTTTGATTGAAGAATAATATCGTTTTCGGCACAAGGTTACAGGCATGCACTTCCCCGATTTATGATCGAAATCATAAAATCCGAATGGCCTTTGGAGAAGAAAAAAACAGGTGGAATCGGCTCGAAATAAGGCGCTTGGGCACGCACCCGGGTATTTTAGTTGCCGGTATATGATTCCAATCAGCGCGGGGAATGAGAAGAATCAGCGGGCCAAAAATGAAAATTGAACGAATAAATCAACGGCAGCGGAAAAACGAGTTCATCCGAATTTATTTGAAAAATGGAAACCGGCTGCTTCAACCAGCGGGTTCAACCGGGGAAAAACGGAGTGAACTGATATTCCATCGGGTTCAACCGTTTCCGGATACCTGCCGGAGCTCCGTAAACCGTCAAAACGGTCCGAAACCCTGTGATTTCCGCATTCCATGTTAAAAATTCGGGATGGCTCAGGGTTCTTCGTAGGCGCGCAGAATCTTTCTGTCGGATACGCGCAGTTTCCCCTGTTCTTCGAGCAAATTGACTTTCCGGATCACTGTTTCAACCCGTAATCCGACCATATCGGCGATCTCCTGACGCGTGACGGGAACGACAAAATGGCCGTCCTGGCAGTACTGTTCTTTCGACAATTTGGTTTTGAGCAAATCGATGACAGCAAGGATTCGCTCCTCCGGATGGCCCAGATTGATCGTTTTCAGGGCTTCGGCCTTGGAGAGCACTCGCTGACACATGTGCATCGTGAACCGCAGATGGATATCAAAATGATCGCGCAACATCTCTACAAAATGTTTGCGGGGCAGAGCCAGCATATGTGTGTCCGTAATGGCTATGGCAGACGCCGGGTACGGGAATTCGCCCAGCATGGGTGGTTCTCCGAAGCTCTCTCCTTCTGTAAAAATTCCCTGGATAAAATCATGGTCTTCTCCCTGATTGACCATTTTTACGAGCCCGGACTCAATCTGAAAGTAATAAAATGCCACCCGGCCTTCCTGAAAAATCACTTCGTGCCGTCGGAATTGCTTTACCACGGCGCCATAATCGCGCAAAAAATCGGGATTGATTTTCATAATTGGATGCGGGCCTAAATGTAGGAAGAAGATTGACATCCGCCGGCGTAACTTTGTGCAATCAATTCCATTCCGGCATGCTGGACGTTTTACACCTTTTTACTTTCCTGGGCGCCGTCCAGGGTATCTTCTTCAGTCTGTTGTTATTTCGTCTGCCCAAAGGGCACACGATAGCCAATCGCCTGCTGGCGATTTTCCTGTTTGTGTTTTCCCTGACCATGATCGGGATTACCGCTTACAGCAGCCGCTGGATTCTCAAAATGCCGCATGCAGGATTGATACACGCGCCTTTTGCGGCGTCAACCTCCGTTCTATTTTACCTTTATTTCGTCGCCCTCGCACACAAGGATTTCAGGTTCCGATGGTGTCACTGGCTGCTGGTATTCGTGCCTTTTCTGGTCGTCGTTATATTGTTGTTGCCTTTTTATCTGTTACCCGAAACGGATAAATATAATGCCTTGCTGGCCAGTTACACGGAAATCCCCCCAGCGTGGAAAGCCTCCTTCATATTCAGTACCTGTATCAATTTTATTTTTCTTTTACTTACCTACCTGACCATCACCCGGCACGAAAGAATCGTGCGGGAGGTCTATTCCAGCCCGTTGAACAAGACTCTGCTTTGGGCCCGCCATTTTCTGTACGCGGGGATTATCACCTTTCTGCTTTGCGTGCTGGTGTCCCTGTTCAGTATTGCCTGGGCGGACCCGGCGTCCAACCTCCTTTTTTCCATAATCATATATGTATTCGGTTACCGGGCTATCCGGCAGCCTGAAATTTTTGCGGATATCAGTGAAGATGTCATTCCGGATGAAACGACCCTCTCCCTGGTGCATTTACCCGGTAAATATGAAAAATCCGGACTTTCCGAAGACCGGGCCAGGTTGTTGCTGGACAAACTCGAAAGGGTGATGAGGGACGAAAAAATATACCTTGACCCGACCCTGAATTTGCAACAATTATCGGCCAGACTGGAGGCGCGACCTCACCAGGTTTCACAATTGCTCAATCAATTCAGGAACGAAAACTTTTCGGACTTTATCAATCGCTATCGGGTAGAACACTTCAAAAGTGCCGTTAATGCCCCCGCAAATGCCCACCTGTCCATTCTGGCCATTGCATTCGACTGCGGCTTCAATTCCAAAGCGGCATTCAATGCCGTATTCAAAAAGATGACCGGCCTGACCCCTTCCGAATACCGGGAAAGTGTTTCCTGAAGTGTTTTCCCGGAGATTCAAGCCCTCTACTTGGGAATCAGGACGTCCGGAATAATCGGGCAAGACGACGCGGCTTCGTTTTGCACGCACCTTTGCTCCATCATTTTAAAACAGAAATACGATGGACAATCTGATCGCAACACTAAACGACCTTACCCCGCTCATTATCATCTTCTTCCTGGCGCTTTTCATGACGCTGGAAAGCTATTTGCCTTATTTTGAACAAAACGCCGGTCGGAAAAAACAGCGATGGCGCAACCTTGGCATTGTCGGCATTGCATTCGTGCTAAACGGTTTGCTGGGCGCAGGCATCACAAGCGTCATCATGACGGCAGAAAAGCATCAATTCGGGCTGCTGCAATGGATTTTACCCCCATCCGGGTTATCCGTTATCTTCGGCATGCTGCTGATCGATTTCAACAGCTACTGTTTTCACAGGCTGTATCACCGCATACCTGTTCTGTGGCGGATTCACAGGGTGCACCATGCAGATCCGAATATGGACGCCACCAGCGGTCTGCGCCTACACCCGTTTGAATTTTTATTCCAGTCATTGACACAGGTGACCGTGTTGCCGTTGCTGGGGGTTTCGCTCAATAGTTTTGTGCTCTATTTTACCTTTGCGCTCCCCTGGTTTTTGCTCAATCATTCAAATATCAAATTCCCCGCCCTGTTCGAGCGGTATGCGGCCTGGGTACTGGTGACGCCAAACTGGCACCGGGTACACCACTCCAGCCATCAACCCGAAACCGATTCACATTATGGTGACGTTTTTACCTTTTGGGACAGGCTTTTCGGCACTGCAAGGAAGGCCGATGTGGAGCAAATTGAATTCGGTCTGGAAAACTTTCGCGGGCCCGACGACCAGACCGTCGGCAAATTGCTCAAAATGCCTTTTGTGAAAAACAGGCTTTCATAAGCCCGACCAGGGTCGTCTCAAATTTTTATTATAACCCAAAATATCTGAAAATCAGCACATTATCGCAAGATATCACCCCACTTCCCTACTTCCTGGCGAGTTTGACCAACTCGGCCGGGATGTTTTTATTCCTGACCTGTTCGAACAATCTCCTGTGGCCGCTATTATTCACGTGAATGCCGTCGCCGGAGTTGCAGGCCATGAGAATCAGACCATTGGGTGCGGATATCGGATCCCAAAAGTTGATCACACGGCTTCCGTATTTTTCCGAAATGGCCTTGCAAACGATCAATTGGGTTACAATTTTATTCGAACTAAAATGGCGCGGCTGAGGCGTACATACCCAGATCGGCACGCCGGATCTTGTCGCCGTTTGAATAATCGTATCGAAATTGGCGAGTTGTTCGGCGGCTTTGTATCCCGCTGCCGCATCATTCGAAGGCAGATTCAGGATGATGGCATCCGGGTGTAGCGACAGCGCTTTTGTAATGTTGCGCAGCGTGTCCGGTTGGGGCCGGCCGGCCGGCAGTATGGAGCCGGAAGGCATCAGGTGGCAGGTCTGATAGCCGCCTTTTGCCAGGTTAATAACCTCGGTCGAGGGGTTTATGCCCTGCAAATAAGCCCGGTACCGATTGACCCATGCGCTGTCCGGCGGATTGGCACCCACGCCTGCTGCCGTGGATGAGCCTATGACGACGATCCTGAACGAATGTGTAACCAGTCCGGAATCGGGTTTCAGGGTGGTTTGGCCGGACGAAGCGGTCAAAAAAAGGAACAATACCGGAAGAATAGTGATATATCGCATATTCAAGGATGACAAATGTACTATGTGATAACCCAGACACGATAGTTATTTTATACTTTTGAATCCGGGCTTCCCCGTATGACCCTTTTTCGCTGGGACCAGCCTTCAAAAAGTTGTATAGCTATGTTGTCCTTTCCTGCTACGGGCTCTCTTGTACACGAAATCGGTGACCTGTCCCGATTTACCGTTCGTTTTTTCAGGGAGGCCTTCAAGCCCAGGTACGAATGGAGCGAACTGGTACACCAGTGTTTTATTATAGGCTATAAATCACTTTCCCTGGTGGCCCTGACGGCCTTCATAATGGGTCTGGTGCTCACTATGCAGGTACGACCCAGTATGGTTCGATACGGTGCCGAAGCGCAAATACCCGCCATGGTAGGCATCGCCATCGTGCGCGAAATCGGTCCGGTGATCACCGCACTGATTTTTGCCGGTAAAATAGGCTCCAGCATCGGCGCCGAACTGGGCTCCATGCGGGTTACCGAACAGATCGACGCGATGGAAGTGTCCGGCACCAACCCTTTCAAATACCTCGTCGTTACGCGCACCCTCGCGGCTACGATGATGTTGCCCGTTCTGGTGGTTTTGTCCGACGCGGTTTCTCTCTATGGTTCCTATTTGGGTGTTAACATTTATGAAGTGCTGAGTTTCAAATTGTTCTACACCCAGGTCATCAATAACCTGGCTTACTTCGACGCGGTTCCTGCGTTCATTAAATCCTATTTCTTCGGTTTTGCAGTAGGCATCGTCGGCTGTTACAAGGGGTATTATTCAACCAAGGGCACGGAAGGCGTCGGGCGTTCGGCCAACTCCGCCGTGGTCATGTCTTCCGTACTGATCTTTATTCTCGATTTACTGGCAGTTCAAATCACGGAACTGGTCTGGAATTCATAATGAGCAAAACCGAACCTGTCATAGTCATCAAGGATCTCTGCAAAGCCTTCGGCAGCAATGTGGTGCTCGATCATTTCGACCTGACGCTGTACAAGGGGGAGAATCTGGTGGTGCTTGGGAAATCGGGCTCCGGCAAATCCGTTTTGATCAAATGCATTATCGGGCTCCTGCGGCCGGATAGCGGAATAATCGAGGTTTTCGGCCAGAATGTGCCCGATCTCACTTATGCCGAGCTGGATCAGATGCGGGCCAAAGTCGGTTTTCTGTTCCAGAGCAATGCCCTGTACGACTCGATGACGGTGCGGGAAAACCTGGAATTTCCATTGCGCCGTCACTGGTTACATGTAGCGCAGAAAGAGGTTGACGACCTGATCCACGAAGTACTCGAAAGCGTAGGCCTCGCCCATACGATTGATATGATGCCTGCCGAACTGTCGGGAGGCATGCGCAAACGCATCGCGCTTGCCCGTACGCTCATCCTGAAACCTGCCATTATTCTTTATGATGAACCGACAACGGGGCTCGACCCTATCACGGGCATGGAGATCATTGAATTGATTCGAAATATCCAGCATAAGTATAAAACCTCCTCACTGGTCATTTCACACGATATAAAACTCGTCGAGCGGGCTGCCGAACGAATCGCCATGCTGATCGACGGCAAATGCTACGCGACGGGAACATTTGCCGAACTCAGGGCATCCCGGGACCCGAAGGTGGGCGCATTTTTTGACTGAAATATTATGGCTAAACGCACTATAGACAATTTAAAACTGGGCATTTTCGTACTCACGGGGCTGGTGCTGCTCATCGCTTTTCTCTACTTATTGGGCAAAAATCAAAGCATTTTTACTTCCCGGTTCGAGGTCGAGGCACGCTTTGAAAACGTGAGCGGGCTGGTACCGGGCAACAATGTGCGTGTTTCGGGCATCGTGGTCGGCATTGTGGAAAGAATAAAACTGGTGAGCGATACACTCGTGATCGTCACGCTGGCACTGGATGATGACATGTCAAAAGTGATCCGGAAAAATGCGATAGCCTCCATTGGTACCGACGGCCTAATAGGCAACAGGGTGGTGAATCTTCTGGCTGCCAAAGAACCGGCAGCGCTCATCGAACCGGGCGATATTTTACAGTCGCTAAAAGACGTCAGTACGGAGGAGATGCTCCGCACCCTCGACCAGACCAATAAAAACATCCTGGTCATTTCGGAGGACCTCAAACAGACCATCGGGCGGATCAACCAAAGTTCGCAACTCACAGCCCTGCTCAACGACCCGAGTTTGTCGCAGAATATCAAGGCAGCACTGCTGAATCTGAGAAATGCTACGGGTGAAGCATCCGAAACGATGCAGGACCTGCACCTCGCCGTCGGCGACGTCCGGGAAGGCAAGGGCACCGTGGGGTATCTGCTCAAGGATACCAGCATGGCGTATGAACTGACGCAGGTGGTGACCAAACTTCAGAACGTGGAAGATCAGGCCGATCGCCTCGCGCAGGACATGAACAATCTCGTGCAGGGGTTGCAAACCGATATAAGCCGCGGGCAAGGTCCTGCCAATCTCCTCATGAAAGACTCCCTCGCCTCGGTTCGCATTCAAAATACCCTGGGCAACCTGGAAGAAGGCACCGCCAGGTTCAGCGAGAACATGGAAGCGCTGAAACACAATTTTTTGTTCAGGCGGTATTTCAAGAAACTCGAAAAGGAGAAAAAGAAACAGCTGCAGAAGCAATAGAATCTACACCTGCATCGGGTCCATTTTCTCCCCGTCCACCCCGTATTTTTTCATAAAATCCAGCACCGCTTTTTCACTTACCTTGCCCTGTTTGTGCAGAAGGCGCACGGCCGCAAATGCAATGTATTTAGGTGAAATTTCGAAGTAGTCGCGCAGGTTTTCGCGGCTTTCAGACAATCCGAAGCCATCGGTGCCAAGGGCGACAAACTCCTTCGGCATCCACGGAGCGAGCTGCCCGGCCGTGAGCTTGATCCAGTCGTTTGCACTGACATATACACCTTCTTCGCCATTCAGTATCTGTTGAACATAAGGCACTTTTTCCTTTTCTCCGGGGTGCAACAGGTTCCAGCGATCGCAGGCAACAGCATCCCGGTAAAGCAGCGTCCATGACGTTGCGCTCCAGATATCGGTGCTGACGCCTTCGCTTTCCAGTATTTCAGCGGCTGCCAGTACCTGCTGCATGATGGAGCCCGAACCGAACAGGTGGGCCTTTGCTCCGTCCTTGGCCGGTTTTCTTTCCGATTTTTTAAAGCGGTAGAGACCGCGCCTGATACCATCTTCCACGCCTTTCGGCATCTCGGGCATCAGGTAATTCTCGTTGTACACCGTCAGGTAGTAGATATGATTTTCGTTTTCCACATACATGCGGCGCAGGCCGTCGTTGACAATCACGGCAAGTTCATAGGCGAACGCCGGGTCGTACGGAATGACCGCCGGAACCGTTTGAGCGATGATGATCGAATGCCCGTCCTGGTGCTGCAAACCTTCACCGTTGAGGGTGGTTCGGCCCGCCGTGCCGCCGAGCAGGAAGCCCTTGGCCATCATATCGGCAGCAGCCCATACAAGGTCGCCAACGCGCTGGAAACCGAACATGGAATAGTAGATGTAAAACGGCACCATTGGAAGTCCGTGCAAGGCATACGCCGTACCGGCTGCGGTAAATGACGCCGTAGCGCCGTCTTCATTGATGCCTTCCTGAAGCACCTGGCCGGTTTTGGATTCTTTATACTTGATCACGGCCATACCGATCTCAAGAGGGGTATATAATTGCCCTTTCTGATTCCATATCTGCACCGAGTTGAACATCGGTTCCATACCGAAGGTCTGCGCTTCATCGGGCACGATGGGCACAATATATTTTCCAACTGCCTCATTACGTGCCAGTTGCGTCATAATATCAACCATAGCCGCCGTCGTGGAAAACTCCTTGCCGGCGCTGGCGGCGCTGCCTTTCAGTTGTTTGTCGAACAGTGCCAATTCGGGCAGGCTGAATTTTTCATACACGTCCGAACGCTCGGGCAGGTAACCGCCCAGGGCTTTCCGGCGTTCGAGCAGGTACTTCGTTTCAGGTGCATCCGGGCCGGGGTACCAGAACTTCGCGGCCCTGGCTTCGTCATCCGTGATCGGAATACCGTAGCGATTTTTTGTTTCCACACGACTGTCGTCGCTGAGGTCCTTGGTCTGGTGCGCCTTGTTCTTCCCTTCCGCCGCCTTGCCCATGCCGTAACCTTTTACCGTATGGACAATGATTGCAACGGGTTTGCCGGAATGCACGGCGCGATCATAGGCCGCGTAAATTTTTTCGGCATCGTGGCCGCCGCGCCGCATTTTCGCGAGCTGTTCGTCGGGAATATCAGCCAGTAAAGCGGTGATCCGTTCGCTGAGTCCGTCGTTGCCGATCAGCATTTTGCGGGTCAGCGCACCGTCGTTGGCGGATGCCATTTCCTGGAAGTTACCGTCAACCAGCATTTCGAAGCGCGATAGCAAAGCGCCGTCCTCGTCTTTGGCGAGCAGGGCGTCCCAGTCGCTGCTCCAGATCACCTTGATGACATCCCAGCCGGCGCCGAAGAAATGGCGCTCCACCTCCTGAATGATCTTTCCGTTGCCACGCACCGGACCGTCGAGGCGCTGCAGATTGCAGTGTATTACGAAAACCACATTGTCCAGGTTTTCGCGGGCAGCCAGCCCGATGGTGCCGTATATTTCGGGTTCGTCGATCTCGCCGTCACCGATAAAATGCCACACTTTTCCGCCATTCTGCGGTTTCAAACCCCTGGATTCCAGATACTTGACGAACCTCGCCTGGTAAAGCGCCGTCATGGGCCCAAGACCCATGCTCACCGTAGGCGCCTGCCAGAATTTCGGCATCCGGCGCGGGTGCGGGTAACTCGATACGCCTCCCAGCGTCTCCTGCCGAAAATCGCCGATCTCCTGTTGCGTCAGTCGGCCTTCCCACACCGCACGGGCGTAGATACCCGGCGATGCATGGCCCTGGAACATGAAAAGGTCGCCGCCGTAGTCCGCCGAACGCTTGCGCAGAAAATGATGGAACAGCACCTCTGTCATGGTCGCGCTTGCCGCGTAGGTGGCTATATGACCGCCAAGTGCCAGGTCTTTGTCCTGTGCATGCAATACCATGGCCTGGGCATTCCAGCGAAGGATATTTTCGATGCGCTGTTCGAGCGCAAGGTCTCCCGGATACGCAGGCTGATCTTCCGCCGCAATGGTATTCAGATAAGGCGTATTCAGCGCCGGTCCGCCGTTGGCGACGCCTTTGCGGGCCAGCAAGTGGCGCAAGGCCTGAAAAAGTTCTTCCGAGCGGCCTTTGCCCTGGCTTTCCAGGACCTCTTCGAGCGCTTCGAGCCATTCCTGTTGTTCGACTTTCCAGTCGTCAAGTTGTATATCTCCCATGTTGTGAGGATCTGAAACCCGCTCTTGTAACAACTTTGGCGGGCAAATGATGCAAAAGAAGGCGATATCCGGGGGCTCCGGCAAAAGTAGATATTTTCGGAAAAAAGACGGACATGAATGCGATATCCATCATGGATATGAAAAATATCGGCCGGCCCTTTTCTTATTATGCGACAGGTGTTGCAGCAAGCAATGGTTTTGAAGTTATCCGACTCCTTCCAAAACCGCACGCACCCGTTTCCAAATCACCCGTTCTTCCTTTTTCCACTCACGCAGCACCTCCCGGCCGCCGGTCAGCACCGCTGTGTCCCATG
>JAKOXM010000189.1 GCA_029781095.1 Bacteroidota bacterium
AATCAATCCCGACAATCCAACAATGAAACAATAAATCAATGAAACAATGGAACTCCACACCCTCATCAACACGGTCTATCTGCTTTCAGCCGTCACCTTTGTGCTGGGTTTCAAACTGATGCAATATCCGGCGACTGTCCGGCAGGGCAATGTCATTTCTGCGGTCGGTATGGCTGCTGCGGTCATCGTCACGCTGATGGACGCACGTGTCGAACGCTATGAATATATTCTGACGGGTCTTGTAGCAGGTACTGCAGCCGGATTGTACGCCGTGTCGCGAGCGCCACTGAGCGGACTGCCGCGCCTGACCGGCTTGTTCAACGGATTCGGCGGACTGGCGTGCGGACTTGTGGCATGGTCGGAGTTTCACGCGCACCCGGCCGGTCAGGGCCTGTTTGGCGGCCTGCTGCTGTGGTTGTGTGCGGTTTTGGGGTATCTCGCTTTTTCCGGTTCGGCGATCGCGTGGGCAAGAACACAGGCATGGCACATGAGCGGGGACCCGGTTCGTTTTTCATGGCTGCATTATTTGGCCAAAGCTGTTTTGCTGCTTGTTGTCGTCACGGGGATCATGTTTTTGCGGGATACCTTTGCCCCAGGCGCGTATCGTTATTTCGCCCTGTTTTCCCTGCTGGCGCTCCTGCTGGGCGCATTGATCGTTTTGCCGCTCGATAGCGCCGGCATCCCTGCCGCCAATTATATGCTCAACGGTTACGCCGGTCTGGCTGCCTGCTCCGCCGGTTTTATTTTTCAAAACATGTTGCTTGTTGGGGCAGGCGCACTCGTGGCGGCAAGCAGTTTCAGGCTAATGCTGGTCATGTGCAAGGCGGGCGGAGGTTCCGTTGTTGCAATACTGGCCGGCAGTTTCCAGGCGCCTTCGGGCTCCAAATGATGAGACTTTCGGCATGCACATAAATATGATTGACATTATTGTTGTTTTTTATTGATAACCAATTAGTTATATTATGTTGCAATCTGCGAATTCTTTTATCGGCACGGCCCCTGATTTGAGTTGATCATTCACCTGATGACTACAGTCATCTGATGAACAGGCGAGCGGCGGCCTGATAGCCTCCCGCCGCAGCAAATCTGTTTTCTGACGGTCATTTTTCTTTGGTCAGAAAGAGCATTTGTTCCATGCCGCCTTTTTTCATCTGGATTTTGAGCGTGTCGTCCGACAAATAAAAAACCTTCAGGGTATGCTCCCTGGGCGGCGTGACGGTGGTGTCCGTCATAAAAAGATAATATCCCGATGCACGGAACGGTCCGGCTTCCTGATAATAACCTGCCGAACGAAACTCGTACTGGCTGTTGTCTGTGAAAACAAGCCTGACGGAATCCAGCTGCGCATGAACCGACTGTCCTGCCTCGTACAGTCCAACCGCATGCCAGCGGCCCGGCAGCAGGCTGTTGTCCAGAGAGCAACCGGCCGCCGTGAGCGCCGGGAAGAATAAAAACCATAACTTTTTCATTGACCCATCGTTTGATACGCGTAAAGTTTTGAAAAAATCCGCCGTAAAATTGACCGGTCCAAA
>JAKOXM010000197.1 GCA_029781095.1 Bacteroidota bacterium
CCGGCCTTGAAATACTCGCATTACAGGTGTTTGACCGTTGGGGCAACTTGCTCTATACGGCAAAAAATGAAAACCACCCCCGGTGGACCGGCACGGTAAATAACCGGGCGCTCTCGCCGGGCGTATACGGCTGGGTCGCCCGCGTGCGGCAAGGCGGGCGCGAAGGCTGGATTTCAGGGGATGTGCTGGTGTTGCGGTAGCGTTCGATCAGTAATGGTCGCGGATGTACCCGAGCATCCGGCTCATTTCTTCTTTCCAGGGTTTGCCACTGCCGACAAAATTATTATGCATAAAACTGAATATCAGCACTTTATTGCGTTTTGTAAGCATATAACCGCTAAGGCATTGTACGCCGCTCATGCTGCCGCTTTTGGCAAAAACGTACGGTTTGCCGTTTTCTCCCCGGTACCAGCCCGATAAAGTACCGCTCACTCCGCCCGCAGGGAACAATGAAAACAGGCGTTCGTGCGGTTGCTCCCTCCAGAGTTTCATCAGTACCTGGACGAAATCGCGCGGAGAAGCGAGATTGTATCGCGAAAGCCCGGAGCCATCTACCCAGCGCGGGCGCTGTGGCAGGTCGCTGAGTGCATTGTCGAGCATCCAGTTAATAACAGAATCCTGATTGAGAAGGTAAAAACCCGAGTGCTTCCCGGATGCCACGAGTAACATCTGCTCTGCAATAAAATTGTCGCTTTGGTACATAATCCGGCGATATACAGTATCCACCGGGCAGGAATACCGAACCGGGAAGGTCCTCCCCCCAACCCGCTCATAATCGCCTCCCCACGTTACGTGCCTGCCAAGCGTATCCTCCAGTAAAGCCTGGAGATATTTGTTTGCCCCTCTGACGGGTAACCAGTCCTCGTAGCCTGCCCTGACCGGGACGGTTGCGTCGTACCAGATCGAGTTGTCATCTTGCTGTTGAAAACAGGACAGTGAATCGGCATGGATAAAACCTGTTTCAATCAGATTTGGTCGCCAATATGACGGTTCCACGTCAACAGAATCGCCGGTAACCGCGAATACCCGTTTTACATTGCCATACATTGGAAAGAATGTCCTTTCAGCCGAATAATCGTAATTCAGGTCATCCCAGGCCCATCCCGGACCCAGAGGAGTAATGTCATCCTTTAAAATATCAGCCACATGAATATCCTGTTCCGGCGACGCGGATTTGATATCATGAAATATCTGTTGCCACGCTTGAAAGCGGGGGTGTAAAAACGTCGGATCGCCGATCGGTGCGAATCCGGTTGATTTTTCATCCTGTACCCAGATCATTCCCGGCACCGAATCACCCAAAATTTTCAGACAGGTGTACAACGTCAATATCTTCGTATTGGAGGCCGGGGTGAAATAATGATCGCCATTCACATCGGCGATCGTTTTACCCTTCTCCGGATCGAAAAGGGTGAAACCGGTAAGAGAATGGCTAAAAACGGGGGAGTTTTGAACATTTTTTTGCAGCGTTCGCCCAAACCGGCGCGTGCCGGCACAGGATGCGAAGACAAGGGAAGTAGCAAGGGCGAAAAACAGAAAACGGTTGGGCACGGCGTTCAGGCTATTTTGTACCCGCAAATGTTGGGAAATTACCCGAAAAAATCAGTGAAATCCGGCCGGATCGGCATTACTGAAAAAGCGATTCAACAAAAGCCTTCTTGTTGAATATCTGCAATTTATCGATGCTCTCCCCCACTCCAATGTACCGGATAGGAATCTTGAACTGGTCACTGATACTGATCGCCACGCCGCCTTTCGCCGTGCCGTCCAGTTTTGTCAGGGCAAGGCAGGTAATTGGCGCCACTTCGGTGAATTGTCTGGCTTGTTCCTGGGCGTTCTGGCCCGTGGAAGCGTCCAGGACGAGCAAGACATCGTGCGGAGCGCCTGGCAGGTTTTTCTCGATGGATCGGTGAATTTTGCCCAGTTCCTGCATCAGGTGTGTCTTGTTGTGGAGCCGGCCTGCGGTATCAATAATCGCAATATCGCATTGATTGTCAAGGGCGTATTGAGTGGTTTCGAAAGCGACCGCTCCCGGGTCGGCATTCATGCCTTTTGAATAGAAGTCGCAGCCTACGCGATCGGCCCAGATTTTCAGCTGATCCACTGCTGCAGCGCGGAATGTATCCGCTGCTCCAAGCACGACTTTATAGCCATTCTGTTTGAATTGATAGGCCAGTTTGCCGATGGTCGTGGTTTTGCCGACGCCGTTGACGCCTATGACGAGAAGCACATATGGTTTTTTGCCTGAAGGCACCTCAAAATCATCCGCATCTTCCGTGTTGTTTTCGGCCAGCAGGCGAACGATCTCGTCGCGCAGTATCTCGTTGAGTTCTGCGGTATTCACGTATTTATCCTGTGCCACACGCGCTTCAATCCGGTCGATAATCTTTATCGTGGTATCGAGCCCGACGTCGCTACTGATCAGGACGCTTTCAAGTTCGTCCAGCACTTCAACATCGACGGTGCTCTTGCCCGCTACGGCCCGGGAAAGTTTGTCGAGAAAGCCTTCTTTTGTTTTTTCAAGCCCTTTGTCGAGGTCTTCCTTCTTTTCGCGGTTAAAAAATTTATCAAAAAAGCCCATAAATGAGGTTAGATGGTTTTGGGGTTTCGGGGTTTCAAGGTTACAAGGTTACAGGGTTATTGCGAACCTTGAAACCTTGTAACCTTGAAACCCTGAAACCCCAAATATTAAATTTCTCCGTGCGTCCTGCGCACCGTATCGATGAGTGATGATTTTTTACGGCGGGAGACTTCCACCGTTTCGCCTGTTTCAAGCACCAGATAGCCGCCTTCGCCCTTGATATAGGTTTTCATGAAGTTCATATTGACGATATGCTTCTTGTGCACGCGCACGAAACCCAGTGATGCCAGGGTATCTTCAAACGCCTTGATGGTACGGCTGGCGGTGATGCGTTCGCCGTTTTTGAGCAGAAAATGCGTGTAATTGTCTTCCGCTTCGAGGCGAATAATATCGCGCAGGCGAACAAAATGAATGCCGTCGAGTCCTGAAATGCCTATTTTTTCGAAGGCGTTCGGGGCATTGGGGTTGTAGTTCTGCTGAAGTACTTCCACGCGCTGCTTCGTAGCGGCATTGCGCCGGCGAATACGACTTACGGCTTTAATCAGTTCTTCCCCGTCGATAGGCTTCACCACGTAGTGGATTGCTGAAAATTCGAAAGCGCGCAGGGCGTATTTGTCGAAAGCAGTCACAAAAATAATATCGAACGGAATCTCGTCGAATTGCTGAAGTGCCTGAAAAACAAGGCCGTCCGGCAAGTTGATATCAAGAAAGGCTACGTCAAACCGGCCTTCGTTTTCATCAGAGGCCAGCCGGAGAAGGTCTGCGTTTGAACCGCCTGTGGCAACTATTTCGACGTCGGGGCAGTAACTGGCGAGTTGGTTTTGCAGGTTTTCGAGGCCTTCCGGTTCATCTTCAATGAGGAGTGCGCGTGTTGTCATATGTTTTCAATTTTGATGATAAGCGATGCAAAAGTCTGCTTTTATTCAAAAAAAATATAAGGTTCGGGGTTATATTACCTCGAACCTTATATTAAAAAGTTTCGCATCGGGTGTTATCGCCCGTTTAGTCCGGCATCAATACTCCCTTATTTTCAGGCGCATGCCGACATTTATCACGGTTGCGTTGTTCAATTTACGCAGACTTTCTACCGATGTGGCGTATTGCCGGGCGATATCCTCCAGGGATTCGTTTCGACGGACCGTATGGAATTGATACTGCGTATCGGCCGAGCCATCGTTTTGTACATTAACGGAAACAGGTCTGTTTGATACAGTTTGTTCCGCTATCGCCTGGGGCGACGACAATGGTGGTTTGGCGGGTTCGTTTTTTCTCGGTTTGGTCGCGACATTTTTATCTGGCGCATCAATCCGGATCGCCGAGTGCTTTTGTACATACACCGGGTGCCAGATTTTCAGACTTTGCCCGCTGTACACATAATTCGACTCCAGGTTGTTCCAGGTTTTCAGGTGGTCGCCGTTGCAACCGAGCTTCTGGGCGAAATTATCAATCGATTCCGGCTGTTGCACATTCACCAGGCTATGCCAGTAGCGCCCGTCACCGATATTGCTGTTGACAAAATTGTCGCTGCTCTCCAGCGAATAGGAACGGTTGCCAAGCGAGTTGAGGTAACGCACAAAGGCCGGCATGACCCGCTCCGGAAGAATGACATAATAGCCGTCGGTAGTCGGCGGAACATAATCGCGCCGGAAACCGGGGTTAAGGTTTTTGACTACTTCGTAATCAATACCGGTCGCATCGGCGATATCGCGGAAGGACAAGCCTTCATATACCTTTATATAATTGGTCAACTGTTCGTCAAAATCGGGATTGTTCGGAGCCAATCCGTGTTCCTGGTAGTAATTACAGATGTACGTTGCGGCGATAAAAGCGGGAACGTAATTGCGTGTTTCTTTAGGAAGAAAGCGCTGAATGGCCCAGAAACTCCGGCTGTGAGCGCGCTTGATGGCTGAATTTACGCGGCCCGGACCGCTATTGTAGGCTGCGAGCGCCAGCGCCCAGTCGTCAAACTGTGTATAAAGGGCTTTGAGGTAGCGGGCGGCGGCATCGGTACTTTTTACCGGGTCGCTTCGCTCTTCCACCACACCGGAAGTGCGAAGTCCGTAGTCGGCGCCGGTGTAGGGCATGAATTGCCACAATCCGGTAGCGCCTACCCTTGAAACTGCCTTGGGATTCAGCGCAGATTCCACGACGGAGAGGTATTTGAGGTCGGCAGGCAAGCCGTATTCTTTTAATTTTTGCTCAAAAAGCGGGAAATAGGTCAACCGCTTGCCGAGCATGGTCTTCGTTTTTTCCGTTTTGAGTTGCACATACGTCTTCACGTAAGATTTCACCACAACATCGGTCCTTAATTCAAGGCAGGAAGAAAGATAGGAAAGCCTTTCTCGTAACTCAGCGTCTGTCAGGTTCAGGTAAGCGGCTCCTTTGGGGGTCAGCAAATCGTTCGTGTCAGCCGGTTCGGGCAAGTCTGCATCCTGCGTTTCGTTGTCCTGCGCGAGCAGGGGCAAGGATAGGAAAACAAAAAACATTGCGAACCAGTAGAAAACAGGGTTTCTCAACTGCATCGGAATAAAACTGTGTTTAGTACAAAAATGATTACATCGATGAAACAACGAGGCGAAAAACGCAGGCGGCAGATTTTTATTCTCCGGGAGGGTAAAACATTGCCTGTGCAAGGGCCTCGTTTGTCGAATTTCAAGGGAGGAAGCGCAAAAGTCGCGTTTTTCTCTGAGTCGACGTATGCGTTAAATGTTAAATTGTGAAATCATTATCAACTCTGCTCGCATCTGACATTGTGGATTACGACCAAAGGGCCGAATGAAAATGGATTTGAAACCCAAACAAACGAAATGATTATCAAAGATTTGGCCGCCGGGCCAACTTTTTTACAAAATTTTATTTCGCAGGAGAAAAAGTTAAAAATACCGATTGTTTTCCGGCAAACCTGTGTACTTTTGCGCGGCTTTTTAAAGAAAGAGCGTCCGCCGGTTCCTAATTATTTGGCCAAACACGGAAATCGGACGCTGGAAACCAAACATCATTTCGTTTTATGGCTAATATCGGTCGTATCAAACAAATTATCGGCGCTGTTGTAGACGTAGACTTCAGCGGCCCGGACAGCAAACTGCCGGAGATTCTCAGCGCACTCGAAATCACGCGCGCCGACGGCACCAAACTCGTGCTTGAAGTGCAGCGTCACCTCGGTGAAGACAGCGTGCGCACCATTGCCATGGATTCCACCGACGGCCTCATGCGCGGTATCGAATGCGTGGACACCGGCGCTCCTATTGCCATGCCGGTAGGTGAGGAAGTACGCGGACGTCTTTTCAACGTGGTCGGTGAAGCCATTGACGGCATCGGCAAGGTCACCAAGGGCAAAAACGCTTACGTGATCCACCGCAAGCCGCCGGCCTACGAAGACCTTTCGACCGAACGCGAGATCCTGTATACGGGCATCAAGGTGATCGACCTCATCGAGCCGTACGCAAAAGGCGGCAAGATCGGTCTGTTCGGCGGCGCAGGTGTGGGCAAAACGGTTTTGATCATGGAATTGATCAATAACATTGCCAAGGCTTACGACGGCATGTCGGTATTTGCCGGTGTCGGCGAACGCACCCGTGAAGGGAATGACCTGCTTCGCGAGATGATCGAATCGAACGTAATCAAATACGGCGAAGAATTCAAACACTCCATGGAAGAAGGCGGCTGGGACCTCAGCAAGGTTGACAAGGCCGAACTCGCCAAATCGCAGGCCACGCTTGTATTCGGACAAATGAACGAACCGCCCGGCGCCCGCGCCCGTGTTGCGCTCTCCGGTCTGACTATGGCTGAATATTTCCGCGACGGCGACCTGAGCGATCCCTCGGGCGGCCGCGATATCCTGTTCTTTGTAGACAATATCTTCCGTTTCACCCAGGCAGGTTCGGAAGTATCCGCTCTGCTGGGCCGTATGCCTTCGGCGGTAGGTTACCAGCCGACGCTTGCCACCGAAATGGGTATCATGCAGGAGCGTATCACTTCTACGAAACGCGGCTCCATCACTTCCGTTCAGGCGGTATACGTGCCTGCCGATGACTTGACGGACCCGGCCCCTGCCACCACCTTTGCTCACCTCGACGCCACTACGGTATTGAGCCGCAAGATTGCATCGCTGGGTATCTACCCGGCTGTTGACCCGCTTGATTCCACATCCCGTATCCTCGATCCGAAAATTATCGGCGACGAGCATTACAGCTGTGCCCAGCGCGTGAAACAGATTCTCCAGCGCTACAACGAATTGCAGGATATCATCGCCATCCTCGGTATGGAAGAATTGTCCGATGAAGACAAACTCGTCGTGTCGCGTGCACGCCGTGTGCAGCGCTTCCTGTCGCAGCCTTTCCACGTGGCAGAGCAGTTCACCGGTCTGAAAGGGGTCCTGGTGCCCATCGACGAGACGATCCGCGGCTTCAACATGATCATGGACGGCGAACTCGACGAATATCCGGAGGCAGCATTCAACCTCGTTGGCAACATCGATGAAGCCATCGAAAAAGGCAAAAAAATGCTCGCTGAAGCGGCTAACTAAAGTTAAAGGTTTCAGGGTTTCAGGGTTTTCGGGTTTCAGGGTTATAACAACCTTGAAACCCGAAAACCCTGAAACCCTGAAACCCTGAAACCACAAGTATTATGAATCTGACCATTCTCTCTCCTGAAAAGGAAATATTTTCCGGTGAAGTAAAATCGGTAAAAGTGCCGGGCAGCGCAGGGCAGTTCGAAATGCTGGACAACCATGCGCCAATCGTTTCTTCTCTGAAACCGGGCGAAATCCGGGTCATCAAATCCAGCGGAGAAAAAGTGAGTTTTCTCGTCGACGGAGGCTTTGTTGAAATGCTCAACAATGATGTGTCCCTGCTGGTGGCCGGTGTGAAAGAAGGTTGATATTTCCCTGGTATTGAAGATAATAAGCGCCATCGCTGCAGGTTTTGCAGCGATGGCGCTTCTGTTTCGGGACTTATGCCGCGGCCTGTTGCTGAACCGATTGATTTTCCTCCTTCAGAATAATACCCAACGCGACGGCAAACACGAGGTTCTTCAAAATATACTGCCCGATGATCGTGAATCCGTACGGGGCATGGGTAAAGGATACGTCTGGAAAAAACAGCAGGGGCGTAAACGTGAAAAGCATGTGTACCAGAGCCGCCTTGACTGCAAAACGAATGTAAAATCCGCTCAGAAGCATCAAACCGACCCCTACTTCCCATATCGCCAGCAGAACAAGATTGATATTATCGGGAATCGTTCCGAAGGTAAGAACCCTTATGGTATCCTTGGCAAGCATTTCCGCAGGGCTCAGTCCTGAAAAAAATTTCAGGGCCCCAAACCACAGATACACAATACCGATGCTCCATTTGAGCAGGTTTGTTGTGTTGGCGTTGAAAAAACGGGAAAATTGTGAAATGCCGACCATGACGCGAGCAGATTGTTTTAACACGAAATAACAAGGCTTTTCGTCGGCTACGGCGGCAAATCTCGCTCCAGGGAGTAATCTGCAAAATGATATCAATCATCGGGAGGGTGATTTATGTCATGCAAATTGACCTGCCGCGACACATGACTCTGAATTTGTCGCTCCTTCACAAAAAAACCGGCAGCCGTAAATGGCCGCCGGTCGTTTTTGCAGTTTCAATTCAGGTAACAACGATCATTCTTGGTTGCCGGTTTTCAGGCGTTAAAAAAGCACAGGGCCTATTTCAATATTATTTTCCCTGTAAATCTCTGACCATCTACGTTGCTTATTTCATAAAAATACATGCCCGCCGGAAGTAGTCCGCGTGAAAAGCGATACCGCCCGCCCGAGAATTGCTCCGAACGTACCCTTTGGCCAATATTGTTCGACAACACGAACGTACCGGAAAGCGCCCGCAGCGGCATTTCAAACAATGCCTCCCCGGATGCCGGATTGGGATAAACATGAATCGCAGCAGCGTTATCCGGACCCTCGTCGGTGCTGACCAGGATGAAGTGGTCGCCAATGGTATGGAAAGTCGTATTGGTCAGTACGGGATCGTTGAAGTCAAAAAATATCGCCGCGCGGTTTTCGATGCGTGTTCCGTCGGGGTTGTCCGGTTTTTGCGAAACTGTAAATTTGACAAAGCCGTGGGAAGCGTTTTCATTTATGTTACTGTCCGGCAGCATAACGTTGTCAAATTGAAAACGCAACACCTTGCCATCGAGCACAGCAAAGTTGTAAGGATGGCTGGCAGTGCCTGCGCGAACGGATGCAGCGTCAAGGTATTGCGACAAAGTATCCAGTACGACGATCGAAAATGCGGTATCGGTACCGGTATTCTGGAAGCGGATAAGGTATTCGATATCGGTATTTGCCTTGACAAGATGCTGGTCGCCGTAACCCTTCGGGAATCCCTGCTTGTCATTCGGATCGAAGGAGCCGATATTTTCCTGGCAATCGGCGGACTCGAAGGGATTGTCAGAGTTGGGC
>JAKOXM010000214.1 GCA_029781095.1 Bacteroidota bacterium
GAAAATCAACACTTTTTGCCCGGGTTGGATTTCGGCTTTTCTGAGAAAATGCAAGGCTGTCATACCGCCAAAAGGCAAGGCGGCGGCTTCTTCGTGGCTCATGTTTTTGGGTTTTATCGCCAGCGCCGCGGTTTCGGGCAGGCAGATGTACTCGGCATAAGCGCCGAAATGCGGATATGCGGAGCCGAAAACCGGGTCGCCCACCTTGAATTTTTGTACGTTTTTACCCACGGCTTCCACTTCACCGGACAACACACCGCCCAGAATGGGCTTTTTCGGTTTGAAAAGACCGAAAAAAAACCGCACCGCAAAGGGATCGGCTTTCCGCAGCCGACTATCAGCGGATGTAACCGCTGTTGCATGGATTTTCACCAGGATTTCGTTGTCTCCGGGATTGGGTTTTGCCAATGCGGTAAGCTGGAGGACTTCGGGTGCGCCGTATCGGTTGTAAACGGCTGCATTCATTGATAAAGTCATTTTTTCTGTTTTTTAAAATTGAGCGACAAAATGGTCCTTTTGATATTTGAGCATTAAAAGATAGAAGCCAACAACGAAATCGTAGGTTGAACAAAAAAAGTCGTAATGCGGCGGAATTAGGTGGGCGTTTCCAAGGTGGGGATATATCAAGTCCCAGAGGCCGTGTAAAAAATAACCTGCTATCATAAAAGACAGGTTCTTTTTAATACCGAAGTAGGCAAGCAGTAAAAAGAATATTGCTTGCAGGATGTTCATAACCACATCTGTAATATCTGTCCACGTACACACTACTGGATATTTTTATTTCACGCAAAGACGCAAAGTTTTCGCAAAGACGCAAAGTGTTGAAAATTAAAATTTTGCGTCTTTGCGTTTTTGGTTTTTGCGCCTTTGCGTGGAAAATGTCCAGTAGTGTGGTCCACGTATATCCAACATACAGAAAGGCAATACCTGATAGAATCAGACCGTAGAAAACGTTCTTGTCCAATCGTTTAAAAAAAGCAGCGATTAGTATGGTGAACAGGCTTGATGACAAGCCAATAAGCGTCGCCATCATAATGTTTTTCGTTTAAATTTTGTGAATGTTACAGAGCGTTTTTGACGTCCTTTTTGTTTCAGACAGTTTCTCAGGCTGCTCCTATGTCTTATCGGTCAATGATGATGATGTGTGTGTTTGGCCGCTTTTTCCTCATAAGGTTTGTGGCCATCAATTACGTCAAATTCAGCCATCATCCCTGCCGCATGGTGTTCCAGTATATGACAATGATACATCCACGTGCCCGGGCGGTTATCAGGCATCCATGCAATTTTCATCTTGCTTCTCGGGGGCAGATTAATGGTATCTTTCCACGCCCTGTATTCCGGTGCTTTACCATTCTCTTCAATGACCTGAAAGAAAAAACCGTGCAAATGGAACGGGTGGTCCATCAAACTCGTGTTGGATACTTCCCATATCTGCAGTTCGCCGATTTTTACCGGTTTGTCATTGACATGAACATCGCCGTTTACCAGAAAATCCATTCCGTCTTTTAAACTTGGGCCAACAGAAAGCCTTACTTTTCTTGTAATTGCGGCATCCTGATTGGCCAATGGTTCAATGCTTCTCAATGTTTCAGGCAGGAAAGCCACAGATGTTTTTTGTTTTCCAACCTTTATCGTTGCAAACTGCTGCCGTTTCGGCTTAAGGAAAGTACTTCTGTTATACCGCAATGATTCCATCGCGAACGTCTCTCCTTCCTCAAAAGGGCCTGCTGCTATATCGATACGCTCTCCGGGCGTTATTAACACTTCGGTCACTGTGCGCGGATGTTCCAGCAACCCGCCATCTGTTCCGATAATTTTGAATTCCTTTCCGCCCAGGTACAGCGTAAAATACCTCGCGCTGGATGAATTGATGATACGCCATCTTTCTGTCTGGCCGGCAGCGATGTCCATGACCAAATTCTCCTTTCCACTAATCAGCAAGGTGTCGCCTTCCCGCCCGTCGTGTCGTTCAGCGATTCGGGGAGCAAACCATCCGGGTTTTGTAAATTCATTATCCGAATTCAATTTCATGTCATCGATCATCAGCACTTTTTCAGCGTCGAAAACCGGGTCTGTTGGGTCTTCAACAATCAAGGCTCCATACATCCCTTTTTCCAGTTGCACCGTTTCATTTGCGTGTGAATGGTACCAAAACGTACCTGCATCGGGCAGCACAAAACGGTATTCGAAGACTCCACCGGGTGCAACCGGTTTTTGCACCGCTCCGGTGCCATCCATGGCCGCCGGTAAACGCAATCCGTGCCAATGGATCATGGTAGGTTCCGGCAGGTGATTTGTCAGGCGAACAACAAGCGTGTCGCCCACATTTGCCCGCAGTTCCGGACCGGGAACTTGTTTGTTAAAGCCCCATGCTTCAATTGTTTTGCCGGGCGCTATATCCCAGTTAAATGCACTGGCTTCCAGGTTATATACGACTTCTTTCGGTTGATTTTTCATTTTAGACATTAAGTTTGATGTGGCAAGGCATGACGCCTGCTTATTTTTTCAGTATTCGTTGCAATTGCCGGGCTGATTTATACCCGCATTTTGAAGCGATATACTCGATAGTGTATTCCGGATTATTAAGCATTGTGTTTGCATATTCCTTTCGCAGTAAATTCAGGTATTCCAAAATAGTAGTTCCGGTCTTTTCCTTAAAAACCCTGCTGAGATTTCTCGGGCTCATGCCAACGTGTAAGGCAAGCGTTTCAACACTGTTTTCTTTTGAAAGATTGTCTATCAGGTAATCCTGCACTTCATGAATTTGTGGGTTTATATGGTTCCTGTAATCCAGGTAAATGCTTTGCTGACTATGCCTTCCGCTCCTTCTGTGATATACGACAAGTCCGCGCGCTATTTTATGCGTAAAAAACGCGCCCTTTAATTCTTCAAGAATCGCAAGCGCCAAATCTATACCGGCACTAATGCCTGCACTGGTGTAAACATTGTTGCTTTTTATGTAGAGCACATCCGTGACTACTCTCGCCGTTGGAAATTGCTTTTGCAATTCACCGATCCTTCTCCAGTGTGTGGTACATTCGGTGTCTTTCAATAATCCTGCATGGCCGAGGGCAAAAGCGCCGTCGCATATCGAACAAACATTTATTTGCCTGTCCGAACATTCTTTTAGCCAATCGAAAAACGCTCTTTCGGCCTTGAACGAAATACCCGTATAGTATTCATAACTCATCCCGGGAACAAAGACAAAATCACCCTCTTTTAATTGTGCGTCTTTATAATTTGGTAGTTTGCCAAAACCAAGCCCCGACGTGCTCACGGGTGCCTCCTGAAATTGGTAATATTCAAGCGCTATCTCAAAACCGTTAAATTTAGCTTCGGTAAACACCTGTACCGGCCCTGCCAGGTCGAGCAATTCGACAGTAGGCGGTACGATGAAAGCCATTTTTCTCATGATTTGTGTTTTTACTTTATTTGAAACCCGATCCCGAGTTCCAGGGAAATATTGTTCATATTGCCATCCAAATATAAGGGGTCGAACCCCTTCGCAGGCCAGGGATATAGAGGCAAATAGAAACGAAAGGTGAAAAAACATTTTTTCCATCCCCGTTTCAGGCTATACATCAATCCATAATCAGGACTTAAAGCGTCAATGGCGATGCCTGTCTTATCGAAATCCTCACTGTCAAGGGTCTCTTTAAAACTTGTATACTTGGCCCCGACCATCAACAAGAAGGTGTGCGTACTTCTTTTAGCATATAGTGAAGTGCCCACGCCAAATTTCTGATTGATCGAATAGTTGTAATTCGTTTTTATGTGATTAAAATTTCTTTGCGTTATGTTATTGATATTAAAAGACGAATGCGAAGCGACACTCAGGTGCTTATCCGGATTCCATTGAATCAGGTTCGTTAAAAGGAGATCCACACCAAAATTTGTATGAATCCCGATCCCCGGCTCTATGGTCAGCGGCCTTACAACCGGTGTATGTTTGCTATCTGTCGTTGCCGCCACTTTTTGTGAAAACCCTTGGACTGAAACCAAAAGAATGAAAGGGAGCAAAAGATATTTTAAAAAGTTCATGATCAATGTTTTTGAATAGATGGTGAAAAAAAGAAAGCCTTGTCGACTACCTGTTTTGAAAATAATAGTTCAGTCCTTTGATGATGTTTGGGTTCTTTGAACCCATGTGGTCAAGGCCTTCTTCCCGGTTTTTGGTCAATTTTATGGCGGAGTAGTTATCGCGAAGCGTTTCATAAAAAGCCTCAAAAGGGGCTTGCATTCTACCGGAGTTTTCCGCCTCACCAATTCCCATAAAGACCAATTGTGATCTGTCCTTATTATATTCCCGGTTATCCTTTTCAAGTTGCAGGGAGACCAAATCATCGAACCACAGGGAAGGGCTGAGCAAAATATAGTTGCCAAACAATTCATTATCAGCACAAAAAACGTTAGCACCAAACAAGCCTCCGTAAGAATGACCGAGGATGACCCGGCTGCTCCTCGCTGTATCCACACCAAATTGTTCTTCCATTTCAGGGATCAATTGGGTTCCAATAAAATTTAAGAACTCGGGAGCGCCACCTGTTTCTGAACTGATTTTAGTGGGTGTGTAATCTATACTTCGGTCTTTTCCATATCCGATACCGACAACCAATACATTCTCCACCGCATTTTTATCTGCAATTTCTTTGCATTGGTTGGATACAAAATCAAAATCCTCTTCTCCATCCAACACATAGATCGTGGCGTATTTTTCCACGCCTGGATCATAATTGGCAGGCAACCCGACTTTTATATCATAGGTGGCTCCATTCGCAGTGGATTGAATGGAAAATCCCCTGGTTAATTCAGGGCTAAAGGCCTCCTTCTTGCATGACTCCAGGAAAGAAAGCAGCATGATCCCAACAGCGATGGCCGGGATGGTTTTGAACACCATGGATTTGTTTTTCGCACTCATTTTATTTCGCTTTTATTGTTTGCTTGTCGAAATTGACACTGCAAAGGTGGAGCAGTAAAAAGTGCGAAAAAGGACAAGGAGATGTCATATCCGGCCAAACTGAAACAAGGCCTGATCGATTTGTCGACATAGGTCACAAGACCATGCTGGGGCACTTCGGAGTAGTTTTTAGAGAGGGATTGATTCCCAACTCGTTGCGGGAGCATCTTTCGGAAGCAGCAAGGGTGTTGGTGAGGTAGGAGTTTGTATTGGGCGCTTCACGCGGGTGCGCCGGGTGAAAACACCGGCGGAAATCAACGGCTGCAGAGGGTACTTACATATTTTACCAGACACCGGTAGGAATAACACCATCGGTGACATCGCGCAATCGCGGTTGTAAGTGCGGGGTTAAACTTTCCAGGCAGCCCGCCCTCATTCCATGCAACACATTTCCAACTTATTATCAATGGGTTAGGGGAGGTGCGCTTTTGCATTCCGCAACATAGCAAGTAACAAAAAAGGCACCCGGCAACCTGGCAGGTAACTGTTGAACGATAGGAGGTAGCGCATACCTGCCGTCCGCTCCCACCTTTGATTCAGTTATTCAGGAAGTTGTTTTTGACAATTCAAATACTCCTGGAAACAGTCACATTTCATAAAACTATAAAACATGAAAACAGCAGGCATCATCGGCGGCGCCGGTTTCATCGGCAGCTACGTCACCAAGCAATTTTTGGAAAACGGATACCGGGTCAAAGTATCGGCCCTGGATATTTCCAACAAAGAAAAATACGCACACTTGTACGGGCTGCCCCATGCGGAAAACCTGGAGATCGCCCCGTTGGACGTGCAGAATCTCGACCAGTTGAAAGCCTTTGCCGCGGGCTGCGACATCCTCGTGCATGGCGGTACGCCCTTTCAGTTGGAGGTGGAAGACGTGCAAAGGGACCTGCTCGACCCAACCATCAAAGGCACTGAGAACTTTCTGCGGGTGGTCAGCGAAACGCCGGCGGTGAAAAAGGTGGTGTTCATCGCTTCGGTAGCGGCGCACAACACGGACTTTCCAATGCCGGCGCCGGGTTTTGCACCGGGCCATGTTTATTCGGAAAAAGACAAGCCCTACTGCAGCCGGGAGAGCCATCCCTATTGCCAGGCGAAATACTACGCCGACCAGGCTGTCCGGAAATTTACGCAGGAAAACCCGGCGCCAGGATTTGACATCGTGACGGTTTCACCGGTTGGGGTGATGGGCAACCAGTTGTCGGGCAGGGAAGATTCCACTTCGATGGGCATCCAGTTTTTGTTCAAAAACAAGTTAGCCCCCAACCCTTTCATCCAGATGTTTTACGATCAGGATGTGTATTTTGCTATCGTGGACGTAGCAGATGTTGCTGAATCGGTGTACAAGGCGGCTACCTTCCCAAACCTGCACGGCAAGCATTACCTGCTGACGGGCGAGAGCTACCGGGTGTCCGACATCACCCTGATGCTCAATGGGAAAGAGCCTGTCGGGCAACCCGGTATGGTGTACAGCAATGCCCTGGCCACAAAGGATTTGGGTGTGCAGTTCAAGCCGGCCCGGGTGCCTTTGATGCAATATGCAGAAGCGATGGAAACGGCGGCTACAAGTTGAGGTAGTGTTGATGCTTTTTTATCCTATTCGACCACCTTTTTAAATGAAACCTGTCATGAAAAACTTCCTTTTTCCAATCGTCCTGCTCTTCGCCCTTCATTCCGGCAAGATACAGGCCCAATCCGCCACGGATGAACACGACATGCAGGCCTTCGCCCGCAACTTCATGAACGCCTACAACGAGGGCGACCACGAAGGCATCCGCAAAATGTACACCGCCGATGCCGTCCGTATTGACCAGGAGGGCAAAAAATTGACCGGGGCGGACAACATCGCCGCCTATTTTGCCGACCAGTTCCTGAAAAACAATGCCACCGTTTTCATCCGGCAACTGAGTGTCGACTGGTCGGACTACGAACAAACCTGGGTAGCCAGCGGAACCTACGAGGTGAACGGCAAAACCAATGTGTACGATATTCCCGTCCATTTCTCCGGCAGATACGCCAACGTAATGCTGAAAAAAGACGGACAATGGAAAATCGTCAAATCGGTACTGAGACCTGCGGCGCACCTTGACCCCACTGTGGCCGCCAACATTAAATTGTACACCGAGACCTGGGACGCGATCATCAATGAGGGCCGGTTCGAACTTTTCAATGCCGAGCATTTCACCGAGGACGTGGTGATGCATGCCGGGCCGGAAAACGTTGTGGGCATCGAGGGCATGGCGGGTTACTACAAATCCCTGCTTTCGGCTTTCTCCGACATCAAATTTACCATCAACAACATCTTCGGGGAAGGCGACCAACTGGTGAAACACTGGACCTTCAAAGGCACGCATACGGGCGACTTTTTCGGCATCCCGGCCACGGGCAACAAGGTCGAAATAAGCGGCAGCACGATTGTCCGCATGAGTAAAGACGGCCGCATTGCCGAGGAGCGGGATTTCATGGACAACATGTCGCTGCTGGCGCAATTGGGCGTCGTGTCAGATCCAGGCAATGTGGCTGTCGTGGACGGGCTGTACCAGGCATTTGCCAAAGGCGACGTACCAGCGGTACTGGCGGTGATGGACGCCAACATCGTGTGGAACGAAGCCGAAGGGTTCCCTTACGCAGACAACAATCCCTACATCGGCCCGGATGCGGTGTTGAACGGCGTGTTCGCCCGCATCGGCGCGGAGTGGGAGTACTTTCATTTGACCGGCATCCAACTGCACGACATGTCGAACAACCAGGTACTGGCCACCCTGCGCTATAATGCGAAGCAAAAGACAACCGGCAAAGTGATTGATTCGCAAACGGCGCACTTGTGGACGCTGAAGGATGGTAAAATCGTGGCTTTCCAGCAGTTCACCGATACGAAACAGGCGGCGGCAGCGGTGAAGTAAGCGGGTTTAAGTCAGCGGGATACTTTGAGATGGCCTAAAAACCGGACACGAAAATTCATTATCCGTGTCCGGTTTTTTTGTACCATCTCTAATATTTTCCATGTAGTAGAGTAATTGGAAGCATTAGTCATCGTCGCTATTCCCGCCACGCCGCCCACGACAGGACATTTTTATTTCTCGCAGATTGTACGCAGAAAAAATGCACAGATTCCACGCGGAAAAGTCTGTGCAGAATCTGCGAAAACCAATCTGTGTCAAATCTGTGCGAAAAAACGTCCGGCGGTGTAGCAGTGTAGCCTTCGGTAAGCACCGCTTTATTGATC
>JAKOXM010000230.1 GCA_029781095.1 Bacteroidota bacterium
CTGCTGACCGTAACGGACGGCACGGGCAGGGTAGTGCTGCAGCGAACATTCAGCAGCCGCGATGCCGGCAATTATTTTCTCGATGCGCAGAGCCTCGAACCGGGCGTTTACTATTGTTCGCTGCAAACGTCGCGCGGGCGGGCCACCGTCAAATTTGTAAAACTGTAGCGGCCTTCTGTTTTCGCTCAAGCATTTTTAAAATATTTCCCGAAAGCACAAGAATTTCGTTTCTTTGCGCCATCGTTTTTGCTTTAAAAGTCCTTTGAAATATCATGCTTAGTCGTCGCAGCGTTCGAATCAAGGTAATGCAATTGTTGTATATGCTCAATCGCGACGAGCAACTTGCTTTCCCCGACCTGGTGAAAGATTACAACGACGGCATCTGGAAAACCTACGAGTTGTATATTTTCCACCTCTATCTGTTGTTAAAAATAACCCAGTACGCCGAAAAAGACGCTGCGAACCGCGCTTCCAAGCATCTCCCGACGGACGAAGACAAGGTATTCACGCCGCGTCTTTACAGCAATCCATGTATCCAGAGTCTGGCAAATCACACCGATTTCCTCAATATCGTTGCCAGGTACAAGGCCAACGAAGGGATTGATGATGACCATATCCGCTCCATGTACCAGGCTTTTCACGACACGCCGGAGTACCTGGCGTACCTCGCCTTGCCGGAGCCGACCAATGAAGATCATGTGAAAATACTGCTGGAGTTGTACCGCTTCCTGGTCAACAACGATATTTTTATCGAACTGTCGGAAGACCGCTACAACAACTGGCCCGACGACGAGTCGCTCGTGGTCGGTGCGGTCAAAAAAAGCATCAAGGCCATGCCCGTCGAAGGCGCGTTTTACAAGGAATTCGAGCCTTCGGATGAAACGGTGCGCGAATTCGGCGAGCAATTGCTCCGCAAAACCTGCCAGGAAGACCAGTCCCTGTTCGAACATATCGAACCGACGCTCAAAAACTGGGATGCCGACCGGGTGGCGGTACTCGACATGATCATGCTCAAAATGGCGCTGTGCGAACTCCTGCACTTCCCGACCATTCCGACGAAAGTTACGCTCAATGAGTTTGTCGAAATTTCAAAGGTCTATTCCACCGATAAAAGCAAGGATTTCATCAACGGTATCCTCGACCGCCTGATGAAAAAACTCCTCAAGGAAGAAAAGATCGTGAAAGAGGGGAGGGGTTTGATCGAGTAAAAGAGTCGCAAGCGGTGTTTTGGTTCATTCACCGCACTTTATTCCCCTGACTGATTTCACGGTGTTCTCCTGTGCATTGTATTGTATGGGCATTTGAAAGAATGATCTGCGTCCCTGCAGATCGTGTGCCTGATATTGGTGGCAGCAGAAAGTTTTCGGGCAAATCGTTTTTTGTAACCTGGATATTTTCAATCGCAAATTTTACAATTCATGCACCGGAAGTTACGACTTATCCTGAGCGTCATCCTGCTGGCCCTGCGCGCCACGGCCCAGGTGCCGCCTGCCCAGCCGAACACCGCCGCCATCGAGACCTGCTTCCCGGACACCGCCGGTTATGCGGTGATTACGGTAGGGCCCGTCGGGCGAGACTACAGCGATCTGCAATCGGCCATCAACGCCGCACCCCCGGGCAGCCTTTTGGTGCTCGATGCCGGCGCTACGTTTAAGGGCAGTTTTTCCCTGCCATACAAGGCTGGAAATGAGTGGGTTGTCATTATTTCCTCGCAAATGTCCCTGCTACCTGCGCCGGAAACGCGTATCCGTCCGGATGCTTCCACGGGAAACGTCTCTTATCCGACCCAGAAAGACGCCATGCCGAAGATCATTTCCTACAACCCTTCGGGACTTCCCTGTTTCCGTACGATGGCCTCTGCGCACCATTACCGCTTCATGGGGCTTGAAATCAGTGTGGATACAAATGTGCTGAATAGCTACGGCCTTGTGTTTCTGGGAGACGCCACGTCTGCCCAAAATACCTTGAATGTGGTGCCGCATGATTTGATTATAGATCGATGCTACATCCACGGGCACACCAAGGCCACAATTATGAAAGCGGGCATACTTCTGAATTGCGCCAATGCCGCCATTACAGACTCGCATATATCTGACTTTCACAGCGTGGGCTACGATACCTACGCGATAGGCGGAACGAACGGTCCCGGCCCTTTTAAAATTCTGAATAATTACCTGGAGGCAGCCGGCGAGAACATACTTTTTGGCGGCGCCGCGCCGGCCATTCCCGATCTTGTGCCCTCGGATATCGAGGTACGGAACAACCATTTTTTCAAACCGTTTTCATGGCGCGTCGGCCATCCGGACTATGCGGGGCAGCACTGGACGATTAAAAACCTGTTTGAATTGAAAACAGGCGTTCGGGTGTTGCTGGACGGCAATATCCTTGAAAATTCCTGGGCCGATCTCCCCATCGGTCAAAGCGGGTACGCCATTTTGCTCACCGTCCGGGCCGAAGGCGGCGCTGCACCCCAGGCAGATGTGAGCGATATTGCCATAACGAATAATATCATCCGGCACGCAGGAGCCGGCATCTCCTTGTCCGGCCACGATAGCCCGACTGCCAGTCTGCAATCCCGAAGAATCAAAATTGCCAATAATTTGTTCGACGACATCAATGGGCCGGAATTTGGCGACGGAAATATAAACGGCCCCAATGACGGAACCTTTATCAAAATGGGCGACCCGGCAGATGTCATCATCGACCACAACACCGTTTTTCAGAGCGGGCCGATTACCTGGGCTTATGACACCGTGAACAGTATCGCTTTTACCAATAACATTTTCAATTGCTTTGTATCTGACGGTGGTTACCAGGGCATTTACGGGCCTGGTTTCGCACAAGGCGGCAACGGACCGATGGGCGCTTATTTTCCCGGCATTACCGACGCCAATCAGCGGTTTCACAAAAATATTTTGATCGGAGGCAATGCGGTGAAATACAGCAACTACAATACGCTTAGCCAGAATTATTTCCCGGCAAACACGTCCGGCGTCAGTTTTGTCGATTACACGAATGGCGGTAACAATTACCTGAATTACGCCCTGGCCGGCACGAGTGCCTATAAAAATGCCGCCGCAGACGGCCGCGATATTGGAGTGGATTTTTCGCAACTGGATACGGCATTGAATATCAAGCCAATATGCGATATGACTTTGGCAACACATACTTCGCTTCACCCGGGTCATATTCGCGTGCAGCCCAATCCTTTTCATGATCATATAACCCTGATCAGTAGCGTTGAACTGCACGATGCGACACTGGTCGTTTATAATTTACCTGGCCGGGAGATAAAACGCGTATCGAATATCAGCGGGCAGAACCCCGGGTTGTTCATCGGCAATTTACTGCCGGGGGTTTATTTTTATACACTGATTCAGGCAAATACAATCATTGCCAGCGGCTGTCTTATCCGGAAATAATGTTCAAAAAACTGCATTGCGAGCCCAGGATTGCCACATAGCACTGTCCAAACCCGCGCCCGTACCCATTCCGCGTCTAATGCATGGCGAAAGCGGCGATCACAGCAAGAAGATTGCCTGACATGTGAACAATGATCGCGTACGCGTGATTTTCGTGCTTTTCCTGGTAATACCCTGCTATTGCACCCAGACAGGTGGTAAAGACGACTATTCTGGCTACAAAGAGAAGACTGACGTCGGTGGTTATCAAAATCAGGTGAGCCATTCCGAATGCAACGGCACTTACAATAACCGGCAGACTGATGTATCGCTTCAGGACTGAAAAACCGGTTTTTTCCAGGGGTTTCAACAGATTCAACAGAAAGCCGCGAAACAGCATTTCTTCCGCGATACTTGCATAGAAAAACACAAAGATCAGCACCTGTACCGGTTTCAGTTTTGCCAGGGCTTCGGGCACCTCTGTTTTTCCTCCAACCATTTTTGTAAGGATTGTCAATACCCCGTTGATAGCTATGGTTGCGAGTAATGCAAATACCACGGGTTTTATCAGGGTCTTCGGGCGCGGGATGGAAAACCTGAAAATCAGGTAATTCCGCATGGCATATATTGCAATTGCCGACAGCAGCAGTTCAATTGTAAGCGTCACAAAAAAATCGGGAATAAAATCGACATCCAAATGCAGTCGGGCGCTGACGAAAGTGGCCGTCGAAAAAATGGCTGCGGTAATGGCAAGGCCGTAAACAAACCTTTCGATGTTTTTCATGCTTTTGGATTTTTGTAAAGTAATTGAATTCTACTCTGATGATAATGCCCGGCCAAGGTAATTATCTGCCGGGCCATGCGCGGCTTAAATTGGAAGAAGGCCGCACTGTGATTATTTCACGCAAAGGTTTCACGCAAAGACGCAAAGGTTTCACGCAAAGGCGCAAAGGTTTCACGCAAAGACGCCAAGATTCCGCAAAGACGCAAAGGGTTGAGAATCGGTATTTTGCGTCTTTGCGTGGGAAATTGGTTTCACGCAAAGACGCAAAGGGTTACAAGCCGGTATTTAGCGTCTGCCAAATTCTACCTGTTTTCTATATTTGCCTGGCGTTGCTGGCGCTGGCGCGATGTTTCCTACATCGTGCCTCGTCCAACTGCTGGCGCGATGTTTTACATCGTGCCTCGCCAAAACAAATGAATACCCATGCCAGAACCCTCGCCTGAAATCGGCAAGATCATCGCCGACCTGAAAACAGGGAACGCCGCCCTTATACTCGGCCCGGAACTATTCGACGTGGACGGCACGGCCATGCAGCACTACGTGCGGCAATAAATCGAGGAACAGTTCCACGAACAGATAGCTTCCTACTACGAGCGCGACGGCTTTTTCATCGTCAAAAAACAGGACGACAAGCCCGAGATCGCCGAAGCGGTGGCCGATCTGTACCGCGGGCTGCGGCCCGACGAAGCCGTTTTGCAACAGATCATCGAGATCCCGTTTCCCTTGGTGGTATCGGTGAATCCCGACACGTTTTTGAGCGATATGGCCTACCGGTTCGGGGTATCGCACCGGTTTTCGGCTTTTTACCCGAACATGCCCGAGGATATCGAAACGCCCACCCGCGAAGCGCCGCTGTTTTACAATGTAGCCGGCTGTGTGGCCCGCGAGTCGTCGCTGCTGCTCGACTACGACGACCTGCTGCGCCTGCTCGAAGGCATGCTTTCGGCCCCCAAACTGCCCGAACGCCTGCGCAACACCCTCGGCGACACCAAGTCCTTCCTGTTTCTCGGATTCCAGTTCGAGCGCTGGCACACCCAACTGCTGCTGCGCCTGCTCAACATGCGCCAGGCCGT
>JAKOXM010000240.1 GCA_029781095.1 Bacteroidota bacterium
TGGTGGAAATAATGCTCCTGGAATTGACCATGCCGCCGTAAAAAAACGACAGTCCGGGCGTCATCAGCAATACAAGACCGGAAGCGGATAACATGAAAGCGATGCTGCCGGAGTCGAAAGTGCCTCCTTCGGGATGCCGCGAAGGATAAAAAGCCGACAGGGCGGTAAGGGCGATGAAAATGCAGAAAATGCTGACGGCTACGTTGCGGCTGTTTTTACTTGGTTTGTCCTGATGAATCGTCATGGTACTACAGGTGCGGTGTGATCGTTTTGCGTAATGGCCGGGATTGGCCCGGAGCGTTGCTCTGGCAGGGCAAATATGAAAAGCCCTGAGCAAATTTTCAGAAGTTGTTTGTCCGTCTCCCGAATTTGCGAATGGAAAAACAACTTCCAAACGCTCGCGCACAGGCTGCATGCTGTCTTGTACGATCCCGGCCCTCTACTTTTTCACCAGTTATCCGTCCGGAAGGGTGACGCCGGCAATCCTTCCGCATTGTACAGATTGGCGCCTTCCGGGTTGACGGATTGCCATTGCCCGCCGGATAGATCTGTATGCGGGCTGTTAAAATCGTATTTTTTGGGCACTTCAAAATACCGGATAAAGGTGTTTTCGGAATGGGCAATTTCCGTCTGGTAAAGGGGACTGACTCGATCCATCGAAATTTCCATGTTCGACTGGCCGGAACAGATCCAGACGTCTCCTATCAATATGTCGGTGATTATGATGGCATTATCGCCATTGACGGTCAGTTGAAACGGCCCGCCCGCCCTGGAACGCGGCAACATTACCGCCCAGTTGCCCTGCCTGTCGGTCACGGTGGTGTAAGCCTAGCCGATGAATTGTACGGTTACTTTTTCACCGGCGTCGGCCCAACCCCAAATTTTCACTTTTGTATTGCGCTGCAATACCATGCCGTCACCGATCAGTCTCGGCAGCGTTACCTTTGCCGAAGCGGGTGAGCAGGCGAGCAGCATGCAAAACAGCGCCGGTAATGTATTTTTAACCATTGACCCTCAATTATTTAACTTCAAAAATCGCTTCCTGCCACTGGGCTGCACCCCAGCCGCTCGACGGCAGGGGAGTTGTACGACAACTGATCTGTTTTTTCTTCCAGGGTCAATCTCGAGACAAGGTCGTCGACGCGCTGGTCGATCGACAGACCGGGGTTTTCAAACGGATACTTGTAATCCTGTGCCTGAAGTGTGCCCGCTGCCGGCATGAGTGACAAGCAAAGCGCAAGAATGGATATAAACTGTTTCATAAGGAGTGCTCTTTGAAAAATTTTAAAATACGACATCATACATAAGGCTCGAGGGTCAGTATATGCCCGTTGTCGTCGTAAGTGATTTCCGCCATTTTTATCGAACGCAGGTGCGTAATGCCTTCCGACAGGGTGGAATCATGATAAAACAGGTACCATTTTCCCTCGAAGTCGCAACTGGAATGGTGCGTCGTCCAACCCAGCACCGGATTCATGATACGCCCGCCATAGCGGAACGGACCGTACGGATTGTCGCCGATGGCATAACACAAAAAATGCGTGTCGCCGGTCGAATAGGAAAAGGAGTACCGGCCTTTGTATTTGTGCATCCAGGACGCCTCGAAGAACCGGCGGTCGTCATCGCCTTCGGTGAGCGGGTCCCCGTTCTCATCCAGAATAAGGATATCGCGCGGCGGCTCGGCGAATCCGAGCAGATCATCGGTCATGGCTGCAACTTTCGGGCAAAGCGCCGCTTCGCTCTTGCGGGGCAATTCATGCGTTTCCGCATATCGGTTGTCGCGGTATTTTTGCAGTTGACCGCCCCAGATACCGCCAAAATACATGTAAAAACAGCCGTCAGAATCTTCAAAAACGGCAGGATCGATGCTGTAACTGCCCTCGATTGCTTCCGGCTCCGGGGCGAAAGGGCCTTCCGGACGGTCGCCCACTGCGACGCCGATCTGAAAAATGCCGTCCGGTCTTTTAGCCGGAAAAAACAGGTAATATTTCCCGTTTTTATACGCCGCATCGGGCGCCCACATTTGGCGGGCTGCCCAGGGTACGTCCCGGACGTGCAAGGCAACGCCGCAGTCGACGGCCGGCGCTCCGACCGTATCGAGCCGGATGACATGGTAATCCTCCATGCCGAAATGGTCGCCGTTGTCGTTGAACGGAATGCCTGCATCGATGTCGTGCGAGGGATAAATGTAAATTTTCCCTTCAAAAACATGCGCCGAAGGGTCGGCGGTGAAGATGTGCTCCACCAGGGGTTGCGAAATGGCTTTCCGGCGATATTCGGCTATGTTTTTTACTTTCTCTTCCATGTTTTGACTGTTTCGGAACGGAAATTCCGTTTCATTACGCACGCCTTGCCGCGAGGTCCTGTTCGATTCGGACTTCCATTTTTTTATCTATTTCATAAAAAAACAACAGGGCTACGCCAATTACAAATGGAATGGACGGGAAAATGCTCACCAGCATTTTTGTCCCATGAATGGCGCTATCCGGTTGCACGTAGCCTTCCGCCTGTTGCGTCAGGTAACCGAAAGCCCCCAAAATGGAAGTCACCAACGCGCCGCCGATGCTCAACCCTCCTTTTAGCCCGACCATCATCGCCGAAAAGATGATAGCGGTGGCGCGGCGGTTGTTTTTCCACTCCGAATAATCGGCCACATCCGCGATCATCGCCCAAAGCAGGGGGATCGTGATGCCGTAAAAGAACCCGTGCAATATTTGGGAGCCGAACATGAGTTCGACGGATCGGGCCGGGAAAAAGTAGAACAGGGCTATAAATAGCGTCGAAATCAGGAGCGCAACGCCGAATACATCGCGTTTTCCGTATTTGTCGGCCAGGCGTTTGGACAGCGTAATGCCTACGATCATGAAGATGATTCCGCCGGCATTGAAGAGGCCGAAACCAGCCGCATTGGGATCATTTCCAAAAAAATTGATACCGATGCCCGTCAGAATATCCAGAATCGGCCTGATAAATTCTGCCAGGCGCGCCTTGTCCACATAGTTTTTAAAATAATAAACATAAGAGCCGCCTTTCATGGCCAGCGTCACAAAGACCAGGGTCGTCAACGTCAGCATAATGACCCAGGGCCTGTTTTTGAACAAATCAGCGAGGTCTTCCCCGACACTCGATCTTTGTTCGGGTTTCGGCACGATCCGCTCTTTTGTCGTCAGGAAAGTAATGATCAGCAGCAGCGTTCCAGTCACGGCCAGCCAGGTCATTACTTTTTCGATACCCACGGCCTTGTCGCCGCCGCCCGCGTATTCGATAATCGGCAACATGAATACCTGTACGAAAAACTGGGCAGCCATCACCGCCACAAAACGGTACGACGAAATGCTGTTCCGCTCGCCCATATCGCCCGTGATAACGCCGCTCAGCGCCGAATACGGAAGATTATTGGCCGCATACAGAAACAGTAGCAGCGTGTACGTCAGCACCGCATAAATGACTTTCCCTTTATACGAAAAATCGGGCGTGGTGAAAGCCAGCAAAGCCACCACACCGAGCGGTACGGCCGTCCACAATATCCAGGGGCGGAATTTTCCCCATTTGGAGCGCGTCCGGTCGGCAATGGCGCCGATCACCGGGTTGAAGCCAAATGCTGCAACAAGCCCCACCGTGAGCATAATGGCGGATGCGTGGCCGGGCTCGAGGCCGTAAATATCGGTATAAAAATAAGCCAGGTAGGTCATCAGGGTCTGGAAAACCAGATTGGCGGCGAGGTCGCCGAGGCTGTACCCGATTTTTTCCCGGATGGACAATTTGTTGGTTTCGCTTGCCATATATTCGTTATCGAATTGGATTTGAAGGAAAGTACCGTATGATCGACCGGACACGATCTGAACAACGGGGTTTCATAATAACTGCCGGGCCAGACCCAGTTCGAGACCCCGGAGTTCGGCCAGACCGCGCAGCCGGCCGATAGCCGAATAGCCGGGATAGGTGGTTTTATGGAGGTCGTCCAGCATCTGATGGCCATGATCGGGACGCATCGGGATGGCGCGGCCGGTGCGCTGCATGAGTCGCAGGACCGCTGCGACCAGCGCAGGCATGTCCGTATCGCCATCGAGGTGATCCGCTTCATAAAAATTGCCTTCATCGTCGCGCCGGGTATTGCGCAAATGCAGAAAATGGACGTGCTCGCCCAGGCGTTCGAACATGCCTGAAATATCATTATCGGGCCTCGCGCCAAAAGAGCCGGTGCAAAAACAAAGACCGTTGGCGGGAGATGGCGCGGCGGCTAACAGGTCGTGGGCATCCTGTTCGGTGCTTACGACCCGGGGCAGACCCAGTACCGGAAACGGCGGGTCGTCGGGGTGAATCGCCATTTTCAGCCCGAGTTCTTCAGCCACCGGGGTGACGGCCTGAAGAAAATCGAACAGGTGTCTTTTTAACGCGGCGGCATCGATATGGGCGTAGGATTGAAGGGCGGCCAGCACCTGTTCGGGTGTAAACGCCTCGTCGACACCCGGCAAACCAAGCAGGATGTTGCGGAAAAGGGTTTCTTTTTCGGCATTGGACATGGCGGCGAACCGCGTTTCGGCGGCGTGGATTTCCGCCCCTGAGTAGTCGTGTTCGGCGCCGGGTCGCCGGAGCAAAAAAAGATCGAAAGCGATAAAGGCCGATTTCTCAAAACGCAGGGCACGGCTGCCGTCCGGAAGTTCATAAACCGGGTCGGTGCGCAGCCAGTCGAGCACCGGCATAAAGTTGTAGGTGACCACCTTCAGGCCGCAAGCCGCCACGTTGCGCAGACTTTGTTTGTAATTGTCAATGTATTGCCGCCAGTTTCCGGTCTGCCGTTTGATGTCGTCATGCACCGGCAGGCTTTCGATAACAGTCCAGGTCATCCCGGCATCCGCCACCGTTTTCCGGCGTTTTTCAATCTCTGAAACCGGCCAGATTTCGCC
>JAKOXM010000271.1 GCA_029781095.1 Bacteroidota bacterium
GGAGGAATCCGTGGATTTGCAGGGGCAAACCGGACCGTATATCCAGTATTCGTATGTTCGGATCAATGGCTTGATGCAACGCATTGAAAAAGAAGGCGTTGACCTTTCAACAGCCAAAGAGTACGCGTCTATTCAAAGCCAGGAAAAAGACCTCCTTGTTGCCCTTCATGATTATCCGAACGTCGTTTTAAACGCTGCCGGCGAATACGACCCATCATTGCTTGCCAACTATTGTTACGACCTGGCGAAAAAATACCATCGATTTTGGCACGACCTTTCCATATTCAGTGCGGAGACGGTAGCGGCTAAAGCCTTCCGGCTTACATTGAGCAAGAGCGTTGGTCAGGTTTTAAAGGCCGGAATGGGCCTGTTAGGCGTTGAAATGCCTGACAGGATGTAGGAACTACAGGAAAAAGCGAAGGCCCAGCCCACCGCCGATATTGAAATCAGTTCCGGGAATAATGGACAATCGCGGTGTGAGCTGAACAAAAACATCAAGCCGGCTGAATTCATAGTTTAATCCGAAATCGCCGCTGAAACCGATCACCGTTTCGTTGCGTTCTTCTTTTTTACGCCGGTCGCGCACACCAACAAAAGCGCCGGGTCCATAGAAAAAATTGAAGGGTTCTTTTGTCGCAAGTCTTTTAAACCAGAGTCCGTGAACGTTGACGAAAAAAAAGTCGCGGTCGTCATCGTTGGCATCCCAGGCAAGCAAAATATCGGGCCGCATGCCGCCGGTGTTGTTTCGGAAATGAAGATTCAGTCCCGTCGGATCGCCCACCTGAAAACCGATACCGACATTTTGAGCAGATAATGAATTGAAAACGAGGCTGGTAAAAGCAACCAGGCCAAGCAAAAAAGGTTTAAGTTTCATACATTTTCAAATTAAACCGCAAAATTAGGCAATGTGCAAAAGCCGCCAAACATTTAACAGTACACAAGGTGTTTAATTGAAACTGCGTTTCTTTGCACTCCCATTCCAGGAATAATATATGAGCACGGAAAAAACAACCGAACCAGCCGCTCCACTCCACTTTCTTGAAGAAATTGTAGAAGCAGACCTTGCCGCAGGCAAGCACAAGACTATACTTACCCGTTTTCCACCCGAACCGAACGGCTACCTGCACGTAGGACATGCCACGTCGATTTGCCTCAACTTCGGACTCGCGCAGAAATACGGCGGCGCCACCAACCTCCGTTTCGACGACACCAACCCGGTAACGGAAGAAACGGAATATGTGGACAGCATCATCGCCGACGTACGCTGGCTGGGCTTTGAGCCCGCACAGGTCCTGTACGCATCCGACTACTTCCCGCAATTGTATGAATGGGCCAAAGTGCTGATTATGAAGGGCAAGGCATACGTGGATTTTTCCACGGCCGAAGAAATTGCCGCCCTGAAGGGCACGCCGACGGAGCCCGGAAAAGACAGCCCGTACCGCAATACCTCCCCCGAGGAAAACCTGGCATTATTCGAAAGAATGAAAGCCGGTGAGTTTCCCGACGGGCACTGCACCTTGCGGGCAAAAATTGACATGGCTTCGCCCAATATGATCATGCGCGACCCATTGCTCTACAGGATCAAGCACGCACACCATCACCGCACCGGCGACGACTGGTGCATTTACCCGATGTATGACTGGGCGCATGGCCAGAGCGACAGCATCGAACATATCACACACTCTATTTGTACGCTCGAATTTGCCCCGCACCGCGAATTGTATGACTGGTGCATCGAGCAATTGGGTATTTATCCGTCGAAACAATACGAATTCGCCCGCCGCAACCTGTCTTATACGGTCACGAGCAAACGAAAGCTAAAACTGCTGGTCGAAGACAATTACGTGCGCGGCTGGGACGATCCGCGTATGCCGACCATCGCCGCTTTCCGGCGTCGCGGCTACACGCCGGAAAGCATCCGCGAATTTTGCGACCGCATCGGGGTTGGCAAGCGGGAAAATCTCGCTGACATGTCGCTGCTCGAATTTTTTGTTCGGGAAGACCTGAATAAACGCGCCCTGCGCCGGTTTGCCGTATTAAATCCGCTCAAAGTGGTGGTTACGAACTACCCGGAAGGGCAGGTGGAATGGCTCGAAACGGAAAACAATCCCGAAGATCCCGGGGCAGGCAAACGCCAGCTGGCATTCAGCCGGGAACTGTATATCGAGCAGGACGATTTTATGGAAAATCCGCCGCCAAAGTATTTCCGGCTGTCTCCGGGTGGCATGGTACGACTCAAATCTGCCTTTATACTGAAATGCGATGAGGTAAAAAAAGATGCTTCCGGAAACGTAACCGAGCTGCATTGCTCCTATGTGCCGGAAAGCCGCTCGGGGCAGGATACATCCGGACTGAAAGTGCAAGGGGTCATCCACTGGCTGTCAGCGCCCCATGCGAAAACAGCCGAAGTGCGGCTCTACGACAGGCTTTTCCAGTCGGAAGACCCTGCATCCGAAGATGATTTCAAGAAAACGATCAATCCGCATTCGCTGCACATAGTTGAAAACGCCCTGATCGAGCCGGCCCTGGCAGAAGGGAATACCGGCGATCATTTCCAGTTTACCAGACTGGGTTATTTCTGCGTCGATCCGGACAGCGTGCCGGGCAAACCCGTTTTTAACAGGACGGTGACACTGAAGGATACCTGGGCAAAAGAACAAAAAGGCAAAACCTGAAAAAATGACGTTCAGGTGTTAAAGTCCGACCCACAAGGTTCGGCGCAATGCGTTTGCAGCAATTATTTGGAGCCAACCGGCATGAAGGACGATCTTCATGCCGGTTATTTTTTTCTAAACAAATTAAGCACAATGAAGCAATTACGTACACAATTGCTCACCCTGGTCATATGCATGACGGGTGGGTATCTGCAATCGCAATCACTCCAACCCTTTTGGTCGGAGGACTTTATGAATAATATTCCGGCGCAATGGACGAGTGTGGATGCTTCCGGGCAGGGCGTTATCTGGAAGTGGTGTCAGGATAACGTTTCCGGATGCGCACCGGTGTTTACAGGGGAAGACCCATTCAATTCCACGACTGCGCTCAATGGTTTTGTTCTGGTAAATTCCGACGCCGCACAGCAGCTTCCTCAAAACCACGTCAGCCGGCTTACCACCTCGGCGATCAATTGTTCGGGCAGGCAAAAGGTCTTTGTAAAATTCGAATCCCATATCGGCACCTTTGAAACAACACCGGCGGCAAGTGCGATTTTAAGGGTCAGTACCAACCTCACGGACTGGCAGGAATTCAGCATTTTCCCCGATTTGACGGCCCAAAATGAATTTTCGCCGAATCCCACCGTCAGCGCGATCGATATTTCTTCCAAAGCCGCCAACCAGCCCGTCATTTACCTGCAATGGCAATGGACCGGCAATTACGAGTACATGTGGGATCTGGATGACATAGCCTTGTATGATGAAAATCCTACTGCACCTTACGATCTCGCAATTTCAAGTTTTTTCTACCCTGTGTCCAGCTTTGCTACACCCGCCTCGCAAATAGGCACCGATACCTTCGGTTTTTTTGTACTGGTGTCCAACAAGGGGCTCAATACCATGACGAATGTAAAAGCGAAGGTGACGGTAGAGCAGGCAAATACGGGGGC
>JAKOXM010000816.1 GCA_029781095.1 Bacteroidota bacterium
AAGCAGGCGCCGGTTCCTGACCGAATTGGCCGATCTGGCCAATGAATCGATGCCGGAGGCGATCAGAGCCGACCTGCTGAAACGGTTTCAGGATGGCGATACCGTTATGACACCTGATATCATGCACTGGTGGGAACGCCAGCCCGACCTGCGCATCGTTATATCCATCCGATCCGATTTCCTGCATTTGCTCGACGAGATCAGCCCGCTGATCCCGGGCATTCTGCGCAACCGATACCAGCTCCAGCCGCTCAACCGAAAACAGGCGGAAGAAGCCATCGTACTTCCGGCAGCGGCCAGGAGCGACATATTTGCCAGCAAACCATTTTCCTTTCGCCCGGAGGCAATGAATCAGATCATTAATTTCCTCGCCGGCCGCGAAAATGAAGAAACCCAGCAGGCTGTCGATGATTTTTCGTTCTTGAAAAGACAGGACGAGATCGAGTCGTTCAACCTCCAGATCCTGTGCCAGTACGTAGAAGAAAAGATTATTGCCGAGTCTGAGCCGGAGGGTTTTGAGGTGACACCTGATTTCTATGGAAGTCAGAGCGGACTGGAACACGAGATCCGCGATTTTTACCAAAAACAGTTGCAAACGCTCCCCGAGGCTTTTGCGCGGAAGACCGGGAGAACCCTCGAAAACCCTGAAAAGGCGGTCGGTACCGTTCAGCGGCTGATCGAGGAAAGCCTGGTAACGCCCAACGACAGGCGCTGCAGCATGGTGGACGATTACCTGATTGCCAGTTATCCGGGCATCGACCAGGAATTTCTCGATGTGCTGGTGGATAGCCGGTTGCTGCGCAAGGAAAACCGTCTGGGCGATTTTTACTACGAGATCAGCCATGATACCCTGCTGCCGGCTGTCATAGAATCACGCAATAAACGCCGGAATGAAGAAAAAGCGCTGCGTGAAAAAGCAGACTACGATTCCAGGCTGGCCGAAGAGGCAAAACGCCGCGAGGAGATGGAAGAACAACTGGCCACCGCAAAAAAACAGCGTCGTATGGCGCGCAAAGTGGCCATTACCTCTTTTATTTCCCTTCTGGTAAGCATTGGGTTCGGTATATGGTTTGTAAAAGACTATATCAGCGCATCGAGGGACCAGTTGAATATTTCCCAAAAAAGCGTGTATTCCGAATTATACGGCGCCGCCATACCGGGATACGAAGAACTGAAACACCACCCGCGGCGGTGCTGGGTGCTCAGCCACACGAGACCCTACGTCGATATCGATTCCGAACTTGTTATCGCGCGACATTTTCAGGCGATCTTCCTGAAAGTGGATTCCAGCCTCCAGAAAGGCGATAGCTACTTTTTCCGTGACGACTACGCTACGGCGCTGCAACGCTATTATGAGTCGATCGAATTGCAAAACAGCTACAAGGCCCTCAACACCCGGCTTTCAACCCAAACAGCTTCCGGGCTGACCGACTGGCGGGTGGATACGGCGCGCATTCACACAAGGTTCCGGACACTCGATTACCGCCTCTCCAATGCACTTAAAGCACTCATCAAGGAATTCAAGATCCGGCAGCGTGATTTTGAGGTTTTCAATGAAGCGAAGGTGTGGGGACAGGCCATGCGAAACCTGGAACGGATGCATCAGTTGCTGCCGGCACAACCCGAAGACCTCGACAAGTTGAAGCATGCGTTGAACCTCGATGAAGATCCGCGCGAATACGTGGAAAAAGAATTGGAAAAGTGCTCCGTCGAGATAAAAAAACTTGAATCCCGGTAAAGCAATTTTTCATCGGCAAACGCCTCGCTTCGCCAAATACACATTGGTCCGCATTGTTCTTTTGAATAGGATAATTCCCAAATCGGCTTTATTTTTTTTGCCGGCAACCTGACGAATACCTGCAATAAAATATAGTTTTGTTTCACCCCTCGCCTATTCCCTTTTCAAAACTATCTTTGCCCCGTTAAAAACAGCAAATAGTATTATGGTTAAAATATTGGCAAACGACGGCATACATCCCGACGGCCGCCTGCTTCTCGAGGAGGCAGCCTATCTTGTTGATGAAGATAAAATTCCACAGGAAGAGTTGGCCGATCGTATGGCCGACTATGATGTCCTGATCGTACGCAGCGCCACCAAAGTCACGAAAGCCGTGATCGACGGCGCTAAAAACCTCAAGATCATTGCACGTGGAGGAGTGGGCCTGGACAATATCGACGTGGCCTATGCGCAAAGCAAAGGTATCCAGGTATTCAACACCCCGATGGCATCTTCCCGGGCAGTCGCAGAGCTGGCTTTTGCGCATATTTTCGCATTGTCACGCATGTTGAACCGCAGCAATCGCGAATTGCCGGCGGGAGGTGATTTTAAAAAACTGAAAAAGGCTTACGAAACCGGTTTCCAGATCAAGGGCAAAACACTGGGCGTCATCGGATTCGGCAGGATCGGACAGGAAGTCGCCAAAATTGCCCTTGGGATTGGTATGTCCGTACGGGCGCACGACCCCTATGTTCAGGAGGCAGAAGTAGGCATACAACTCAATGATTATAAGGACCTGAAGCTGTGCGTCAGGGTCCAGACCGATTCATTTGAAAAGGTGATCCGTGAATCGGATTTTATATCGATCCACATCCCCGGCGGTGGCGGCCCCATCATCACCTCCGATGAATTGAATAAAATGAAAACGGGGGTTTTTCTTATCAATACAGCCCGCGGCGGCGTCATTCATGAGCAGGATCTTCTTGCTGCACTGGAAAGCGGAAAAGTCGCCGGAGTAGGTCTGGATGTATATGAAAACGAACCGACACCCAGCGAAGCACTGCTCAAACACCCACAGGTATCCTGTACCCCGCATATCGGCGCCAGCACCGTTGAAGCCCAATCCTATATCGGCATGGAACTGGCGGACAAGATCATTGCATTTTTTGGCGACGACAAGTGAGATGAGACGGTGAACGCGGATGGTGACAAAAGACAGTGAAAATTGAAAAAATATATACCTGTACCGGGCATCGCGCAGCCTTGTACGCCCTTGCTCCCGGCAGGGATGAACGCCATTTTTTATCGGCCGGAGGCGATGGGTGGATTGTGGAATGGGATACAGATCACCCGGAGACGGGCAAACTGATCGCCTCCGTCGAAAGCCAGGTGTTTTCGCTTTTCAATTTTCCCGGCACGGGCCGGCTCATAGCCGGCAACATGAACGGAGGCGTACACTGGATTGATACCGTGGTATCCGATCGCACCAGAAACATACAGCATCACAGGAAAGGAGTATATGATATCATCGGCACAACCGGGCGGGTTTTCACAACCGGTGGCGACGGCATACTCAGCCGCTGGGATTCGGAAACCGGAAAAAGCGAAGAGAGTTTTCAACTTTCCAACCAGGCACTTCGCTGCATGGCATACTCGGAAAAAAGACGGGAAATAGCGGTCGGAGGCAGCGATAATTCCATCTATTTTATTGACAGCGAAACACTTGCGTTAAAAAAAACACTCGCAAACGCCCACAACAATTCGGTTTTTTCCGTGTCGTTTTCACCGGATAACCGATACCTTCTCAGCGGCGGGCGCGACGCCATCCTGCGTATCTGGGACCTGGAAGACGATTTCAGGCAGGTATCCGAACAGACAGCCCACCTGTTTACGATCAACCACATCACATTTTCCCCCGACGGGAAATTTTACGCCACCGCCAGTCGCGACAAAACGATCAAAATCTGGGACGCAGGCAATTTTCATCTCCTGAAAGTGATCGATACGATCCGGTATGGCGCTCATATCAATTCGGTAAACCGCCTGCTCTGGCTGCCGGACCTCCTCGTGTCGTGCGGCGACGACCGGTCGGTGATGTTGTGGAGGGTGAGAGCAGATTAACGACTAATCAAACTCTCTCCCGTCATTTCAGCCCCCCTTTCCATTCCCATCATATCCAGCAGGGTCGGCGCCACGTCGGCCAGCCGGCCGTTCCTGAGTTTTTCATTCCCGTTGAGGTGTTTGCTAACAAGTATACAGGGTACGGGATTCTTCGTATGCGCCGTATTGGGTGTGCCGTCCTCGTTGATCATGTAATCCGAATTGCC
>JAKOXM010000279.1 GCA_029781095.1 Bacteroidota bacterium
TCCCCCGGCTTGAGATTCGAAATCAGGGCTACATACCAGTTGTTTTTTACATCGGACCAATGCAGTTTTTCAGCCTCCGTCATGTAAATATCGCCCCATTCGAGTATCTTTTCCAGACTTGCCATACGGCTTAGTCCGCGTAACTCTTCGTGCTGCACAGCCGAAAAGTCAAAGCCCAGTTGGTTGGCCAGCCTCCTCCAGGCAATGTAATGGTACCTGGCAGTATCGACTACCACACCGTCCAAATTAAATATAAAGCCTTTTATTTGCTCCGAGATGCCTTCCATGCAAATCTGAAATTATGGGGCGAAGTTATCTTAAATTCGACGGATTGACACAAATTCTGTCAATAGAGGAATTACACTACTTTTGTCGCCTCTACCTGATTATTTGTTTAGCAAGATGAAAGATAAAAAGACTGATGAATCTCCCAGTGGCCGGATCGATATTTTGTCACGCATCATCATTGCTTTTATCATAGGTATCCTGATCGGTGCGGTCGTGATGGAAAGGGGCTTCGATGCCCTGCAGCAGGAACTGGGCAGACTCGTGCGCGGCTTTATCTGGCTGTTCCTGATACTCGGGCTGCTGACTTTCTGGATCGTTCAAAACAAGGAACGCATCCTGAAAAGGATTTTCGGCGTGTCGGACACAGACTTGTCGGAAGTGTACAAATCCGCCCAGTCCTTGATGCTGAATATTGTCGAGAAGGATTATGCCGCTGCGAAAAAAGACATGAGTTTGCTGTTCAGACGCGGAACTTCCTGGTACGCCTGGATGAATTTCCGGCGGTGGATCGTGGTGGTTTTTCAGTCGTTGTTCGTCGGGTTGGGAGGATTGCTCGGCACGGTCATGCTTTTCAATCAAAACAAACTGCTGGTGCAGCAAAACCAGCTGCTCAACCAACAAAATGTCCGGCTGGACCAGCAGACTTACCTCCAGGAGGCCGAACGACGCAGCTCGCTCATTTTTTTGATGGGTAATATTCTGGATGCTGTCGATCAGGAATTGAAAGACGATGTCGGCGTAAAAGGCACGCGCGATATTTCACCGCAACTTATAGGGCGCATTATAGCCCTGAGCAACTCGCTTCGACCGTATCGCTATCTGGGCAGCGATTCGCTTGTAGGACGCGAGTTAAGCCCTGAGCGCGGCTTTTTGCTTTTATCGATCGTAAGCAGCGAGATTGACAAAAACAGTTTGCAGCGAATTTACAAATCGGCCGATTTCTCCGCTGCAGACCTTAAAAAGGCGGGTTTGTCCGGAAAATACCTCGCCGGCGCCAATCTCGAAGCCGCCGATCTGGACAATGCCGTGCTGGATGAAACGGACCTGAGCGGGGCCAACCTGAGCGATGCGGAACTCAACGGAGCCATTCTCGCGCGTGCAAACCTCCGCGATGTTCGACTGCGCGACGCAAAAATGCGGAGGGCCAATTTTGAATCCGCCGATCTTTCGGGCGCCAATCTGAGCGGTGCAGATATGCGGCGCGCCTATTTCTCCTCGGCGAATCTGCAACGCGCGCACCTGAACAGGGCGGATCTTTCGGGCGCCAACCTGAGCGACATCCGGCTGTCAGAGGCGACATGCGATCAAATGAAAGTCGACAGCGCCATAGTTTCAGACTATTTTTGGCTGGACTCTCTGAATATTAAAGGAGTAAATGTCCCTTCCAATCCGGAATTCCTTATGGACAATTATTATATTGACTCGGTAAAAACCGGACTCGGCTGGCAAAACATGTTTTTGCGAAAAAAGGCCGTTTATAAATAGCGGCAATTTTCCGGGAACGCATTCCGATGCCGGGCCTCGTCAGATTTTCATTTTTCGCAAAAACAGAATGGTGGCTTCAATATCATTGTGCAGTACCCGGTCTGCATCGAGGCGCGGCACCACTTCCCGATATTGCATTTTTATCTCCTCAATCACAGGTGACGATTTTAATGGATTTCTGTAATCGAGCGCCTGCATGGCCACCATGAATTCTATGGCAAGTATCCGCTCGAGATTCAGCACAATATGTCTGGCTTTTGTACCCGCATTGGCTGCCATGCTGACGTGATCTTCCTGACCGTTGCAACTGATGATGCTGTCCACCGATGCCGGCGTGCAAAAACCCTTGTTCTGGTTGACAATGGCTGCAGCCGTGTATTGTGCGATCATCATACCCGAATGCAGCCCCGGGTTGTCCGTGAGAAAGGCCGGCAAATGTCGCCGGCCGCTGATCAATTGATAAATGCGGCGTTCGGCAATGCTTCCGAGTTCGGCGAGCGCAATGCCAAGGTAATCGAGGGGAAGTGCCAGCGGCTGCGCATGGAAATTCCCGCCGGAAATGATCTTGTCGTCGTCGGGGAAAATGCTTGGGTTGTCGGTCACTGAATTGATTTCCGTCGTCACAACCTGCTCCACATGTTCCAAAGCATTTCTGCTCGCCCCGTGCACCTGGGGAACGCAACGGAATGCATAAGGGTCCTGGACATCCGTTTTTTCCAAACCGGCGATTTCGCTCCCGCTCAGCAATTCAAGCAACTTTTTCGCCACGTTTGTCTGCCCGGTATGCGGTCTGATCCGGTGAATCAGGCTGTCGAGCGGTGAGCGATGGCAATTGAAAGCATCAAAGCCGATCGCTGCGTTCAGATCGGCAATATCTGCCAGCCGACGGGCCTCGATCAGGCACCATACTGCATAAGCATTGGAGAATTGCGTGCCATTGAGCAACGCGAGGGCCTCTTTCGCCTTGAATGCGAGCGGTGGCATGCCATGCATCTGCAGTGCCACGTCCGACGGCTGACGGCGGCCTTCGTACCAGACCTCGCCCAGTCCGGCCATTGGCAAGCTCAGGTGCGCCAAAGGCGCCAGGTCTCCGGAAGCCCCCAACGAGCCGAGTTCAAAAACAACCGGCAATATATCAGCGTTAAAGAAATCGATCAGACGCTGCACCACTTTTTCGCGTACGGCCGAAAACCCGTAGGAAAGGCTTTGTGCCTTGAGCAACAGCATGATCCGCACGATTTCTTCGGGTACCGTGTTGCCCGTTCCTGCCGCGTGGCTCACGAGCAGGTTGTGCTGCAGTTGTTCGATATCCTCGTCCGATATCCGGATATTGCACAGCGATCCGAATCCGGTATTGATACCGTAAAAAAGTTCCGTGGTGCCGTTTAGTTTGTGATCAAGGTATTCGCGGCAACGCCGAATTCGTTTTTCGGATGCTTCCGAAAGGGCAAGCGCCTGGTGTTCGGCCAGAATTTGCCGTATGGTGTCAATCTGTAAATGTTCGGGGCTGATGTGGTGGACAGGGCTTGCCTTCATCTTGAGTGTAAATAAGTCATGCAGCCGGGTGCTGAATCGACACAGGTCAGGG
>JAKOXM010000281.1 GCA_029781095.1 Bacteroidota bacterium
TAAACAGGTAATGTGCGGTCAAAAGTCTGGAACCTACAAAATTAAGATTCGCCGGGAAGATTCACCCGTTAATTCAATCTGAATTTTTGCCGAATCTTCCGGCAACAGCGGTTCTGCCAGTTGCGGCCATTCTATCACGCAGTACCACGGATCGTACAGTAGGTCTTCAATGCCGATATCCAGCGCTTCCTGCACCGACCGCAGGCGGTACAGGTCCAGGTGGTGAAACAAGGCGCCGGAGCCATCAGGTAACGTAAAACCATACTGATTAACGAGGGAAAATGTCGGACTGGCAGTAGTGCCCCGGACGCCGAGGTAGCGGCAAAAAGCGTTTACGAAAGTCGTTTTACCGGCGCCCATTTCGCCGTACAAGGCGATTTTGCGCCGGCCGGCCAGTGCTTCCACGACCTGCGGTATGCAGGCCTCGAGCTCGGAAAGGGAATGAATCAGTAGTTCCAAGGAAGTGCGACTTGAATTGATGCACGGACAGTTATTTTTCTGACGGGACTTACATGATTTGCATGGATATATGCTCAAACCTGAAATCATTCTGTAAATCCTGTCTGCAAAACGCCTGAAACGCCTGTCCGCAAGGTTCTTGATCTGCAAAAATAGAATGATCGTGTTGTTTTCTGCAGAAAACCCGGAATTTCGCAGCGTATGAAATACCCGATTGTTGATGTCCGGCAAATACTCGCGGCCACGTGGCTGCAACAGGTCGACCTGTCGGCAGAAATAGAATATCTTTTGCTCGACAGCAGACAGATCACTGCACCTGTCGTATCTCTTTTTTTTGCGCTGACCGGCAAACGCCACGACGGCCACCGGTACATTGCCGACGCCTATAAGGCCGGTGTGCGCCAATTCGTTGTAAGCCAGGATGTTGCTGTGGAAACCCTGCCGGAAGCCAATGTACTGAAAGTTGCCGACACCCTCGATGCGCTGCAATTGCTGGCTGCGCATCACAGGGCGCAATTCAGTCTGCCTGTGGTGGGCATCACGGGCAGCAATGGCAAGACGGTGGTAAAGGAATGGCTCTATCAGTTGCTTGCTCCGGATTTTAACATCGTGCGCAGTCCGAAAAGTTACAACTCCCAGGTTGGCGTGCCGCTTTCGGTATGGCAGATACGCACCGAACACACCTTGGGCCTTTTTGAAGCGGGCATTTCCCAACCGGGCGAAATGGAACGGCTCGCTCGCATCATCCGGCCCTCGATCGGACTTTTTACAAATATCGGCCCTGCACACCGCGAAGGATTTGCTTCTAAAATGGAAAAGGTGCAGGAAAAGATGCGTCTGTTCGATGAGGCAAGGACGCTTGTTTTTTGTGCCGACCACGAACCGGTTCGGCAGGCAGCCCGGGCATGGCAGAGCGAAAGACCGGCCCGACGCGGTTTTTCGTGGTCGAAAGAAGGAAATCCTGCTGATTTTCAAGTGACTGGTATTCAAATTGATACAGCCGGGTATTCAAAAATGACGGGCTGTTTTGAATCTTCAAAAGTTGAAATTACGATCCCGTTTACAGATTCTGCATCTATTGAAAATGCGATACATTGCTGGGTTATTATGTACCTGCTGAATATTCCGCAGGAGCAGATCACAGCACGGATGCAGCGGCTCTACCCGGTGGAAATGCGCCTCGAACTCAAGGCGGGCATACAGCGTTGCACCCTGATCAACGACTTTTACAACAACGACCTGGCTTCTTTGCGTATCGCGCTGCAATTTGCCTACCAGCAGGCGCGCGCGGGAAGGCTAACGGTGATACTTTCCGATATCCTGCAGAGCGGACAGGATAAAAGCGACCTGTATGCCAGGGTAGCGGCCCTGATACTGGAAAAAAAGGCTTCGCGCCTGATCGGGATCGGTGCCGATATTCCGGAAATTATGGAGAAACTCCCTTCCGGTTTCGATGCTGTATTTTACGCTGACACAGACGCGTTTTTGAAAAATCTTGCGCAACACGAGTTTCTTGACGAGATCATTTTGATCAAGGGCGCGCGTCCCTTCGAATTCGAACGCATTGCCCGGCGCCTCGAACAAAAAGCCCATAAAACCGTACTGGAGGTGAACCTCACGGCATTGGTACACAACCTCAACGTATACAACCGGCTTCTGCAGCCCGGCACCAAAATGCTTGCGATGGTGAAAGCATCGGGCTACGGTACCGGCTCGGCGGAAGTGGCGAAACTGCTCGAATTCCACAAAGTCGACTACCTGGGAGTGGCTTATGCGGACGAAGGCATTGAACTGCGGCAGGCGGGTGTGAACCTGCCGATTCTCGTGCTCAACCCCGAGCCCTCGGGCCTTGACGCCATGTACCGTCACCGGCTGGAGCCCGAGATTTACAGTTTGCCTCTGCTCGACGAACTTATCCATTTTGCAGGCAAGGAAAAAAGGCTTGCCATCCACCTGAAACTGGATACAGGCATGCATCGACTTGGCTTTGAAGCAAATGATATTCAGCCACTTATGGAAAAAATGGAAGCATTTCCCAATATAGAAGTGCGATCGGTTTTTTCCCACCTTTCGGCCAGCGACGCTTCGCAACACGACGCATTCACACACCGCCAGGCCGCGGCATTTTCCGGAATGTACAGTGAAATCCGGTCCGCACTCGGGTATGCGCCCTTGCGCCACATCGTCAATACCGGCGGGATCGCCCGGTTCCCGGAATATCATTTCGAGATGGTACGACTTGGCATAGGGCTATACGGTATCGATTCAAGCGGTCTGCAGGATCAACTCCGCGTAGTCAATGTGTTAAAGGCGACGGTGAGCCAGGTCAAAAACGTTGATCGCGGCGAAACGGTGGGCTATAACCGAAACGGTCTCGTGACAAGTCCGTCCCGGATTGCGACGATCAGCATCGGTTATGCCGACGGATTCCTGCGGCTGGCAAGCGGCGGGCGCTACCATGTATTTGTACGCGGCCACCGCGTGCCCACTATCGGCAACGTGTGTATGGATATGACCATGATAGACGTGACGAACATACCTGCAGTACGCGAAGGCGACGAAGTAGTTATTTTTGGTGACAATCCGCCCGTACAGGAACTCGCCGACTGTCTGCAAACCATTCCTTATGAAGTGTTTACGAATATTTCGGAGCGGGTAAAAAGGGTGTACTGGCAAGAGTAGGCGGCGGCAGGAAAGGGCTTCTAGCCCGTACTTTGTACAGGCGGCGAATCCTGTTTTTAGTTTGTGGAATTAAATTTACCTTTGCGGCGTTTCACGGCAAACGAAAATATTTACTGTGAAAAGGGCCCGTAGCTCAGGTGGTTAGAGCAGCTGACTCATAATCAGACGGTCGCGGGTTCAATTCCTGCCGGGCCCACACTTGAAACAGGAGAAACCGGAATTTCTCCCAAACTACGAAGCCGCTTCCCCTGAAAGGAAAGCGGCTTCGCCTTTATTAAAAGTGTTTTTGCGGGCATTAATTCACTTTTGCCTTGAAATCATACTTCAGCCCGCCGTATTCCTTGATCACCATTTTTACGGAGCCGACCGAAACGGGTGTCTCGATCATCAGGGGGATGCGGTTCTCGTCGTCTGATACCCATACACTCATCTTGGCTTCATCCTTGAATACGTTGCCTGCGATGACATCGGGCTGAAACTTCATGGTTCTGTACTTGCCCATTCCATACACCTTCTTTTTGGCTTCTTTCCCGGCGTAGGTCATTTTCAGAGGAAATTCTTCCTTGTCCATAAAAATCCGGAACGGAACGCTGTAGCCTTCCTGCTGGTTGGAAAAATCCTGATTGCGCAGCTGGTAAAGGCTGGAAAGCACGTCATGGACACAATCGGTAACCGTATGTTCGGTTTTCGTCTCTTCCTCACCGCGTTTTTTGGAGCGCCAAACGGTCATTTTTCGGTCGCGCTGGTTGAAGGAAATCTTTTCAAAAATATGGTAATCGCCCTCGCTTACGTTGCGCTCGGAGTAGTTTGGCAGCAACGTGTTTTTATCCACCCACGAATTGTATTCATCCCGAACGGTATAAAACCATTCATAGGAGCTATAGGTGGTACCGATCGCCTGGTAGTGGTATTGCGTGCCTTCATCGAACACCTTGAAGGTAACTTCCCCCGCCGGTATCCATACGAAATTCAGGTTGTAATAGATTTTATAAACAATCTTCTCCCCGTTCTGGAAAGTATTGTTTGTCGTGGCACAGGGTTCCGGACCAATTGTGTCGGTGGCCGGAGTTTGTAACACACCCGGTGTGGTGAATGCCATCAGGAAAAGTCCGAGTATCAGGATCATTGGTTTATTCGTCGTCATATCCGAGCGTTTTGGTGATATTGACGTGAAAAAGAGAAAAAGTACCAATTAACGCGGGCAAAATCAGGTTTATTATCCATAGTACAAAGGTGGTAGCCAGAATGCTGACATCGTTGGAGCAGTATGACGACCATACAAACAAAGCCAGATTTCCCCGCACAAACAGTCCCGCAATCGCAGGTAAAGGCACGATGGTTTGTAGCAAAAAAATAGTTGCAATACCTGCAAAACCGACCAAAATGCCCGTTTTTATGCCAAAAAACTGCAATAACAGGAAATACTGGGTCGAATATATGGCGTATCGCAATGCCGACCAGGCCAAAACCTCTGCCAGATCCCGCCGGCTGAAACTGTCCAGTATCGTCAGTCGTTTATGCCACGACGACCATTTTTCCGGCAAGGGGATGCTTCTGACAAGCGGTATAATTAAACGTATGTTAAAATAGAAATAGAAGGACCCGGATAGCACGACACATGCCAGTGCGAATGCCTGAAACCGGATGCTTTGGTCCCAGCCGGAGAAATGGCCCGCAAACCATATACCGCCGAGAATGCCTCCGGACAACAAAACGAGATATTGCCCCGCGCTTCCAACGACATTGGCGACAAATGCCGCCCAATGATTTTCAGGTTTGATAAACAAAAGCCTGCCACCGTATTCTCCGAGCCGATTAGGGGTAAACAAGGCAAAACTCGTCCCTGCGAGTATGGCTTTCATTGCCTGCCAACGGGTTATCGTTTCGGCGCGAAGGATAAACGGTCTCCATTTTTCCACTTCCAGCATCCAGTTGAAAGGGATGAGCAGACAGGCCATGAACAGCCACCACCCGTCGGCTTGCATCGATTGGGTCATAAATGCGGCGAGGATGCCGGACAGGTCACTTCTGTTCTGCAATTCGTAATACAGAACAAGGCCCGGCAAAATTGTTACCGACACCCGAAACAGGTTGTTGATCAGCCACCCGGGTAGCAATGCTTTTCCCGATGTCAAGGCGCGTGTCCGCAGATTTGGCATGTTTTATCGAATGCTGCTACAAATGTAAGGCGAGGTGGCGACGAAGCACATAAATAAAAATGGGCAACCCTCCCGAAGGAGAATTGCCCACTGTATATCAGGCGTCGGCTGTGAATTAATAGCCTGCGTCTTTGTTGCCTTTAAATTTGCCACCTTTTCCGGCTTCCGGACCTTCGGGGCGGGCCATTTCCGTTTCGCCTTTGGCTACGCGGAATTCCACGCGACGGTTGGCGGCGCTCGGGCCGTTCACAGGGATGAGGGCGTTGCCTTCGCCGGCCCAGTTCAGAATAAGGCGGTCGCGGGCGATGCCGTGTTGTGAAACCAGGAAGTCGATGGCTGCTTTTGCGCGGTTGTAGGAAAGTACGTTGTTGTAGCCTTCCGAACCACGGCGGTCAGTGTTGCCGATAGCCACTACTTTCAGGCTCGGGTTTTGCTTCAACACCGTGGCCACCTGGTACAGTTGCTCGTACTCGCTGTAGCGAATGTCGTAGCGGTTGTCGCCGAAATTGACATTGGGGAAGAACCAGTTGCCTTCGTACTCAGGGAATTTGATTTTCGCAATTTCGTCTTTTACGATGCGGTTCACCTGTTCTTCCGTGGTGTACTTGGGCAGGCCCTGTGCTACGCCCATGGCGTCAACAGAGTATCCCGGAGGAGAGAAAGGCTCTTTGTCTTTGTAGTCCGGTACTTTGTCGCCGTCGCTGTCGAGCGTTACACCTTTGGTGTCGACGCGTGCGCCGACAGGGCTGTTGTCTTCTTCGTCGATTGCGTCGATGATGCCGTCGCCGTCGGTATCGGTCGGGTCGTACACCGGACGTGCTTCCAGTGCCGAAATGGCATCGCTTACCATGCTCATGGGGTTAGCCCAGTAGAGCGGCTCCGATTTTTTCAGACCGTTTTTGTCGCTTCCGCCGAGGTTGAAGTTCAGCGAAAGGTGCGGGAAATGCAGGATGTCGCGATAGCTGGTCACCTTGCCATCTACGTTCTGGTCGCTGTCGAGCAAGTCCGCTCTTTTTCCGAATACGGAATATACGGTATGTTCCAGCGAGATGTTGAAACGCGGATTGATGCGGTAGGAGATACCGATGCCCATTTCCATTTGCGCATTGGTGCTGGATTTCAATTCTCCTGTTTTGCTGCCGTCAGATTGCGTAATGTTATCGAACTTGGTCTTGTAGTTGTCAAGACCCAAACCCACAAATCCGTTTACGAGGAGTTTGCGAACGGGCTTGTTGAAGCGGAAGTTGTTCAGAGCGACGACGAGTTGACCGCCACCGGAAAGCCACGTATTTTCAGACGTTTGCAAGGAAGCCTGAGAGCCCTGCTCGTTTTTGGCTTTCAGAAACTCGCCGTGAAAACGAACAGAAAAGATATGGTCGAGCGATTTGCGCAGGTGCAAGCCTCCACCAAAGCCGGGGAATTTGGAATCAACGTCGCCCGCAACAAAGGGCAAGCCCAGGTTCACACCCAATTCCCACTGATCGGCGGGAGAAAACGAACGGTAAGTACCCGTGGGTGCGGTTTCCTGTGCACTGAGTGCAAAGGATACAAGAGCAAATAGAACAGCGAAAGTTAATTTTCGAACCGTCATAGGGTCACTGCTTTTAAAATGAATGAAGATGTTAACAGTTTTGCAATTAATTAGTGAAAAAGAGCATGCTCCCGAAGGGTCATAATTCCCCGTCAAGAGCGCAGTTTATCACAAGTTTTTGAAAGAGAAGCCTCAGGCTCCTAATTTTCTCAGGGCCAAAGATAGGGCGTTGGATGAAATTTTATTTGGTATCGGGTTTATTTTTACAATATCTTCCAAAGCGCGGCGTATTGTGGTGGAGGTATCGCTGAATATTGCGCGGTCAGTCATAATGGCTTCGGGCTGCATCAGGTAGGCAAAAACCCGCGCCATGCCGCAGTTTGCCATAAAGTCCGGGATGACGGCAGTGTGTTCATCCATGTATTTTGCGGTAGGGCCGAAAAAGACGCCGTCGTCCACAAAAGGCACATTGGCGCCGCAGGCGACGACCTCAATTCCGCCGCTCAACAAAGCATCGACCTGCGAACGGGTGACGAGTTTGGAAGCAGCCCCGGGAATAAAGATATCGGCTCCCGACTGCCATATTTTTTGGTCGATCTCTTCGAAAGGCAGTATATCGTCGGCATCCAGTTTGTTCCCTTTTTTGGAATTAAAGAGGTGTTTTACCCGTTCCAGGGAAAGGCCCCCGGGCGCCAGGATGCCCCCCGCGCGGTCGATGATGCCGATAATTTTTACGCCTTCCTTTGCAAGATAGCAAGCCGCTGCCGACGCGACATTGCCCCAGCCCTGAATGATCGCCGTTTTGCCGGCCGGGGAACTTTGGTGGTAAAGACTGTAAAAATGCCGTACCGATTCAGCTACGCCATAACCGGTGATCAAGTCGGCGACGGCGTGTTTCACAACCCCGCCTTCCGGAACGTATTCGGGATCCTCCACTATCTTGGTGCAGCCGTAACGCAGCTGTCCGATAATGCTAATATGTTGGCCTTCAGTCGGTTGTAGGTGGCCTTTGACAATCCCTTCCTGCGGATGCCACAGGCCCAGATCTTCGGTGATCGGGACCACGTCTTTGAGCTCGTCTACGTTCAGATCACCGCCTGTGCCGTAATAATTTTTTAGAAGCGGCAGCACTGCGCGGTACCATCGTTGCAGCACCTCCTGGCGTTTGGGATGGTTGGGGTCGAAGTTGATGCCGCTTTTGGCTCCGCCGATGGCCGGACCGCATACGCTGAATTTGATCTCCATCACCTTGGCAAGGGATGTAACTTCTTCACGTGTAAGGCCCGCCCGCATCCGGGTGCCACCGCCTGCTGCGCCGCCGCGCAGTGAGTTGATCACAATCCAGCCTTCCGCGCCGGTTTCGGCATCATGCCATTCAAAAACGATTTCCGGAGTTTTCGCTTTGTAGCGTTCTAACAGTTCTTCCATGTAATGTGGTGGTCTGAAAATATTTGGTTTGGCGGCACAAAAGTAGAGAAAAAGCATTCTGCTCAGTCGGGAAATAAAACTCTTTACTTTTGGCGCATCTTACTCATGGCGATACCCATCCGAACATCGCGGCGAACCAATCTTCTATGTTGCAAAACTGGTTGAAACCCCTTCCCCCCTCATTGCTGAAAACGGGCGAAAACGCTCCCGATTTGCAGTTCGGTAAAAATATTTTGCCTTTCGGAACACGGCTACCCGATCTGAAAAAGATAAAAATTGCCCTGATCGGTGTAGGAGAAAAAGAAGCCAATACCGTGCGGGAATCCTTGTACAGGATGATTTTTCCTTTTCCGGAAGGCGCCGTTGCCGATCTTGGCAACCTGCGCAAGGCGGAGGCGTCCCTGCTGATCCCCGTCATCAATGAGTTGCTGGCCAGTCGTATACTGCCCGTGATCATCGCCGGCAAGGACGATTTTGCCCGCGCCCAGTTTCTTGCCTATCAGGATGCGAAAGCACTCATTAATATGGTGGCGGTAGATGAACGGTTCCGTTTCGGAGGGACCGGCGATGTGTATACGCCGTTGCTCAAACCCGCGCACCCGCTGCTTTTCAATTTCGGGCTCGTTGGGTTGCAGGCCCATCAGACAGACCCTGCGGGAGTAGAATTTTTGACAAAAAGCAATTTCGACGTGGTACGCCTCGGCAAATCGCGGTCAGCCATAGAGGAAACCGAGCCGGTGCTGCGCGATGCCGACCTGCTGGCTTTTCACCTGGGCGCGTTAAAACAAAGCGAAGCGCCCGGCGTGGAGGCGGCCTCGCCTTCCGGTTATTTTACAGAAGAAGCCTGCCAGTTGTGCCGCTATGCAGGCATGAGCGACAAACTGACCTCATTCGGCATTTATGGCTACCGCCACGAAACCGACCGCGATGCCCAGGCAGCCCAGACGGCAGCCCAAATGATATGGTATTTCATGGAGGGTTTTTTCAACCGGAAAAATGACTACCCGGTGTCGAAGGCCGGCCTTACCGAATATATTGTCGAATACCGGCAATTAAACTACCAGCTGACCTTCTGGAAAAGTATAAAAAGCGGTCGCTGGTGGATGCAGGTGCCGGTAGCCACAAAGAAAAAACACGAACGGCATCGGCTTGTGCCCTGCTCTTACCTCGATTATCAGCAGGCTTGCCGGGAGGAACTGCCCGAAAGGCTGATGCAGGCATTGCAGAGGTTTGGGTAATGCGCTACACCTTGAAATCCATCAGAAATTGCTTCACATCTGCTTGAAATTCAACTTCATCGTTGTCGCAAAACGACACCTGAACGGGTAAAACATACACCGGCAGGTTCTTTTCCCGCAGAAAATCTTCGTGCAACTCGAGCCGAACCGCGTCCTTTTCCGTGGTAACGATGATTTTGTTTCGATGTGGCAGGGATTCGAAACGACGCAAGATGTCAACCAGGTCCGTTTCATCGAAATAGTGATGGTCCTCAAATTCAAGGGTTTGCACCGAGCCGGCCTCTCCTCCGAGGTATTGCAACAGATAATCGGTGTTGGCAATGGCGCTCACGAGCAGGATATGCGTATCGAGATCCAGCGCGCGGCGGGCATCGGGGCGGAATATTTCGTGCGGCACCCCGTATTGATAACGGGAAAAATAAACGCGTTGGCGGGGGTATGGGTCGATCTCCATCAGCAATTCATAACGCTGCTGGGTCGTGAGCTCGGGCGGGCACTTGGTTACAATAATAATATCGGCGCGCCGGTACCCATGCCGCCACTCGCGGAGGCGGCCTGCCGGGAGCAACCAGTCGCGGGTAAACGGGTGACTGAACTCGGTGAGCAGAATATTCAGACCGGGCGTTACTGCCAGGTGCTGAAAGGCGTCGTCGAGCAGCACGCATTGCGTATCAGGGTTGCGCTTTACGAGTTCAGGCACCCCCAGGGCCCTGCTCTCGCTGACACATACGGGCACATCCGGAAATTTTCTCTTTATCTGGAGCGGTTCATCGCCCGCCTGTTCGGCATTGTCGATCACCGTTACGGGGCGATAACCCATCGTTTTGCGACCGTAGCCCCGGCTCAATACAGAGATGCCAATGTGCTGATTGAGCCAGCGCAACAGGTATTCGATGTGCGGCGATTTGCCCGCGCCTCCTACCGACAGGTTGCCAACGGAAATCACCGGCAGATCGAAATGTACGCTGCGCAGCACTCCCGAATGGTACAACAGGTTGCGTATGCCAATTCCAATGCCATACAGCAGCGCGATCGGCAACAGCAACACCCGTATGACAATGTCTTCGGACATTCTTGCTGAAATAAAAAATCCCGAAGGCGACAGCCCGCGGGACTTTGGTTTGTGGTGCCTCCCAGAATCGAACTGGGGACACATGGATTTTCAGTCCATTGCTCTACCATCTGAGCTAAGGCACCAGCCTTGTTAAAAAAGCGGGGCAAAGATAAAGCCTCTTTTCCCAAACGAAGAAGAGAGATTTATGATTTTTTAAAAAAAGACTCGCCAATAAACGCTTCGGCTAAATCGGGACGTTACATTCGCAGTCTTTTCGACACAAACCCTTCTCAACTTTATAAACCCTCCATTGCCCAACTAAAAGCATGTTTGCCAATTACTTAGCCTCCCCATTTGTCTTTTTGTCCCTGTTTTTCCTCTACATGGCCTGGAAAGTGGACAATGAATACTCCATCTGGATGGCCCCCTGCGTGTTACTGTCGGCACTGATATTTATTTTCAGTCCGCAACTCAACTGGTGGTGGTACAACCGGCGGCCACCCGCGCTGGAGCCCGGGTTGCGGGCCCTGCTCGAACGGTTTTCCGGGTTTTACCGGCAACTTTCTCCTCTTGACAAGGAGCGGTTTCGCAATCGGGTGGCGCTGTTTCGCATGGGAACCGACTGGGAGCCCATGGCATTTGAAGGAGAGGCGGTGCCGCATGACGTGCAGCTGGCGCTCGCTGCTCAGGCCATTATGCTGACTTTCAAACAAACTGAATTTCTATTCCATAAATTTGAAAAGATCATCGTATTTCCACGGCCGTTCTCCACGCCCGAGTATCCTTTCGATCATGCTTCCGAGATGTATCAGCCCGATGGCTGCATCCTTTTTTCGGCGGAACAGGTCATGCTGGGATTTACGAGGCCGGACAGTTGGTATAACGTCGGCTTGCACGAATTTGCAAAAGCCTACGTGCTGACTTATCCCGACGAACCTTATCCGCCTTTCCAGATGGATGATGTCTGGGAAAAATTAAAATCGGTGAGCGGCATGCCTGCCGGGCACGTGGAGTCGGTCATCGGACTTGCCGGGGTGGAGGTGCTTCCCGTGGCAATCCATCATTATTTTACCTTTCCGGAACGGTTTGCAAGTGTATTTCCGGAAGAAATGAAAGTGTTTGGAGCAATATTCAGATAGATATTGATAACGATTACAGGTTCATGTACAAGAAATCAGGCCAAACCCCGTCCTTTGTTTTAAAACTTGTGTGCGCTGCACGAAGTGTAATTAATCATCAAAAAAGCAAGTATGCTGCCAATCCTTACACCGCCCCGGCCTAAACTCTTGTGGCTCCTGGTAGCAGGTGTTTTTGCCGCCGACTTATTGTTGCCAAGTCACTGGGATGTAAGTTTCGGCTATCTGCTGGCCTTATTCCTGGCGGTATCATTTAAGGAAAAAAGCGATGTGCTGTTGCTGGCAGTCATTATTACAGTGCTGTCCGTCATCGCTGCCGTGCTCAAACCCCAGGAGGCGCCGCTGGAAGAAACGATGTTCGAAAGGCTGCCCGCCATTGCCGGCATCTGGGCCTTCGGATTTTTCGTCATCCGGTTTATTGCCTTGCGCGAAGAGGAGCAGCAACAGGAAGGGCGGTTTAAGGCGCTGTTCGAACACGCAACCAACGGTATTCTGTTGCTCGACAGGTCCGGAAAAATTTTAATGGCCAACCCTGCCGCGGAAGCGCTTTTCGGGTATGAACCGGGTGAAATATCCGGCCAAACGGTGGAGTCGCTTATGCCGGCTCGTTTTGCGAAACACCACGAAGCGAACCGGGAGCATTACCACCAGAACCCGCAGCCGCGCAGCATGGGTATCGGACTTGATCTGTTCGGTTTGAAAAAAGATTCTTCGGAATTTCCGGTAGAGATCAGCCTGAGCCCTTTTCGCACGAAAGAAGGCGAATTTGTCGTCGCTTTTGTCGTCGACAACACCTACCGGAAAAGTTATGAAAACTCGATCCTGCAACAAAAGCAGGAACTGGGCGCCCTGAGCGCCGCATTACAAAAACTCAACGAAAAACTGGAAAGCAAGGTGCAGGAACGGACGCATGAGCTGGAACTGGCCAAAAACGATCTGGCCCTCGCCCTTGAAAAAGAGCGCGAACTGGGCGAATTGAAAAGCCGTTTTGTCAGCATGGCCTCGCACGAGTTTCGAACGCCGCTTACAGCCGTTTTGTCGTCATCGGCTCTCATCAGTCAATACGCCTTGCGACAGGATTTTGAAAACGTAAAAAAGCATGCAGAACGCATCAAAAGTTCGGTAAATGGATTGAACTCCATACTCACCGAATTCTTGTCGCTGGGCCGCCTGGATGAGGACCGAATCAGGCCGAATCTGGAAAATATAGACCTCAAAACCTGTATCGACGGCGTGTACCAGGAGATAAAAAGCCTGTTCAAAACCGGACAAACGTTTGAACACATACATGAAGGTGGCGATGCGGCCCAAATGGACAACGCATTGGTAAGGAATATTCTTATCAACCTGATATCCAATGCAATAAAATACTCTCCTGAAAATTCCAAAATCACTGTTTTTAGTAAAATCGGAAAAAATGCGACCCGAATATCCGTCCGGGATCATGGGATCGGCATCCCGGAACCAGAACAGAAACACCTGTTCGACCGCTTTTTCCGGGCAAGCAATGCTACCAATATACAGGGGACCGGCCTCGGTCTCTACATTGTTCAGCGGTACGCTGAAATGACGGGCGGGCAGGTTGGCTTCCAAAGCGAACCTGAAAAAGGCAGCGAGTTTTGGGTGGAATGGCCCCATTGAACTGGCAGTTTCAGCAAATAACCACCTGCCCTGCGCCGCGGGGCCCCGTCTCCGGGGCCTGCAAATGATGTTACCACAGAAGATTGCCGTGGTCATCCCTCCTGAGTTTCGACTTTCCAGAGCGACCACGACAAAAATCACTCTTGTACCTGACCTGTATCATCATTCGCCTTTTCGGGCTAAATGCATCTTGCACCCGTTTTTAACGAATCCGTCAGGTGCAATGAAAATCATGCTGTTACTGATCCTGTTGAGTTTGCTGCTTGCTGCCGGCTTTCTGCTTGTTTACCTGTGGGCGGCGCGCAATGGCCAGTTCGACGATGACTTCACACCTGCTGTGCGGATACTATTCGATGATAAAATCCAGGAAAAAGATGACCAGGAGCCCGAGCCCATTTTCAAGGAAGAGCCGGCCGGGAACACAGAGATAAAATGATGAACCTAATTCTCTCTTTATGAGTAACATACAACAATTTCAGTACGACAACAAAATTGTAAGGGCCTTTGGAGTGGCCTCTTTTGTCTTTGGGGTGGTAGGTATGTTGGTAGGGCTGATTATCGCTTTCCAACTCATCTTCCCATCGCTCAACCTGGGCCCATGGCTCACTTTCGGGCGCTTGCGTCCGTTGCACACAAATGCCGTGATCTTCGCTTTCGTCGGCAACGGCATTTTTACGGGTGTTTATTACTCCCTGCAGCGACTGCTGAAAACACGAATGTGGAGCGATAAACTATCCTGGATACACTTCTGGGGATGGCAGATCATCATTGCCTGTGCTGCTGTGTCGCTGCCTATGGGCCTGACAACCAGTGGCGAGTATTCCGAATTGATCTGGCCGCTGGATATCCTGATCGCTCTGATCTGGGTTGTGTTCGGGATCAATATGTTCGGTACGATCCTCACCCGCCGGGAAAATCACCTGTACGTCGCAATATGGTTTTACATCGCTACCTGGGTAACGGTTGCGGTTTTGCATATTGTGCGCAGTTTTGAATTGCCGGTGACCTTTACGCAAAGTTATCCTTTGTTTTCAGGCGTGCAGGAGGCCCTGGTGCAGTGGTGGTATGGTCACAATGCCGTGGCGTTCTTCCTCACCACACCCTACCTGGGTATGATGTATTATTTCCTGCCGAAGGCAGCCAACCGTCCGGTGTATTCCTACCGGCTTTCCATCGTACACTTCTGGGCGCTGATCTTTATTTACATCTGGGCAGGGCCGCACCACCTGCTGTATTCCACGCTGCCCGACTGGGTTCAATCACTGGGTACCGTATTCAGCATCATGCTCATCGCACCTTCGTGGGGTGGTATGCTCAACGGCCTGCTCACACTGCGCGGCGCATGGGACCGTGTTCGCCAGGATCCGGTGCTTAAATTTATGGTGGTTGCCGTGACCGCTTATGGTATGGCCACTTTCGAAGGGCCGATGCTGTCCATCAAATCAGTAAACGCTATCAGCCACTTCACAGACTGGACGATCGCGCACGTACACGTCGGCGCGCTTGGCTGGAACGGCTTCCTCACCTTCGGCGTGCTTTACTGGTTATGGCCGAGAATGTACCGGACGGAACTGTATTCCAAACAGTTAGCCAACGTGCACTTCTGGCTCGGCACACTCGGTATTATCATATATGCCGTTCCGCTGTACTGGGCGGGCTGGACACAGGCCCTGATGTGGAAAGAATTCACGCCGGAAGGCACGCTGGCGTGGGGTAACTTCCTTGACACGGTGAAGCAAATAATCCCGATGTATGCTATTCGGGCATTCGGCGGCACCATCTTTTTTACCGGAGTACTGCTGGGTGTATATAATCTCATTAAAACGGCGCAGCAAGGCACTTTCATGGCTAATGAACCCGCCGAAGCACCTGCACGCGAACATCGCCCGGAAGCAGTGGCCACTGACGGTCACTGGCACCGCTGGATCGAAGGCCGGCCGATGCAAATGCTGTTGTGGAGCACCATCCTGATCGCCATCGGCGGCATCGTACAGATTATCCCGATGGTATTTATTGAAAGCCAGGTGCCGAAAATTTCCACCGTGAAACCCTATACCCCGCTCGAACTCACCGGACGCGACATCTATATCCGCGAAGGTTGCGTGGGCTGCCACTCGCAAATGATCAGGCCTTTCCGGTCGGAGACCGAACGCTACGGAGAATATTCAAAATCAGGCGAATACATATATGACCGGCCCTTCCTTTGGGGAAGCAAGCGCACCGGCCCCGATCTTTGGCGCGAAGGCGGCAAATACCCGGACAGCTGGCACTACAACCACATGTATGACCCGACGACCATGTCGCCCGGATCGATCATGCCGGCCTATCCGCACCTGCTCGAACAGGAACTGGACCTCTCGACCCTGCCTGCCAAGATTTCGGCGCTGCGCAAACTCGGGACGCCCTATCCACGGGATTTTGAAAAATATGCCGTCGGAAACGCAGGTGAACAAGCCAAAAAAATAGCGGAAAGTCTGGCCTCACAGGGCGTAAAAGACCAGGGGATAGAGACGAAAGAAATCGTAGCCATTATCGCCTATTTGCAACGGCTTGGCACCGATATCAAGGTGCAGCCGGGCGCTAACCAATAAAGTTGATACCGTTGATGGAGGTTTACAGGATTGGGGCGCAGGTTTGACGCCAAAATTTTATAAACCTTCATCGACTTCTTAAACCTTCATCAACTGTAAAAATTATGTACAAATACCTGCTTCAATCTGTGGAAGGCATACAGTGGTTCGGCATTGCGGCATTGCTGTTGTTTTTCGGCACTTTTTGTTTCGTAGCGATCCGGGCAATCTTTTCCAGAAGGGAAGAAATGCAGCGGATGGCCGAAATGCCTTTAGAAGACTGATCGAGTTCACCTAATTTCCTGTTTTTCAATTTTTTGAAAAATGAAATCAAAAAAATATTTGCTCATTATTTTATTTCTGGCAGACGCCCTTGCAGGGTGGAGCCAAGCCGTGCAGACAACGACTGCTACTGCCGCACCCGATGCCGGTATGCAACGGTTTCCGGATATTATGACGGTGATTTTAGCCGCTTCGGGTTCGTTGCTTTTCATTGTGGCCATGATTTACGTCATCAAGGTCAACCAGTTTCTCTATAAAAGGGTACTGACGCTCGAAGCGCAAAAGAGCGGAGCCGCCCTGCCTGAGGAATCGCCGGCGCCCGCTGCGGCCAAAGCCGACAGCTTCTGGACCGATGTTCGCAAAAAATACTGGGAAGACGCCGTGCCCATCGAGCGAGAGGGTGAAATCACGCTGGGCCACGCTTACGACGGCATTCGCGAGCTGGATAACCGACTGCCCCCGTGGTGGGTCAATATGTTTTTCCTGACAATTATCTGGGCCGTCGGCTACATGTGGTATTATCACTGGGGAGGCAGCGGCGCCTCGTCGGCAGAGGAATATAAAACGGAAGTGGAAGTTGCCAAAAAGCAGATTGCAGTGGCGTTGGCGGGCAAAGCCAATGATATCGATGAATCGAATGTTACAGCTCTGACCGATCCGGCCGCCCTGGGCGAGGGAGAATTGATTTTCAAAAACACCTGTGCTGCCTGTCATGGACAAAAAGGAGAAGGCCTCGTTGGTCCAAACTTCACCGATGACTACTGGATTCACGGAGGCGGCATCAAAAACATTTTTAAAACCATCAAATACGGCGTACCGGAAAAGGGTATGATTTCATGGCAGTCGCAGTTGAAACCTGTTGACATGCAGCATGTTGCAAGTTATATTCTTACACTTCGGGGCACCAATCCGCCAAATCAGAAAGCACCGCAGGGTCAGATTTGGACGGAAGGCGCAACCCAGGATTCGACAGCAGCGGGTTCCACCCCGGGTCAGGGCCCTAAATAAAAATATTTTCTGGCGCCGGCCGACTGGAATTTTATCCTTCTTGTCAGGCCGGCGCATTTTAAATTTTTACCATGACCAACGAATTTCTGAACAACGTAATCGAAGATAACGAGGAATATCGGGATCATATCGCGACGGTCGACCAGTCGGGTAAACGGATATGGTTGTATCCACGGAAGCCGTCGGGGCGTTTTTACAATGCCCGGACCTGGGTTAGCTTCGCTTTTCTGGTTGTGTTCCTGCTCATGCCGTTTATCAAGATAGACGGAGAACAGTTTCTTCAGTTTAATATACTGGAGCGGAGATTCGTTTTGTTCGGACTGGTATTTACGCCGCAGGATTTTCACCTGTTTGTTTTGGCGATGCTCACGTTTATCGTGTTCATTATTCTTTTTACGGTGGTATACGGGCGATTGTTTTGCGGGTGGGTATGCCCGCAAACCGTTTTTATGGAAATGATTTTCCGTAAAATAGAATACTGGATCGAAGGAGATGCAAGCGAGCAGCGTTTGCTGGATAAAGCACCCTGGAACCCGGAAAAAATCAGGAAAAAAGCGCTGAAACACGCTATTTTCTTTGCCATTGCCGTGGTGGTTTCCAACTACTTTCTCGCCTACATCATCGGGATGGACTCGGTACTCAAAATTGTCAGCGAACCGGTAGGGCAAAACTTTGGCGGATTCGTGACCATGCTGATTTTCTCGGGCGTTTTTTACGGCGTTTTCTCACGGTTACGGGAGCAGGTGTGCACGACTATTTGTCCGTACGGGCGTTTGCAGGGGGTGTTGCTGGTGCGCGATTCGATCGTGGTGGCATACGACTATGTTCGGGGCGAACCACGCGGAAAACTTAAAAAGGAAAAACAGCCCGGGCCGCCACCCCGGCCTGTTGAATATATCGATCCGGTACAGCAAATCAGGTCGTCTGTAGGCGAGGCCGCCGGAAACCAGTCTACCGCCGGCAAAACAGGCGATTGTATCGACTGCAAACTTTGTATTGCCGTGTGCCCAACCGGGATCGATATACGAAATGGCACCCAGCTGGAATGCACCAATTGTACGGCCTGCATCGATGCCTGCGATGCGATCATGGACAAAGTGGGCCGACCGCGGGGTTTGATCAGGTACGATTCCATGACGGGTATCGAATCGGGTCGCCGGAAAATATTCACAACCCGGGTTTATGCCTACACGGCTGTTTTGTTCGCCTTGCTTGCACTGGATATCTTCCTGATCGCCCGGCGGGGCATTGTCGAAACGATCATTTTGCGATCGCCGGGTCAGCTTTACCAGGAAAAGAACGACACGCACCTTACCAATCTGTATACATACGTTCTGATCAATAAAACGAACAAGGATCTGCCTGTCGAGATGCAAATGGCTACACCCGGCGGCCTTATCCAGATTGTCGGTCAGGCGCCTGCATCCATTCCCAAAAGCAGCAAGATCGAAGGCGCGTTTTTTGTCGAAATGCCGACCGATCTTCTAAAAGGCCGCAAAACGCCCATTAAAATCGATATCATGTCGGATGGCAAGATGATCGACGAAGTGGAAACGAACTTTATGGGGCCGGGCGGAACCCGCCAAAACAAGGGAAAAGCAGATGAAGAAAAACGGGAAGAAAAGCACGGCGACGACTCCTCCGGAAAGAAAGACCACGACTAGCAAAGGGGTTCCGGTATTTAACAAACAAAAACTTCGTTTATTATGAAATTCAATTGGGGTACCGGCATTGCACTTTTTTTTAGTGCGTTCGTATTGGCCATGTTGGGGCTGGTGTTTGCTTCAAGCGCGCACGACCCGGGTCTTGTACAGAAGGATTATTACAACCTCGACATAAATTACCAGGCGCACCTCGAAAAAAAACAGAATACCGCCTCGCTGGCCGCATTGCCGCAGGTTGTATTTCAGGGAAGCGATAAAATTGTTGCCATAAAATTCCCGGCAGACATGCATGTCACGGAAGGGACGGCCCGGTTCTATCGTTCTTCAACGCCGGGCGACGATTTTGTTATAAACCTGACGGATAAAGAATCGCTCGCCGTACCCGTTGAAAAACTTGCCGCTGGCCGCTGGCACGTTGAACTCGACTGGGGCGCCGCCGACGGCAGGAAGTTCTATTGGGAAACCACCGTGAATGTTATGTAAAACAGGTAAAAAGGGTGTTGTGGGTCCTGCTGATAAGGACTTAATGGAGTTCATCAAGGTTAAAACTTCTTGATTCTCAACCTGTTTCAATGCCCTCAACCTTTCTCAACCGAATTTACGAGACAACATTTTCCTGTACTAATGACCATCTTGTCACCGCTTCTTCTCGGACTTGCCGGCAGCCTGCATTGCGTGGGTATGTGCGGGCCGTTGATGCTGGCATTGCCGCTCGATGCGTCAGGAAGGTGGATGGTGATCCGTCAAATGCTGGTTTACCACAGCGGCCGCATACTGACCTATGCGATACTGGGTGTTCTGTTTGGCCTTGCCGGAAAAGGAATGGCAATTGCCGGGTTCCAAAAAGGATTGTCTGTTACGGCGGGTATTTTTATGGTGCTCATGGCCTTTTTGGCCTGGCGTTTCGAGCGCATTGTGACAAATTTGCCGGGTTTCGGTGCATTTACCCGGCGTGTCCAGATGCAAATCGGCCATTTGCTGAAGAAGCACCCGCGGGGCGCGTCTTTCTTTGTGGGGCAACTCAACGGCCTTTTGCCTTGCGGGATGGTATATGTCGCCCTGGCAGGCGCCGTTTCCACTACCGGCGGCGCTGAAGGAGGCATATTCATGGCTTTATTCGGATTAGGCACACTGCCTTTGCTGCTGACGGTCACTGTATTGGGACATTCGCTGAGCCAGCCTGTTCGCAGAAAAATCAAGGTGCTTCAGCCAGTGTTGCTTACGCTTGCCGGCCTTTTATTGCTCCAGCGGGGGCTCCATCTCGATTTGTCGCTATTCGAATCGGCAGTACCCAAAGCGGGCTACGAATGTCATTGAGTTGGAAGACAGTGCGCAGTGACATATGTTTATGTACGATCGGGCCATGAAACAAGAAGAAATTGCATCTACGATACGAACCAGTTTTCCCCTCCTGCATGGTTTGGAAATATCAGATGCTATTGCTGCCCGGGCAACATCCCTGTCTCTGCCTTCCGGTAAAATTCTGATGCAACCGGGGGAAACGATCAACCTGATCCCGCTGGTGATAAAAGGCTCCGTCAAGGTGGTACGCGCCGACGAGGCGGGCCATGAAGTGCTATTGTACTATATCCACCCGGGCGAAAGTTGCGCCATGACCCTTTCTTCCTGTCTTAAAAAAGAAAAAAGCAAGGTAAAGGCCGTTGTACAGCAAGCGACCCAGTTAATTGGTATTCCTGCCGATCAGGCTTATATGCTCGGTCGGAAATTCCCTGCCTGGCTTGATTTCGTACTGGATTGCTATGCGCGGCGTTTTGACGAATTGCTCGATATCCTGGACGAGATTGGATTCTCCAGCCTCGACCAGCGCCTTTCCAAATATCTGCGCGAAAAATCGATGCTGCTCAATACAACCGTATTGCATCTTTCTCACCAGGAAATTGCCGACGACCTCGGTACCGCCAGGGCCGTGATTTCCCGCCTGCTGAAACAAATGGAACGAAAGGGAATGGTAAAACTGCTTCGGGGTCGAATCCGCATTTTAGCACTTATGCTACCTGAGTAGCACAGTAATCGGGTATATCCGCAGAAATTTGTGGTATTATTGAAAACGATATGTTCAGGACGAATTCAAAAACGGTCAAATTCGCTATTGTATGCCTGGTTTGCACGGGCATTGCAATACTGGTCGCCCTGATCATTCAATTTATTCATGCCTAAACATTTGCATGCCATGAAAAAAAATATGGGTTCAACCGATAAAATCATTCGCATCATCCTGGCCATCGTGTTTGCCGCGCTGTACTTCACCGGCACTGTAACGGGGCTGCCGGGATATGTATTACTGGCTTTTGGCGCCATTTTCGTGCTGACCAGCCTTGTAGGTTTTTGTCCGATTTACGCAATAGTGGGACTTTCCACCAATCCTGCTACCGAACGCAAATAAACTGACATGAAAAAAGGGCTTTTCCGTTGTCCGGAAAGCCCCTTTTTCTCATAATGCGTTTTGTTTTAATGTGCGGCGCTATCCTTAAAACAAGCGCCTTCAAGTCACATTTAACTGTGGATACAGGGTTTTAGGCGGCGTTTAAAAGCAAGTTGGTCGATCTTCTTCGTATGTCATTACCATGCTGCTGCGGAGCCGTTCAGCTGTTGCGGCAAATCAAGCAGTTTGAGCATGGCAAGCGGTGCTACGCTTGCGCACATTTCCTTGTATTCTTCCGTGCATTCCGGCGACAACTCTTCGTCGGATTGAGAAGGAAGCGGAGACATGCGCAATGTCGCTTCGTTTTGAGCGGGAGATTCCAGAAGACATTTTTCCAGTGCCTGACCCGTAATTACGTCGCGGGCAAACATGATTTTCGGTCTCCAGTATCTGGATGTTGAGATATTCTCGACCATGATCCCGCGTGAGCAGGTGCTGTGTACGCAAAAAACGCCCTCTTCGGTGTTTTTCACGACGAGGGCAACATGGGTCACATGTCCGCGCCGACCAAAAAAGACAAGGTCGCCGGGGAGAACGTTGTCAAAGCTAACTTCTACGCCCTGAGTGGATTGCATTGCAGAACTTGGCGAGACCTTTACCCCGAATTCGTTCAGGGCAAAACTGGTAAAACCCGAACAATCAAACCCGGTCGCAGAGCTGCCGCCGCCGTGCCGGTATTCGATGCCAACGAAGTTTTGTGCATAACCGGCAATAAACTCGCGCAATTGCATGATTTGTTCGCTTATGACACGGGGTAAGTGCGGGTCATTGTTAGCGATTGCCGGTGAAAACGAGTAGAAAAGAAGCGCGAGGGTAAAAAGAAAGGAAAGTGGTCGTTTGGGGCAACTGGAAGGAAGACTGTCGGACATTGTAATGTCATTTTGGTTCGCAGTTGCAATCGGCAACTGCACGCCCCGCCACGGGCGATTGATAGGTTTGTTAACAGAATTTGTCGGTGGTCAAGGGGCAATGCTCAGGTTTGCTTAGTGGCGGAAAATGTTCAGGGAAGATTATAATGAACAGTTAAAATGGATTGGTACGAATCGCAAACCTGTGGCAAAGGTAGAAATGACTTTCAAAAAACAATGCATTTGAAACAAAAAATGGAAAAAAGTTTTCAGTGCAATTGAAAAATATCTCCGTCTTGCAAAAAGGGCAATTGCCGGCGGTATTGTTGCAAATCCTCCATTAAAAGTTCGGCAGTAAACGAGCCTTCTTTCCCTGATATTCCGACGATCTGCTGTCCTGAAAAATCAATGATCGCCGAATCTCCGCTGTATTCAAAGCCGTTTCCATCCGTGCCTACAATATTTACACCCGCCACAAAAGCCTGATTTTCAATAGCCCTGGCCATGAGCAGCGAGCGCCAGTGGTGGCTTCGGCGGGCAGGCCAGTTAGCGACGTAGAGCAGCAGATCATAACTTGCGCGATGCAACGCCGCTTCCGTTTTCTCTGCCCCCAGCGGCGGATTCGCTGCGTCTGCCGGGCTCTGAGGCTCGTCTTCCCTGCGGCCGGGGGAGCCGTTTCGGCTCCAGACGGGGAACCTCAGATCGTAGCACACCAGGGGTCGGATACGCCAGCCTTTCCATTCCACTACTAATTGTTTGTTACCCGGGGTATAATGCTCATGCTCGCCTGTAAGTTTGAAAAGATGCTTTTTGTCGTATACATCAAACGTCCCGTTCGGTCGCATGAAGATGAGCCGGTTGAAATACCGACCGTCTTCCCGGCAGATAAAACTGCCGGTGAGCGCTGCGTCAAGCATTGCCGCCTGTTCGCGGAGCCACTGCACGGTCGGGCCGTCCGGAGGCTCGGCCAGCGTTTTGGCATTCATGGAAAAACCGGTTGTAAACATTTCCGGCAGCAATACGAGATCTGTCAGGCCGCGCAGTGAGGCCAGTTTTTGGGCAAACATCGACCGGTTGGCGATGGCGTTTTCCCAGCTCAGGCTGGATTGCAGGATGGTGAGCCGCATAGGATCGAACGCAGGGCATTAAATTGAAATCTGTCCGCGAAGCCGCAAAATATCGCTTTTATACGGATTTGTGGCATATCGGGAGCGCCCACATGGCCTAAAATCCCCGTCCCGCCGGTAAAAAGTGCAAGGAAGCCTTTGAAAATGACATGATAATTATTTCCCTTTATCCTGACGGCCGTCCTTGAAAACACCCTGCTGCTGCTCCCAACTTTGAACCAACAAAAATACTTGCATATGAAAAAGATATTGATAGCCGCCATGTTTATGATGACCTGCGGCATGCTTAACGCTCAGCTCGCCACGAGGGAAGAGCAGGACCTTCGCTTTATGCGGGAAGAGGAGAAACTTGCCAATGACGTGTACGAGACGTTCTTTGAAAAATGGAATACGCTCCCTTTCAAAAATATAAAAAAGGCCGAACGCGTACATATGAAATTGATAAAGGATCTACTGGTTCAGTATAAAGTGACCGATCCGCTCGAAGGAATCGAGAATACAAGAGGAAAATTCCATTCTGCTCCGTTCGACACCATGTACGCAAGGCTTGTTGCAACGGGCGCCTTTTCCGTTCAGGAAGCATACAAATCGGGCGCCTTGATTGAGGAAATGGATATCAGGGATTTGAAAATACGTTACGAAGCGACGCAGGAGGCTCCTATCCGAAACACTTACACCTTGCTCCGGCAGGCTTCCGAAAATCACCTCCGGGCTTTTGTGCGCAACCTGAAACGGTTGGGAGTCGATTACACCCCGCAAGTGCTTTCCAGAGAAGATTTCGACAATATCACGGGCAAATCGAATACAGGAAGAGGGCAGGGGCGCCGCCGTTCGTGATTCGTTCCGATGTTCATTGGTGAGCCTTATTTCGGAAAATCAGCATTGTCGGGAAAACATTACACGCCGCCGTGGCGCAACTGAATTGCAGTTGCGCCACGGCTTTTGTTTGGTGACGTTGGCCAATAATCTGCAGTTTCTGCATTGCTGACGACGATTCCAGTGACCACAGGTTTCCGGGATGCACTACCTTTGCCGCAAACCTGACCGAATTCTATGGATATCACCCAGCAAGGCTATGTACGTACCGACCTCACGACCGACGGCGTGGCACATATCATTTTTTACCACCCGAACCACAATAGTTTGCCCGGCAAATTGCTCGGAGAACTGGTAGCTGCTTTTGAGGCGGCCGGCGGCAACCCCGCAGCCAAAGTCGTGGTGCTGCGCAGCGCCGAACACAAAACCTTTTGCGCGGGGGCCAGTTTCGACGAACTTGCTGATATTCAGGATTTTGATACGAGTTTGAAATTTTTTTCCGGTTTCGGAAACATCATCAATGCCATGCGGACATGTCCCAAAATCGTGATCGGCCGTATCCATGGGAAAGCGGTAGGCGGCGGTGTGGGGCTCGCCGCTGCGACGGATTTTTGCATGGCCTCCCAATGGGCTTCCGTTCGCCTGAGCGAACTGGCCGTAGGATTCGGCCCCTTTGTTATCGGCCCGGCGGTGGAACGGAAAGTAGGCCCGGCAGCATTCGCGCAAATGACCCTGAATCCCTCCGAATGGTTTACAGCCGAATGGGCAAAATCGAAAAATCTGTTTCAGGAAGTATTTGATACGGCAGAACAACTGGATGCCTACATAACCCATTTTACCCGAAACCTTTGCTCCTACAGCCCCGAAGCGCTGGCCGAACTGAAAAAGACATTCTGGCAGGGAACAGAGCACTGGAATTCGCTACTGGCCGAACGCGCGGCAATCAGCGGCCGGCTGGCTCTTTCCGAATTCACAAAAAATGCGATAGCGGCGTTTAAAACCAGATAACAGGGTTTTCGCACCTTTTTTTACATCAAACACCTTTTGCAAATGCAAAACAATGAATGGACGTACGAAGAATTTCACGCTTTCGCGATGCTTTTTGCCGCCAATGCTGACGGGCACATCACTGCCGATGAGGAAATCCTGATCACGCCCACCCTGTCTGCCGGACAATATGAGCAAATCAAACGCGTGTTTCAGGAGTGTTCCGACGCCGAAGCATTGGATATCATTTTATCTTACAAGGAGAAATACTGCGCTACGGCGGCGGACAAGGAAAGAATTCTGGCCGACATGCGGCTGATATACGAAGCGCACAACGGATTCGAACAGATCGAGCGCGGCATACACCATATTTTCGAGCGCATGCTTACATGATGACCCGGCGTATTTGTCAGCTCAACATACTTACAAATTCATCGAACAGGTACCGCGAATCGTGGGGCCCCGGGCTGGCTTCAGGGTGATATTGCACGCTGAATGCCTGGCGGTTTTTCAAACGAATACCCTCTACTGTGTTGTCGTTCAAATTGATATGCGTCGCCTCAACGAGGCCTGGCGAGTCATATATTACCTCTTCCTGCACGCCAAATCCGTGATTTTGGCTCGTTATCTCGCTTTTCCCGCTTTTAAGGTTTTTTACCGGGTGGTTGATGCCTCTGTGCCCGTGGTGGAGTTTGTATGTTGGTAATCCTGCTGCCAGGGCCAGCAATTGCTGTCCGAGACAGATGCCGAACAGGGGTTTTTCAGCAGCCAGCATTTTCTTCACCGTTTCAACTGCGTATGGCATGGAAGCCGGGTCGCCGGGGCCGTTGGAAAGAAAATAGCCGTCAGGGTTCCATGCATTGATCTCCGCAAAGTCCGTTTTGGCCGGAAACACTTTCAGGTAGCAGTCGCGCTGGTCGAAGCAGCGCAGAATATTTTTCTTGACGCCATAGTCCATGACAGCAACGCGGTATTTTGCGTCTTCCCGGCCCAAGCAGTAGGGTTCCTTTGTGGTGACGTGACTTGACAATTCGAGGCCGGCCATGGGCGGCGTTTCGGCGAGGCGTTTTTTCAGTTCACCGAGGTCGTCGATTTCGGAGGAAATGATACAGTTCATGGCGCCGCGCATGCGTATGTGTTGCACCAGTGCGCGCGTATCCACGTCGTGGATGGCGACAATTCCTTCTGCTTCAAAATAATCCTGAATGCTTCGGTCGGCCAGTTGGCGGCTGTACTCGATGTTGAAATTGTGGCATACGAACCCCGCGATCTTGACACTTTCGCTCTCTGTTTCGTCGTTTTTGATGCCGTAATTGCCGATATGGACGTTGGTGGCTACCAGCACCTGACCGGAATAGGAAGGATCAGTAAAAATTTCCTGGTAGCCCGTCATGCCGGTATTGAAACAAATTTCGCCGGTAGTGGTGCCGGTTTTTCCGCCGGATTTGCCTGTAAAGACTGTTCCGTCTTCGAGGAGGAGAATGGCTTTTGTCATATAGTTTTTGTCGTCAATTCGTCATTTATCATTGTGTCATTCTTCATTTTAGCCTTTCAACGATGACGAATCTGGCGCGCAAAGATCGTTAAAGGGAATGATTTTTCCGAACCGGAATAAATTACCTGCTTAAACACATGCGGTTTCCGATACCGGTTTTTTTCTTCCCTGTCAGAAATGTGTCTTAACTTTCGCTAAACGTGTAGCAAAGAAATACGCGTTTGTTGCACGACTTTTTCCTCATTATCCAACTCGCCACAATGACCAGACCAGACCTGCAGGAGTCCCTGTTCGAGCGCATACTGGCGCGTTTTCCCCGGCGCACGGATGCCGTGGATGCGCTTTGCGACATACTTCATCTCGCTAAAGATCCTGTTTACCGGCGCTTGCGGGGCGATACTTTTCTCTCCCCGACAGAACTGGCTACACTGGCGGCTCACTTCCGGATTTCACTGGATGTATTGGTGACGGGCGAAACAGATCATGTTTTATGCAGTTTCAACGCCTTTTCAAACAAGGTTGCCACGTTTGAAGATTATCTGGGCGGATTTCTCGATGATTTTGAGCAAATCCGCCGCCTGCCCAACCCGCATTTGTATTATGCTTCTACGGAAGTGCCGGTGTTCACATACAGCCTTTTTCCGGAGCTCATCAGTTTTAAACTATATATCTGGGGGCGAACCACCTGGAACCTCGAATATCTCCGGCAGCGCCCTTTTGACTTTGACCTCGTAACGCATCCCGTCATACGGCTGAGTCAGGCCGTTTTGAAGCATTACCTCAGTCTGAACAGCACCGAGTTGTGGAGTGTGCATCTGGTTGACAATACGCTCGCCCAAATAGAATACCACGTATATTCCGGCGGTTTTCGCAACCCGGCGGATGCCATTTTGTTGTGCGAAAAAACAGCCGACTGGGTGGCACACATGCGGGCAATGGCAGAAACGGGCAGGAAATTCAACACGGATGAAAAGCCTGAAAACGGCCGGGGCATTTTCAATTTATACCACAATGAGATGATCTATGCCAATATTACCGCATTGGTAGTTTCCGATGTGGGCCGCACGGTTTACTCGGCTTTTTGCAATCCCAATTTTCTGAGCAGCACAGACCCCAAACTTTGCGATTACACCGAATCCTGGTTTGGGCAGGTGCTCGCCCGATCGAACCTCATCAGCCAGTCGTCCGAAAAAAGCCGCGACTGGTTTTTTCGCGAGCTGACCAAAAAGATTGACCGCGTAAAGCAACGGTTGCTGTTGCATGCGGAAGAAAATAGGTAGGGGCGGCGCAAGCACAACCCGCCAACACCTGTAAAAACATGTTTTTCAAACCAAAATAAGCGCAGCGTTGCCAAATCCGTCCGCCAATTTGCAGTCTTTTTTGAATGAGGCCGTCCGTCAGTACAACACTTCGGGATTTATTGCCGATGATCCGATCTCTATTCCGCACCGGTTTTCGAGGCTGCAGGACCGGGAGATTACGGGTTTCTGGACAGCAACCCTTGCCTGGGGGCAGCGTAAAACCATTATTCAAAGCGCCAACCGGCTGATTGACCTGATGGATGGGGCGCCTTACGATTTTATCGTTCACCATACAGAGGAGGACCGGAAGCGGTTTCTGGATTTCAAACACCGAACCTTTCAGGCTACCGACACTTTGTGGTTTCTCGAATTTCTCCAGCAATTTTACAGGCAAAACGTATCATTGGAGCAGGCTTTTGCGCGTCATCTTTCTTCCGGCGACAAAACTGTGGAGCGTGCATTAACCGGTTTTCACCGCGATTTTTTCGACCTCCCTTATGCGCCTGAACGCACCCGCAAACACGTCGCCACGCCGGAGCGGGGTTCCACTTGCAAACGGCTCAATATGTTCCTGCGCTGGATGGTGCGACGCGACGACGCCGGCGTCGATTTTGGTGTATGGAAAGCGATCTCACCGGCTCAGTTGCTCATGCCGCTCGACGTGCACGTGGAGCGCGTTGCCCGGCGCATGGGTTTGTTGCATCGAAAACAAACCGACTGGCGGGCGGTACTGGAACTCACGGAAAACCTCCGGGCTTTCGACCCGGAGGATCCCGTTAAATATGACTTTGCGCTGTTCGGTCTGGGGGTGCTGGAAAAATGGTAAGATGATTATTACAAATCGCCCAGTTGCGGCCGGATCAGCAATTCTTCCACTACTGCTGCGTCGGAAAGATTGTAACAGCCCCAAACCGCTTTGGCGATATCGGAGGCCTGCATGAGCCGGTCGGCCGGAAAATTGGCGCCATGCCAGGAGTCAGACCACGTAGCGCCGGGCAGGATTGCCGTAACCTTGACGCCCTTCGTTTTCATTTCCTCCCGGAGGCATTTGGAAAAGCCGAGCAGTGCGAATTTGGAGATGCTGTACGATCCTCCGTTCGGATAGGCGATTATACTGGCTATAGAACACATGTTGAAAATATGGCCCCGCCGGTGCGGCACCATCAGCGGAAGCAAGGCCCGCGTGAGGTGATAGGCACTGTACAGATTGGTTTCGAGCAGGGTTTCGAGCGAACCTTCCCGTTCGTCGGATACGCCTCCGGGCAGATAGATCCCGGCATTGTTGACCAGCACATCGACCTGCTCCCAGGTTTTTCGTATAAATCCGGCAAATTCCGTTACCTCCGATTTTTTACCCAGGTCGGCGGGGAAGGCATGAAGAATGGTGGCCGGGAATCGTTCTTTCCATTCGTTTCGCATCGCGTCGAGATCAGCCTCCGTGCGCGCGCAGACACAGAGATCGAAGCCGTTGTCGGCAAAAATTTCGGAGATGGCGCGGCCCAGTCCTTTAGTTGCGCCGGTAATCACAGCAGTTTTTCCCATGGTGGAGGTATAAATTTTGCCCCCAAGTTTTGAAAAAAAAACCAACCTTTGAAGCGGAAATTTTGAGTCATCTGTATGGAATCTCTATCTAAATATAACTACCTCAATCATTTAGGGCAATACCTGATCATGATGAAGCACGCCCTGGCGCGCCCGGAGAAATTTTCCATGTACTGGAAAGAGACGATGCGGCAGATGAACGACATCGGTATCGGCTCGCTCATCATCGTGTGTCTCATCTCTATTTTCATCGGGGCGGTGGCTGCTATCCAGTTTGCATACCAGCTTGATGGTCAGTTGGTTCCGCGATATTATATCGGATATATCGTGCGCGATCTGGCCCTCATCGAATTGTCGCCGACCATCACGTGTCTGGTACTCGCAGGCAAAGTCGGATCCAATATGGCCGCCGAAATAGGAGGCATGCGTCAGAAGGAACACATTGACGCCATGGAAGTAATGGGCGTCAATACCGCTGCCTATCTTGTCACCCCCAAGGTGATCGCGGCCATTTGCGTCATCCCGCTGCTGGTAACTTTTTCGGCACTGGTAGCCATTATCGGCGGATATCTGGCCAGCGTGCCTACCGGTCTCATCACGGATTCGGAATATATTCAGGGGGTTCGCTCCTTTTTCGTGCCGTACAACGTATTTATGATGTACGTCAAATCCGTGGTGTTCGCTGTCATTCTCACCAGCGTATCCTGCTATCAGGGTTATTTTGTGAAAGGAGGCAGCATCGAACTGGGGCAGGCCAGCACCCGTGCGGTGGTCTACAGCGATATTCTCATTCTGCTGGCCGACTACCTGATCGCGGTGTTGCTGACCGGCTAAGGATAAAAACCGGCAGGTTTCAGGGACCGCATTAGTGCATTGGTAAAAATCAGCATATTGATAATGAACGATATAAGAAAAACCATTGAATCCGCCTGGGAAGACCGGTCGTCGCTTCAGAACTGGGAGGTAAAAAAAGCCATTCGCGAGGTGATTGCCTTGCTTGATGCGGGGGAGATTCGCGTAGCGGAACCGCAGGCCGACGGTACATGGATTACCCATGAATGGATTAAAAAAGCCGTGTTGTTGTATTTTCCCATCCAGGAAATGCAGACCATTGAAGTCGGCCCTTTCGAATACCACAACAAAATACCGCTCAAAACCGGGTACGCCAAAAAAGGCGTCCGTGTAGTGCCCCAGGCATTGGCTCGCTACGGGTCTTTTATTGAAAAAGGCGCTATTCTGATGCCATCCTACGTTAATATCGGAGCCTGGGTGGGCAGCGGCACCATGGTGGATACCTGGGCCACAGTAGGTTCCTGCGCGCAGATCGGGCGAAACGTTCACCTCGCAGGCGGTGTGGGTATCGGAGGCGTGCTGGAGCCTCCGCAGGCTACGCCTACCATTGTGGAGGACGATTGTTTTATCGGGTCGCGTTGCATTGTGGTCGAAGGCGTCCGGGTAGAGCGGGAAGCTGTACTTGGCGCCAACGTTGTCCTGACCAACAGCACCCATATCATCGACGTTACAGGTCCGGAACCGGTTATTCACAAAGGGCGTGTTCCGGCGCGGTCAGTCGTGATCCCGGGTACCTACACAAGGCCGTTTCCGGCAGGCGAATACCAGGTTGCGTGCGCACTTATCATCGGCAGCCGTCAGGAACGCACCGATAAAAAGGTGTCGCTCAACGAAGCATTGCGGGAATACCAGGTCGCCTTTTAAGGCAAGGATCTTTTTGTGCCAAAAGAACACGGCATGCAAAAAACAATAGAGATCACCACTACGCAGAATGTTACCATCGAGTACGAGCTTGCCTTTCTTCGCGAGCGTGTACTGGCATGGCTGCTCGATATGGTAATCATTGGCCTGGGTTATTTGCTGCTGGTAATGCTGCTTCGCCCGCTGATCGCTGTTGTTTTCGGCGACGAAGGTCTGGATCCCGTGGTCATGTATTTTTTGCTGCCTTTGCTGCTTTATTTTTTATACAATACTTTTTTTGAAATCTGGAACGTAGGCCAGACGCCCGGTAAAAAGACCTTGAATATCAAGGTAGTACGCCTCGACGGAAAAGACCCGGAATGGAGTGATGTGCTATTGCGAGCCTTGTTGCAATTGGTGGACTGGATGTTTTCTGCCGGCGTGGTAGGCGCCCTGCTGATCAAGACTACCGCCAAAAGCCAGCGATTCGGCGATATGGCAGCCAATACGACCGTGATAAAACTCTACGGTTCCCGCTTCACTTTTCGCCTCGAAGACATCCTGAGCATTTCATCGCTGGAGCGTTACCAACCGGTATTCCCCGAGGTGCGCAACCTCAGTGAATCGGACATGATCTTTATCAAAAGAGCCTTGAGCAGATATCAAAACTACCCCAACGCCGCGCACGCGGAAGTCGTTGAAACATTGGTTTTGCACCTGCTGCCGCTTATCGGGCTGGAGAAACGACCCGTCAACGACGTCGAATTCCTCAAAACGCTGCTGCGCGACTACATCGTGCTGACGCGGTAGCGCTGCCGATCATTTCAGCACCAGACCTCCGTATTGAAGTTTGGCCTTGATTTGCCCTTTGGCGTTGGCGTCGCCGACGTAGCCTTCCATTGTTTTTGATTTGCCCGAGTCATTCGAATGCTTGACCATGGCGCCGGTGGGCGCTTTCATATCGGCATACTGGCTTTGCAAATTGAAACGATAAGGCACGCTTCTTTCCGTGGACACCTGTACATCGGTGTATTTGCAGACCACGTTTACTTCGGAAAAATTGCGGTCGACCGATTCAATTTTAAGGCTGCCGTAGCTGAGATCCGTATCGGCTGTTTCGGTCAGGTTGATCAATTTGACATCGGTATACTGGGCCGTTACATAAGCGGAGCCTGCATTTCTGACGCGCAAAGTGGCATATTTGGTCTGAAGACGCAACTCGCCCACCGTGCCGAGCTCGAAATCATCGTATTTGGATGTAAGTCTGAGGATATTGATGTTATCGCTTTTCAATTCCGAGTATTTCGTATCCAGTTGCACTTCCTGGGCATCCGTCACGGTGAGTTCGCTGTAGCTGACCTGGCCGTACAGGTGGTTTACTTTGGCAATGTAGGTTTTGCCATAACCGAGGTTGATGTCGGCGTCATTGGCGATGGCCTCTGTCCTCAGGTCGCCGTATTTGATTTCTGCGGTGAGTTTGCCGTTGAGTTTCGATACATAAGAATTGCCGTAACGGTTTTTGAGGTCCAGCTGGTTACCAATAGGGATCGAGATATCGTAATTGATCTTGAAATCGCAGCTGTTGCCTTCCGACCACCAGCCGTTGCTTTGTTCGATCATCGTTTCGGCTTTTACGTAACCGGCCGCATTGGCAAAGTTGACTTTAATCCGGTCGAAAATCTTGTCGGCTTCGCGTTGGCTGCCAGCATTGACGACGATGGTTATATCAATTTTGACGGAGTTGTTTTGCCACGTTTTCACGTTGACAGTGCCGTATTTATTGTAAAGGGCGGTCATGCCGTCGGCTGTGGTGCCGAATTCGCGGTTGATCGTCCGGCTGAATTCCTGCTTCGGGCAATCTGCACAGGAGGCGGTCAAAGCGCCTCCGGCAAGCAGGCACAAAAAGAGTACTGTGCGCAGGTTAAGCATGGTTGAAAATTCAAATATTTTTAGTGCCATTGTCAGAATTACTGTTTTTCACTTCTGTTTTTGTTGGTTCCAGGCGGTTGAGGACCCGTTCGAGAATAGCCGCTTTGGCTTTGTAGTTTTCGATCATGGCACGTACCACCTGTTCGCGGTTGCCGGCGGGTACGTTGGCCAGTTCCTGCTGCAATTCGGCCATGATGTCGTCTATTTGTTCCAGATCCTCGTGTACTTCTGCAGGCTGGCTGCCGGTGAAGGCTGCCAGTTTTTTCTGTTTGCCTGCAATGTCTTGTTTGTAATAGGATTCGAGTTCGGCGTATTCGTTGGAGACTTCGCTCATGGCCATGGCAGGGGTTTCGCCCGACCTCGCATACCAGATGCCTGCCGTGACGCCTGCGAGCAGCAACGCAATGGAGGCCGCTATACGCATCAGGGAATATCGCCAGTTGATATGAACCACGGCAGCTTTGGAGCCGGGCAGGTGCCGGATCACATTGCTCCATACCTTCAGATCGGGTACTTCGCTATCGAGCGTTTCGCGATGCTGGCGGATGAAGTGTTCGAGCGGGTCTGACGGGCTTCCTGCCTGGTCGTTCAGAAACTGCTCTACCTTTTTCCACACTTCATCGGAAGGAGTCTCCGTATCGAAAAGGATACGGTTGTGCAGCAATCCGGCCTCTACGCTGTCGGCGGTTGAGAGCCTGTCGAGCGCCTTTCCAACACTTTGCCAGCCATGTGCACCCGGTACGGCGAGGTCAAAGGCCTGCCGGTGTTCCCGGATAAAAGTTTCTATCGATTGTGACCTGTTCATTGCTGTGAATCAGTGTTTTTGAGTAGTTTGAAATGGAGGCAAGCGGATTAAAAAGTAATGTTTGTGTTTGTATTATGTTCGGGTCGAGCCCGGGTAGAGATAATATTCATTTTTCATTTGATGTCAGGATATCCCTCAATTTTGCCTTGGCGCGACTGTACTGTGATTTTGACGTAGCTTCCGTTATGCCGAGTACCTGGGCAATCTCTTCATGGTCATAACCTTCGAGCGCGTACAGGTTGAACACCACCCGGTATCCGTCGGGCAAACCGGCTATCGCGCGGTTTATTTTTTCGACGTTGTAGGCTGGTTCATTGTCCTGCACCGGATCTTCAGCGCGGTCACTAAATGGCGTCAGTTCCGAGAAACTCAGGCGCCGGCTTTTCAGGAAATTAATACTTTTGTTGACCGTGATGCGCTTCATCCAGGCGCCAATACTGCTTTCATAGCGGAAAGTGTCCAGTTTGCTGAAGACCTCAATAAATATGCTTTGTAGTATGTCTTCAGCGTCATGGGGATTTTGCACCATGCGCAATGCCGTATTGTACATAGCTCGCGAATACAAGCGGTACAACTCGAATTGGGCATCACGGCGTCCTTCCCGGCAGCGCTCAATCAGGTCGCGGTGCGTTTGAGTGGCGTCCATTTCGTTATTTGAGTGTATTGACATCCTTTTAAGGCCAGGGTTGCACGGATTTTAACATTTCTCGTGTCAAATTTCGGTCATTGTATTTTAATTTTCATCCGTTACCGGCCGGTCAGGCCGGGATCAATGCCCATAATGTCGAAATGTCGAATGATGAAATGACGATAATAACGAAACTTCCTCGTTTTTTTGCCAAAAAATTGATCCATGCAAATAAGATTATTACTCCCCGCCCTCCTGTTTTCATTACCCGTGGTATTGTCCGCCCAAATTGATGACGCAAAAGGAATCTTCCGCGAACTGCGCGCACTCGACGGAACCTGGTTTATGCCGACCGATCGCGGCGACCGTCTCGAATCCTGGAAAATCGTGGACGACAGCACGCTCGCCGGTCGCAATTTCCGCATAAAGCCCGAAAACGGCGATACGGTCACCCTGCAAACGATGAGCCTCGAATGGCGCGGCAATAATATCGACTACCTCGTTGTGGTTCGCGGCCAAAACCAGAACAAACCAATCCCTTTCCGCCTGACGGAAGCGGATTACGACGGCTATGTATTTGAAAATCCGCAGCACGACGATCCGCAGAAAATCCGTTATTTGTTGCTCGGCAATCGCGAATTGCAGGTCACGCTCGAAGGCAAGCGCAACGGCCGCGATACCAAGCAGGAATACGTGTTTGAGCGCGAATTCACACCCGGTTCGGTCGAATTCCGGCTTCGCGGGGGCCTGAATGCCAGTTCGTTTCGCAAAACGGGGTATTTCCCCTCCACTACGCCTGCTGACAAGCCGGTATTCGGCTGGAAACCGGGCTGGGAACTCGGCGCCCAGGTTGCTTTTCACGGCCGTGGCGGATTTGTTACGGTCAATTGTGAAATCGGCCTCGCCAATCGATTCATCCATGCCAAATCAGCATTTGAGGTGCCCAAGGATTCCTTTCCGTTCTTTGTCGACTACGTGCGCGACGGCACCTATAGCACGATATGGCTTAATATAGCGGCAACCCCGGAAATTTCCTTTAAACGCGATGGACGGTTTTCTGTAATTATAGGGCCTTATATGGGCATTTTGCTCGGCAGCAGGCTGAAAGGAACTTTCGAGCCAACCGGCGAAAACAAACTGTTCAAGGCCAACAACGATTTTAAGAAAACCGATATCGGCCTTATCGCAGGGATCCAGTACAAGCTGAATTTCGGCAAAAAGGACATCGGTGGCAAACTCGGCCTTCGGGCCAATATCGGTCTGGCCGATCTCGATAACCTGTACACACGGGGTACTACGAGCGCGGCGCTTGGCAACGGGCGCATTTCGGTGCTCGGAGCCGCCTTATACTACAGTTTCGACCTGCTGAAACTTTAATTCATTGCCGGCAATGATTCAATTGCAACCATAAATCAATGGCAAAACCAAAGTTCTACGTCGTATGGGAAGGCCATACGCCTGGTATATACACTTCCTGGGATGCTGCAAAGCGACAGGTAGACGGTTATGCCCAGGCGAAATATAAAAGTTTTGAAAGCAGGGCCGAGGCGGAAAAGGCCTTTAAAGGGAATTACTGGGCTTTTGTGAAAAAAGACGCTCCCGCCGTGAAATCAACCGGGAAAATACCGAGGTCCAATATCATCCGGGAAAGCATTGCGGTGGATGCAGCGTGCAGCGGCAACCCCGGCGATATGGAATACCGGGGCGTGTACACGGCCGACGGACGTGAGTTGTTCCACGTCGGACCCCTGGAGGAGGGGACCAATAACATTGGCGAATTTCTGGCCATTGTGCACGCGCTCGCGATGCTGAAACAGCAGGGCAAACCGGCCATGCCCATCTATTCCGATTCCAAAACAGCCCAGGGCTGGGTAAAAAAAGGGAAATGCAATACAAAACTCGACCACAACAGCCGCAACGATAAGATTTTCCAGCTGATCGAGCGCGCTGAAAAATGGCTGGCTGTCAACAAAATAACCAACCCGATCCTGAAATGGGAAACGGAGGACTGGGGCGAAATTCCGGCCGATTTTGGCCGCAAATAAAAAACCGCCGCACTGCTTTCAGTACGGCGGACAGCAATATTTGCTCTGTTGATTCCGCTTAAATTTATTTTAAAAAGCAACCGGGGTGCGCGTGGATGTGGTCTCCCGTTTTCATTTGGTTTGACGCGACCCCGGCCGGGTGTTTTCTAGTTTTTTCTGCTCGCCAGCACTCCCTGACCGTTGTCCCTGCCTTCCGGAAGAGCAAATTCAATGAAGTGCTTGCTCCGGTTTTCCAGTTCGCCCATGTTGGCCAGCGCTTCGTCCCTGCCGCCACTGCGATTCAGTTTCAGAAATCCTGTTTCGAGGATGACCAGTTTGGCGCCGCTTTCAATGGTCAGGGAGTTGATCTCTACCTGTCCGGCAATAGTCGGATAGGAAAAGGTCGTCGACGAAGTGTTCGGGATAATAATATCGTCGAAGGTGCCGGGTACCCGTTGCCGGGACCAGTTGCTTGCGACATTCCAGTCGATGGGGCGGCCGGGCGTTCCGCCCAACCAGGTATTTTGCAATTGACCGTTCAGCTGTGTTGCGATAAGAACCAGGGTCAGAAATGAAGCAGTTTTCTCAATTATGTTTTTCATGGCAGTACAATTTCGTTTTTTAAAAATATTGGTGTCCTGGTTTAATGGGTTTAGTCGGCAAGGCCGGGAGTAATCTCAATGACCTGACGTATTTTTTTAAAATATTTTTTGATGCAGGTTCCCGGCCTTTATTTGGCAGGCATTCTGAAGTCGATACGGAGTGTTTTTCCCGAAGCTATGGGCTTGTTATTGAAGAATGCAGGGTTCCATTTGGGCATACCCGCCACCAATCGTACCGCTTCTTCGTCGCATCCGCTGCCGATTCCGCTGCGCACCTTCACGTGTTGTACCACTCCTGCCGTGTCGATGGTGAAAGTGACGACCACGGTACCTTCGATATGCCTGACAAATGCTGTCTGGGGGTAATGCATATTTTGGGAAAAGTAACCTGCGAGTTGATCGGCGCCTCCTTCGAATTCAGCGTTTCTGACTTCGGCACCATCGCCGTAATTGGGAGGCTGGGCGTTTATCTGATTGAGTATAAGGGCGAAAAACAAGAGGACAGTTTTCATTGGTTACGGTTTTAATATTGATTTTTCCGATGACACAAACATATACCCTGATGACCGTCCTTCGCCAGTCTGAAGCAGTGAAGGCGCGTGGAAAAAGATGTGAACAGGGAAAAAACGGCAGTGAATCTGCAATCCTCATTACCTTGGGCGCATGGAAGGCAAGTACCACATACTATACGTGGACGACGAGGAAGACAATCTGCTGGTTTTCAAGAGTTCCTTTCGCAAGTACTATGATATAACGACGGCACAAAGCGCGAGCGAAGCCTTACAGATTCTTGAAAATCAGACTGTTGAATTAGTCGTAAGCGACCAGCGAATGCCCGGCATGACCGGCGTGGAGCTGTTCGAACATATTCGCAAGCGCTATCCCGAGATTATACGTGTTATCCTGACAGGGTACAGCGACCTGCAGGCGGTGATCGATGCGATCAATAAGGGCAAAGTGTACTATTTTGCCACCAAGCCCTGGAGCCCCGAAGAATTAAAGATCATACTCGACAACTCTCTCGAATCGCACACGCTGAAACAATTGAGCCGTCGGCTCATGGAGGAGAATTTCGAGCTGCTGCTGAAGTCCGAACGCCAGGAAAAGGCTCATATCCTTTCACAGTTCGAAGTCCTGAAAAACCAGATCAACCCCCATTTTCTGTTCAACAGCATGAACATACTGGCGGCGCTTATCCCCGAAAATCCGGTTAAGGCGGTTGAGTTTACAAACCGGTTTTCCAAAGTATACCGCCGTCTTCTGGAATTGCGGGAACAGCCGCTGGTAACCCTCGAGCAAGAACTTGACCTGGTGGAAGCATACCTTTATTTGCAAAAAATGCGCTTTTCTGAAAGTTTGCAGGCAGAAGTCGATATTCCAAAGCACGTCAACACACGGTATTGCCTGCCGCCTTTCACCCTTCAGATACTGGTAGAAAACGCCATCAAACATAATATCGTTGCCGCCGAAAATCCCTTGCACATCCGTATCTCCTGGCTGTCCGACGGAAAACTCGAGGTAAGCAATAATCTTCAGTTACGCGGGACCCCGGTCGAATCTACCGGTCTTGGTCTCGATATTCTCAAATCGCGCTACGAGATGATCACCCCGGAGCCGGTGGAATTTGAGCAAAACGCCGGGTACTATATTACACGCGTGCCGCTCATCGGAGAAGCCTGAAGCGAGTATGAGGACAGTTTTTTGTTATTTTCATTGATATGTGCCGGCCTGCCAACGACTATTGTCAGGCTAAATCTTGATATCAAATGACAAACGCACGACCTGATCCCGCTTCCGGATTTAAATCATGGAAACCCCAAATCACGAAGCCGGAAAATATGCGCGTTATTATTGTTGAAGATGAAAAACACGCGCGGGATAATTTGGAAAAGATCCTGCGCGAACTCGATCCCAGCATTGAAATCCAGGAAAAACTCGATTCTGTGCGGGGAGCGGTAGCCTGGTTGCGCAGCAACCGGACGGACCTTATATTTCTCGATATTCACCTCGCTGACGACCTGAGTTTCAAGATATTCGAACAGGTAGAAGTGACGACACCGGTTATTTTTACTACCGCATACGATCAGTACGCCCTGCGGGCTTTCAAAGTGAACAGCATCGACTATCTGCTCAAGCCTATCGACAGGGAGGACCTGAGCCGGAGCCTGGAAAAGTACCGCGTCACCCGGCCGCCCAAACCGGCTCCCGACTTCACCCAACTGCTGCAATCGCTCGAACAGCCGCGTCAAAGGGATTACCAACAACGGTTTCTCGTAACCCGGCGCGATAAAATATTGAGCGTGAAAACAGAGGACATTGCCTATTTCGAAGGGGAGGACCGCTATGTTTACCTCGTAAAAAACGACGGCAACCGTTTCATCGTCGAGTATAAATTGTCCGACCTGGAGGACTTGCTGGACCCGGCGATGTTCTTCCGGCTCAACCGCAGCTTCATCGCTCATTTCGAGGCTATTGAGAAAATAACGGTACTCTCGAAAAGTCGCGTGAAAGTCGATTTAAAGCCCGCCAGTTCGCGGGAAGTTATCGTCAGCACGGAAAACACACGCGACTTTAAAGAGTGGCTGAATAAGTAGCGATTTTATTTTTCGACAAAAAACGTGCGCGTCACAGCCTGGGCGCCGGTCTGAAAACGAATGAAATAAGGCCCGGAAGGCCATCCGGCCAGCGGAAGCGACCAATGTCGTTCGCCCGGCATCGCCTGTTCGGGCTGGAATCTGTGTACGACCTGGCCCAATGCGTTGACCACGATGGCGGACAGGCCGGTGCTACGCGCCAGAGAAAAAGAGATGTTGAGATGGTCGCCGGCAGGATTCGGGAAAATATCGATCCCGGCGGCTTGTTCCGGGGGCGAAACCACCGGTACCGGATCTGACACGCTGAAACCGCGGTGATCCGTTGCGCCGAATTCGCCGCCAAAAATGATTGGTACCGTTGGATTGTTAATGCTGTATAGCTTGTAAAAGCCGTTACCGTATCCGCAGCACATGCCGTCGCCATAGGCATCGACGAAAAGAATGGAGTAGCAGCCGTTACCCGGCAGTTCCAGTGTTTTGGTTATCAATACATTATCGCCGTAGGTGCCGGGACCGTTGGTTATGTTTCCAAACATCCCGCCACCGTCGGGGCCCACATTTTTGTTGCCGCCGGAAAAAAGCACCTCGCCGGCCTCGTTGCGAAGTTCCCAATAGGTCTCTGCTCCGTATTTGTCCGTTTTTATTTTGAGTATGATGTGCGGATTCAGGAATTCACTGGCTATCGCGAAGTTCTCATTATGCACGTTGTTCGAATAATCGTCGTCACCCTGACCGTTGTTAACCGAAACGATCATCGTTTTTAAGACGCCTTCCGCATCCAAAGGCAGGGAGTCAAAAGTAACCTGCGCTTCTCCGAAAAGCGGCAGATTTCCGTTCCAGTTGAGCGTTTGTATCAGGGCATCGTTCCATTGCAGTGTAATGGCGGCAGAAGTCAGCGGGTTGGATCCCAGATTGACAAGCGTGAAAGCCGGCTTCACGGTCAGCGTATCGCACACCTCCCGCAGGTCGGTGCCGACTTTGTGGTAAAAAATACCGGCATTGTTTGTTCCGAATGCTACCGGGCAGGAGGAGGCCTTTTCCCAGAGTTGCTCCGCAGTCATCTGACCAACCTGGAAAACTTTCTTGTTTGGGCAGATCATGTAGACGGTGGGGTAGTAGCTTACTTGGAAAGAATCTGCCAGCGCGGCATTGTCAAAAATCGGGTAGGTGGTACCCTCCACCCAGTTGCCTGCCGAAAAATCATTGCAGCCCGACTGGCCGAACAGGCAGGCGATGTTGGTAGCCGGATCGCCTTCCACAAAAAATACCTGTGCTTTATCGTCGCCGTCAGGTCCGTGTGCCAGGTAAAAATTTTGAAGTGCATGGCTGTTGTGGTATGCCCAGCAGGGCGGGCACCACGTGGCGCTAACTTCCAGAACAACCACCTTCCCCTCGTCAAGCAGATCGTACAAGTGCCATGTCTGCCCGGTGATATCCTGGGCTGTAAAATCGGGCGCAACGGCGCCTTGCGGTAACTGTGCTGACAGGCGGATCGCCGCAGCAAGCAGAAGCATCAACGCCGAAAGCTTGTTCATGATCGATTGGCTAATATTATCCAGTTGGCAAAAAAGGTTGATAATCTGAACAAAAATAGAAAGCCTGTTCCGGCAAAGCGGTGTACCTTTGTTTAATTATTGCTAAACCTGCTAATCAGTGACATTTTGCTTATGAAAAACTTCATTTTTACACTTTTGTTGACTTTGTTTCTGGGTGTGACCGCCTCTGCCCAGGCAACATTCGATGTATTTCCCGACACAGTCTCCGTTTCTGCACCCATCAATTTGGTTGATGTCGAGGCGGATAACCAAATTAAAAACCTGACAAATGCCAACCGTACGATCAAGTGGGAGCGCACGGTCCTGAGCATCAGCCCCGATACCTTAAAGACTCAGGTTTGTGATCCGAATGCATGCTATGCGACCTGGATCGACACCAAAACCTTCATCATCGGCCCCGGAGCCACGGCCCCGATGATTGTTCACCTCCTGAACAACAGCGGATCATCGGCAAATGCCGTTGTGCAACTGAAATACACCGATCAGGCCGATCTTGACAACCCGCAATACGCTTATTATATTTTCGATGCCAGCCTTGTCGGTACACATGACCAGCTTCCGGCTGCCAACGTTCGCCTTTTCCCCAACCCGGTAGTAGAATCCTTCTCGCTTGAAAATGCAGAAGATGTGAGCCGGGTACACGTGTTTTCGCACGAAGGACGGCAGGTTGCTGTTTTTGAAGCGTCCAGCGATGCTTCATATTCGCTGACTGGCCAGCCTGCCGGCTCATATCTGGTAGCCCTGGAAAGCAAAGACGGCAAACTGTTCCAGGCCGTACAGATTAAAAAACAGTAAGGACCAACCGGTCTGTAATCGCCCTGCGGTCATGGCATCGCAGGGCGATTTTCTATTTAGGCCGGATATTCAACGAAGTTGCGCGGCGTTTCGTAGAGCCGTACATGAAGATCGTATTGAACGGGCAGGTGTTCGCGCAAGATCCGCCAGATGACTACGCAGATATTTTCGGCCGTCGGGTTCAGGTGCCGAAATTCTGCCGTGTCGAGGTTCAGGTTTTTATGATCAAAGCGGTGTTCCACTTCCCGGTCGATAAGCCCGGCCAGCCAGCCGAGATCGACGACCATACCGGTCTCAGGATCAATTTCACCGGTCACTTTCACCTCCAGTTCGTAGTTGTGGCCGTGCCAGTTGGGGTTGTTGCAGAGGCCGAAAACCTCCCGGTTCTTTTCATCCGTCCAGGCGGGGTTGTGCAGGCGGTGGGCGGCATTAAAATGGGCACGGCGTATTACGGCAACTTTCATGTTTACAGGTTGTATATGATCGATTGGGCGCATCCGGTTGCGACAAACAGGTGCACGGGAGCGCCGGAAGCATCTAAACTACGTTAAAGCGCGTTTTGTTTTCCCGCGAAGCGCTGTACCTTCGCTGCCAGCCGTTTAATGGTATCACCGATCCTGAAAGCAGGCCAACGAATGCAACACATTGTAGGACAAAAGAGAATAAAGACATTGCTGCTGCAACTCGCTCAAAGTGAGCGTGTGCCCCATGCTTTGCTTTTTTTAGGACCTACCGGCAGCGGAAATCTTGCACTGGCGGTTTCATTCGCACAATTGCTGCAATGCGAGCAGCCGGCCGACGGCCCCTGCGGGGTGTGCCCGGCCTGTCGCAAGGCTTCACAATTCGCCCATCCGGACATCCATTTTTCCTTTCCCACCGTCGGTACCAATGCCGTCAGTACGGATTATATGAAACAGTGGCGCCTCGCACTTTCCGAAAACCCTTATATGGATGCCAACACCTGGCTCCAGCGCCTTGGCGCGGAGAACAAACAGGGAAACATCACAAAAGACGAGTGCAATGCCATAATAAAAAAACTGAGCCTCAAAGCCTTCGAAGGACGATACAAGATACTGGTCATGTGGCTTCCCGAATACCTCGGAAAGGAGGGCAACCGCCTGCTGAAACTGATAGAGGAACCGCCCGAGCAAACGATTTTTCTGCTGGCGGCCGAAAACCAGGAAATGATCCTCAATACCATTCTCAGTCGCTGCCAGTTGGTAAAAACGGACACGCTCTCGGACGATGATATTGCAGAAGCGCTCGAGGAAAAACGCGGCGTTGATTCAAACAGGGCCCGGCAAATCGCGTTTTTGTCCGGTGGCGATTTTAATACGGCACTTCAACTGGCCGACAACCCGGAGAACGATGACGCGCAGCTGTTGCTCGACTGGCTGCGCAAATGCTGGCGCGGCAACGGCGTGGAACTCGTGCAATGGACCGAGTCGTTCGCCAAACTCGGACGTGAAAACCAGAAGCAGTTTTTGTACTACGGACTTCATTTTTTGCGTGAAATGATGGCTTTTGTGGCAACCGGAAACGCCAGGCTGCGCCTGCGGCCAGAGGAGGTGCAAACGGTTCAAAATATGGCAAAAGTGCTTGATTTTGAAAAAATTACGCAACTTGCAGGCTTGTTCAACGATAACGTTTACTACATAGAAAGAAATGCCAACCCTAAAATACTGTTTTTGGATACCTCGATCCGGATGAACCAGATCATGAAAACCGCGTAAAAACATGAGTAATCCCGAATTGTTAAATCACACAGGAAAGGCTCTTTCAACCCGCGATTTTAATCGCGGGAGTGGAAAAGCAGGCCATCAGGCAACGGTTTTAACCGTTTCAAGTCGCCTAAACCATTAAAACGGTTTGATAATCTGTGTTTTATCATCCTGATTCCACGATTAAAATCGTGGGTTAAAAATTCAGGATAACTCATGTTAAAATATAAACCAAACCATCGCCTGCCCTTGAACGGAGCGGATAATTTGCAGGACATCGCTGCAGAAATAACCATCTCGTCCGACGGCAGGCTTATAGCACAAAAATATGGGCTGCGTAGGATGTTCCTGTTCTACCGGTAAAGACAACGCCTCCGGCTGCCGCTCCAACGGCGGCTGCGCAACGGGCGGTTGCAACCGGCATAATACATACGATTGGATTACTGCACTTGGCATTCGCGATGTGCAACCTTTCGATATCGTGGAAGTCAGTTTTAAAAACGGCTCCCGCAAGGAATTTTATAAAAACCCGCAATATACCCGCGCCACGACCGGCGACTGGGTGATTGTGGAATCCCTTTCCGGCGGTTTCGATATCGGGAAGGTTTCCCTTTCCGGCGAACTCGTCCGGCTCCAGATGAAGCGCAAGCGCGTCCGTCCGGATGCCCGCCTGGCTTCCCTCGTGCGCAAAGCACACGAACGCGACATCGAACGCCTCGACGAGGTACGCCAGCAGGAAAAAGAAGTCATGGTCAAGGCCCGGGTGATCGCCCGTACCCTCGATCTGGATATGAAAGTGGGTGATGTCGAATTCCAGGGCGACGGCCGGAAGTGCACATTCTACTATACCGCCGACGGGCGTGTGGATTTTCGCGAGCTCATTCGCAGTTACGCCCGCGAATTCAAGGTCAAAATCGAGATGCGCCAGATCGGAGCCCGACAGGAGTCGGCGCGTATCGGCGGCCTCGGCAACTGTGGCCGCGAGCTGTGCTGCTCCACCTGGCTTGCGGAGTTTAAAAGCGTCAATACGGCTGCCGCACGATACCAGAACCTGGCGATCAACCAGACCAAGCTGTCCGGCATGTGCGGGCGGCTCAAGTGCTGCCTCAACTACGAACTTGACACATACATCGATGCCCTCGAAGATTTTCCCGATCGCGCCGAACGCCTGAAAACAAGCGCGGGATTGGCTATTCTGGTGAAAACGGACGTGTTCAAGCGCCTCATGTTTTATACATATGCCGAAAACCGGGGCAAGTTTTTTCCCTTGCACGTCGACCAGGTTTGGGACGTGCTGGATATGATTAAACAAGGGAAGATGCCCGGCAGCCTCGAAGATATTCAGGCCATGGCTCCCCCGCCTTTGGAAGTGGAAGAAGAAGAACCTGATTTCGAAAACGTTGAAAACGTGATCGAACTGCCCATCGAAAAGCGCAAAAAGAAGAAAAAACGAAGCAAAAACCGCGACCGCTCGCAAAGCGCCGCAGCCGCTGTAGAAAAAGCCGCTCAGGATGATTCCCGCCATTCCCGCCCGCCGGGAGGGAAACCGTCGCGGCCGGACCAACGCGACAACCGCAACCGCCGCCCGGAGTCCCCGTCAGGCCGGCCCGACCGGCGCCCCCCGCAAGAAAGAACCGGGCCACCGCCACAGGCGAAAGAACCAAACAAGCCCGGAACCCCGCCGGCTCCCAGACCTGACGGTGATGCCGGCCGCAAACCTGATCAGCCCGATGGAAATAACAAGAACAGGGATAAAAGAAAATTCAGGGGCAAAGGGCCGAAAAAATAATGCGGCCCGAAGAACACCTTCAATTTCTTTTTGTCTTAATGACCGCTAAAAATTCGTCCTGAACAGAATATGAAATACGACGTCACCGTCATCGGTTCCGGTCCCGGAGGATATGTGGCAGCCATTCGCTGCGCGCAGTTAGGCCTGAAAACCGCCATTATAGAACGATATCCCGTGCTGGGAGGCACCTGCCTCAATGTAGGATGTATCCCGTCCAAAGCACTGCTCGATTCTTCCGAACATTATCATAATGCCCATTCGACGTTCAATGCCCATGGCATCGAGATCAAAGACCTGAAAGTCAATCTGCCGCAGATGATCAGGCGGAAAAACGAGGTCGTACTCGATAATAACAAGGGCGTTGAATTCCTGATGAAGAAGAATAAAATCGACGTGTTTTACGGACACGGTTCCTTCGTCACGAAAAACCGGATTAAAATCACCGGGCCGGCCGCCCCGGGCGATGAAATCGAAACGGACAAAGTGATCATAGCCACGGGCTCCAAGCCGATCGTACCCGCTCATTTTAACTACGATAAAAAGCGCGTAATTACCAGCACCGAAGCACTGAACATCGAAAAAGTCCCGGGCAGCATGCTGATCATTGGCGGCGGCGTGATCGGCCTCGAACTCGGCAGCGTATATGCCCGCCTCGGCACGGAAGTCATCGTGGTGGAATTTCTGGACCGCATCATCGCGGGCATGGATTCGGATTGCAGCCGCGAACTGTCAAAGAGCCTGAAAAAACTCGGCATGCAATTTCATTTGCGATATGCCGTAACAGAGGTTAAGTCTGCCAAAAACAAAGTAAAAGTGACGGCCAAAAGCCGCGACGATGAGTCCAAAACGCTCTCCTGGGAAGTCGATTATTGCCTGGTCGCTATCGGACGCCGGCCATATACCGATGGATTGGGACTCGAAAACATCGGCATCGTACCCGATGAAAAAGGCCGCATTCCGGTTGACGATCACCTGCAGACCACAGTGCCCGGCATCTATGCCATCGGCGACGTCATACAGGGAGCCATGCTCGCGCATAAAGCCGAAGAAGAAGGGGTGTTTGTTGCAGAAGTCATGGTGGGCCAAAAACCGCATATCCACTACAACCTGATCCCTGGTGTCGTATACACCTGGCCGGAAGTGGCTTCCGTCGGTTACACCGAGGAACAACTCAAAGAGATGGGTATTCCGTACAAGCCCGGCAAATTCCCTTTCCGCGCCCTCGGGCGTGCCCGTGCGAGCATGGACCTCGACGGTATGGTAAAGGTACTGGCGCACAAGGATACCGACGAAATCCTCGGCGTGCATATCGTGGGCGCCCGCGCGGCCGACATGATCGCCGAAGCAGTTGCCCTCATGGAGTTTCGCGCTTCCGCCGAAGATGCGGCCCGAATGAGCCACGCGCATCCGACCTATACGGAAGCATTTAAAGAGGCATGCCTCGCGGCGACGGGAAACCGGTCCATCCACGTGTAAATCCCGGCATCCTGTATCTTTTCAGTTAAAAATGCGGAATAAACGCTGGCTGGTAATTGAACCACAAGCAAGTAAAATTGCCTGAAAAGGAAGCCGGTTCAGACAAAACCGGGTCAGGCGGTGCTTGAAGTACAGTGCCGTCAACTTTACAAGTAAACAGCAGCCATTCTCGGATTGCGAGGCAATCTCGGTTTTTGAGGTGTCATCCGCGACGAAGGAGCGGGTGAAATCTCAAAAACGTGCCGAGATGACGCCTTTTTCGTGCCTCAAAAGATATTACCTCTTACAAACCGGGAATCGCTGGTGTCCAATCCGTGTCCCTTCACGCTAGGTTTACGACATTAGACTTGAAGTCGCCGACTGATCAAGTGGTTGATAATCAATACTGTATTGCCTTTATCCCCTGATTCGCATCAGTAAACCCGCCCCATCATCGGATGTTCCACGATGGCGCGTTTCAATTCCAGCAAATCAACGTCGCCCTGGTGTTGCCATACGATTTTGCCACCCGGCTCCACCAACACCGTATATGGCAGAGCGCCGTTCCAGTTTTTATCAACTGCCTCGATGAGGGCGTATTTATCGTCGCTGGAAAACAGGTAGTTGCTGACGGCTGAATGTTTGCCCTGCAGAAATTTCAACACCTTTTTATCGTTGTCGGGTTTATCGGCTGAAACAGACACAAATTCAAAATCGCGCGCACCATACATGCGTTGCAGCGCGATAAAATCGGGGTACTCGAGTGTGCAGGGTCCGCACCAGGTCGCCCAAACGTTCAGGAGCATCAGTTTGCCGGAACCTTCATTTTTCAATAGTTTTTTTATGCCGGCAACATCAATGGTCGACAATTTCACTTCTTTGGCATCCCAGTCGGCATCCGCCTTGGTGCGCAATTCCGTTTTCCAGCCCCATTTGGTGGAGCAGCCGAAGGTTTTGGTGACAGATTCGGCAATGTTTCCTCCGTTCAGCACGGCATCGATGGCTGCCCGCAAATCCTCGGCATTGGCGGTACCGGGCTTTTCACTTTTATCAAGCCGGCCCGTGTAGCGCAGTTTTCGTTCCTGATCGAACAAAAAAGCATGTGGTGTGGCGACCGGGCCGTATTGCAGCGATGCCGATTCGGTATCGCCGTCGTACAAATACGGGAAACTGAATTTCCGGTAATCCGCCCGGATTTTCATGGATTCGTAGTCGTCGTTCAGGTCTGTGTAGCCCAGTTCCTCATATAAAAGCCCCAATGGACTGTTGGGTGAAATGGCCACGACTGCGACGCCCTTGTCCTTGTAATCGGCCGCCAGCGCTTTGATACGCTCTTCGTATGCCTGCGCCGTCGGGCAATGGTTGCAGGTAAAAATGATCGCCAGCGCTTTGGCGTCTTTGAAGTCGCTGAGTGAATAGTATTTCCCGTCCGTACCCGGAAGATGAAAATCGGGCGCCTGGGCGCCGGGTTCGAGCGTTTTGATATCCTGATGCGGGACCGGTTGCGGATTGCTTATAAAAGAAGCCTTGCTGTCGGAATTTCCTGTATTTTTTTGATTTTCAGAAGATTGACAGGCGATCGAAAAAAGGATTGGGAGAGCGGGAATAAGCAGATATTTTTTCATGCAAGTCGTTTTCAGGGAAGGTAGTATCGGTTGAAAAATGAATGATTTTGACCTGAAACTGATCGAATACCGTAAATTGGCAGGCTAAAATAAGGTAATTATGAACAGATGTCTGCCGTATTTTTTGTTTTGCCATATTTGCCTGCTGGCCTGCGCGCATGTGAGCGCCCAATCGGGAACATCGCTTGCCGGGCGTCTGGGATATCCCGCCGGAACGAAATTACTGATCATTCATGCCGACGACCTCGGCGCGGCGCACAGCGTTGACCAGGCCAGCTTCAGTTCCCTCGGCGACGGCCCCGTCAATTCCGCGAGCATCATGGTGCCCTGCCCCTGGTTGTCCGAGGTCGCTGCATTTGTGAAGAAGCAACCCGGTTTCGACCTTGGGTTGCACCTGACCCTTACCAGTGAATGGCAACTTTATAAATGGGGCCCCGTCTCGTCCCGGGATGCGGTAAGCAGCCTCGTGGATTCCAGCGGCTATTTTTACGATGACTGCGACAAAATGGCCGCTATTGCGCGGCCGGAAGAGGTTGAGCGCGAATTGCGCGCGCAAATCGGGCACGCGTTGGACATGGGTATCCAGCCCAGCCATTTCGATACGCATATGGGATGCCTGTACTGGACCAATCTGCCTCTTTTCAAGATATACCTCAAACTGGGCAGGGAATACAAGGTGCCGCTGCGGCTCAGCCGTACCATGATAAACGCACTTCCGGAGTCTTTTCAACAGGCTGTCACAGAGAACGATGTGGTGATCGACCAGATTTACAGTGCCACGCCGCGGGATTTTCAGCAGGGCATGGCCGCTTTTTACGAAAAAGTCTTGCACGGGCTTCAGCCGGGCGTCAGCGAGATCGTCATCCACCTCGCCCACGACGATGCCGAAATGCAGGGCGTGGCTGTTGATTACCCCGATTGGGGCGCTGCATGGCGGCAGGCCGACTTTGATTTTTTCAACAGTGACGCCTGCCGGAAAATATTGCGCGAAGAAAACATCCGGACCATCACCTGGCGTGAAATCGGGCAACTGCTCAGGTGAAGTCGGTGAATTGTCATTTCTTCACGTAAACGAAACAGGCCGTGCCGGGATAGTCGATACGGACAAAACCACTGTTCGCCAGTTCGCCTCTTGATT